>NZ_CAUQJB010000013.1:0-113587 GCF_963518325.1 uncultured Vagococcus sp. | reverse complement strand
CCATCAGACTTCCAACACCACAAGCCTCGGGATTGCCTAGCGGTCCACAAACAATCCCATCTACACGCCCCGCTTTAACAAGACAGCCATCAGACTTCCAACACCACAAGCCTCGATTGCCTAGCGGTCCACAGGCAGTCCCATCTACACGCCTCGCTTTAACAAGACACCCATCAGACTTCCAACACCACAAGCCTCGGGATTGCCTAGCGGTCCACAGGCAATCCAAAAAAAAGCCCCCCATATATTTCAATGAGGGACTTCGTTAGGTTATTCTTCTAAATCCAATGGGACTTCGCCTACTTCGTCTGGAACGTCTACGGCTTCACCGATCCCGTATTCATTTCTAACACGAAGGGAGATTTCTTCGTACATTTCTGGGTGCTCTTTAATGTATTTCTTCGCATTTTCACGACCTTGACCAATCCGTTCTTCCTTGTAAGAATACCACGAACCACTCTTGTCAACGATGTCGCGATCAGCGGCCATATCAAGCAACTCACCTTCACGGGAAATTCCTTCACCATACATTAAATCAACTTCAGCCACTTTAAAGGGCGGCGCTACTTTATTTTTAACGACTTTAATTTTGGTCCGGTTACCAATGATATCCGTTCCGATTTTTAATTGCTCAGCACGACGCACTTCTAAACGGACAGTTGCGTAGAATTTAAGAGCACGTCCACCTGGTGTGATCTCCGGGTTACCAAACATCACGCCAACTTTTTCACGAATTTGGTTGATAAACAAGGCAATTGTTTTTGTCTTATTGATTGAACCTGATAGTTTACGTAGGGCTTGTGACATCAAACGAGCTTGTAAGCCCACATGAGCGTCACCCATTTCGCCATCAATTTCCGCACGGGGAACTAAGGCCGCAACTGAATCGACAACGACGATATCAATGGCACCACTTGAGACTAAGGCATCTGCAATTTCTAAGCCTTGCTCACCTGTATCTGGTTGTGATAATAATAATTCGTCGATGTTAACGCCTAAGTTGTGAGCGTATTTGGGATCCAAGGCATGCTCCGCATCAATAAAGGCTGCCGTTCCACCAGCTCGTTGCACTTCTGCAATCGCATGTAAGGCAACCGTTGTTTTACCTGAACTTTCTGGACCGTAGACTTCAATAATCCGTCCACGTGGATAGCCACCTACACCCAAGGCCACGTCCAGAGCTAATGAACCACTTGGAACTGTTGAGATTTGGGTATCGATTTTTTCACCCAATTTCATGATTGAGCCTTTACCAAAGTTTTTTTCTATCTTTTTTAACGCAGCATCTAATGCTACTTTACGATCGTCTGCCAATATATAAACCTCCTAGTTTGTTTACACTTTTTTACCACTACATGTAAGTCTTGCTGTTAAAACCAAACTGTCAGTTTTAGCAGCGTTTCATTAATCATACTTGCTTTTGCCACAAAAATCAAGCAAAAAGCGAATGTTTGTTCGCTTTATTTTTCAACGACTTATAATGAAGCTTGTTATTGCAGCTTTTCTCCTAAAATTTGTTTGCGCAACAGGTCCAATCCCGCCATGACGGCGCTGTGTCTTATGTAGTTACGGTCACGGTTAAACTGGAATAATTTGGCGTAGACCCCTGAATCTTTTGATGCCACACCGATCCACACAGTCCCAGCAGGTTGACCTTCCAACTCGTCAGGTCCTGCAACCCCAGTAAAGGAAATGCTGTAGTCACTGTCCATGGCCAAACGGGCTTCTTCTGCCATCGCCATGGCGACTTCCCGACTCACCACACCGTGTTCGGCAATTAGCCCATTCGGAATTCCCAGCAAGTCTTCCTTGGCTTGATTACTGTAAGTCACAAAACCACCCTTGTAAACATCCGAAACACCGGGCACACTTCCCAAGGTACTTTGGAACAATCCTGCTGTCAGACTCTCGGCGCTAGTCACGGTTAGTCCCACACGTTTTAATTCCTTAACCGTCTCGGCTACAAGAGAATTACCATCGCCATAGCCATAAAAATAATCCCCCACAAGGGCCATGACACTTCCTTCAAGTTCATCTAACATCGACTGAGCTTCCTCTTCATTGGCGGCTTTGGCTGTCAGGCGCAAGGTAACTTCATTTGGTTGGGCGTAAGGGGCAATCGTCGGATTGGTTTGACCATCGATTAAGTCAGCTAATACCGTCACCAATCGCGATTCGCCAATTCCAAAGAAACGCATCACCCGCGAGCTCAGCAAGTCTTGTTGAGGCAGTAGTTCAGCCAAAAGTGGGCGAGCATTTTGACGAAACATGGGAATCAATTCTCCCGGAGGTCCTGGCAATAAGAGAAAGGTTACCTGACCATTTTGGTAAAGAGTCCCTGCCGCTAAGCCATTGGGATTTTGAATCACCCGGCCGTGTTCAATCGACAGCGCTTGACGTCGGTTATTTTCTGTCATGGGATGGCCAGCCCGATTGATATGATTTTCGATTTTCGCCATGGCTTCTTCGTCCGTTATCAAGGCTTCATTCACGTGCTTCGCTACTACATCACGGGTTAAATCATCGTCTGTTGGACCTAAACCACCACAGAGGACGATTAACTGACTACGAGTTTCAGCCAGTTGCAACAGTTCTTCTAGGCGGGCGGGGTTGTCGCCTACGACTGTTTGATAATAGACTTCAAACCCTAATGCGGCTAACTCCTCTGAGAGAAAGGTGGCATTGGTATTAACAACTTGACCCAATAATAATTCTGTTCCCACGGCAATAATTTCAGCTTTCACATAATCACTCTTTCGTCCATAATATAGTATTCGCATTTTTTGGCTATTTCCGTTTAATTATATCATATTTTTTTCTCGGGCCCCTCTTTTGCCACTTTCCAGTCGACCGCTTTCCCACAAAAAAAAGCCTCCACCAAGTTGGCAAGAGACTTAACATGGCTACTATTTACATCGAGCCTTTAAAGACATGGGCATTTTTAATGAAATAATCCACTCCTGAATAAATCGTAAAGACTAGGCAAGCGTACAATAATATTTCTGCCAATGGAAACCCAATTGCTTCAAATGGCGCGTTATTTAACATGATAAAAATAATCGCAAACATTTGAGTCGCTGTTTTAACTTTTCCTGGCCAAGCTGCCGCCATGACTTCCCCGTCTTCCACTAGCAATAACCGTAAACCAGTCACGGCTAATTCACGACAGACGATAATCGCCACAACCCAAGCCGGTGCTTTATCTTGAGCGACTAGCATGATAAAAGCGGTCATTACTAGCATTTTATCTGCCAATGGATCAGCAAATTTACCAAAGTTTGTCACTAAGCCTTGAGAACGGGCAATTTTACCATCAAGCCAATCTGTTAAACTGGCCACTGCAAAAATCAGCATGCCGACAAACTGGTTGACCGCAACAGTTGTTCCCGCTATCGAAATATCCCCCCACCCAAAGTCTATTCCTACTACGATAATAAAAATAGGGATCATACAAATGCGGATAACCGTTAATTTATTAGGTAAATTCAAACCACTCACACCTTCCACTTTCTACTTGTGACACCTTTTATTGATTTTCAGCTGTTGCGCCGTAATTAATCGTTAAATTAATGTTGCGTTTGATTGAGCCGGTGTTATTAGGATTGAAATTCAATTCCTGACCGTTCACTTTGACTTTAACATTACCAGAAGCGCCTAATACTAAGGTGGCCGTCGCCTGGTCAGCTGTTAATTCTGTCGAAGCATTTTCGCCTGGATTCAGGGTGTAATCGTAAATGTAATTGCCATCGACGATAATCCCAATCCAACAGGCATCGTTGATGCCTTCAAATTCAAACTTTAAAGGGCTTTTTGCTTGGTTAATGGTCATGGCCACTTCGCCACCGGTCTCACTATCAAAAACAATTGCCATCTCTTCTTTTTTACTTTCTGTGGTCGAGCTTTCAGCCGAGGCGCTTGAAGCGGTTGACTGGCTGGCAGGTTTACTTTCACTGCTTCCTTGATCCACTTCGACTTCCTTAGGCTTCTCAATCATGCTTTTCTTATCATTTTCCCTCAAGGTTAAATAACCAATCCCACCGATGATCAGAGCCGCAACAATAAACAGCAACACCATCGGAATCATGCCTTCGATGCCGCCTTTGCGAGAACTCCCATGTTTCCCTTGGTAGAGTTCAGAGCGGGAACCACGGACGGTTTCCGGTGCTTTGATATTCTTGGTTGGCTTACCATCAAAACGATTGACCAAGTAATCTCCGTCAACGCCGACCTCATTGGCATATTGCTTAATAAATGAGCGAGCGTAGAATGTTCCAGGGACCTGGTCGTAGTCATTTTCTTCTATTGCTTCAAGATAGCGTTTTTGAATTTTAGTTATTTGTTGCAGTTCATCGATGGTTAGCCCTTTAGCTAATCTTGCTTTTTTTAATATTTCTCCAATAGATTCCACTTGCTCACCTTTTTTTCTGTATTGTTAAACTTTCCAACCACCTGAAATCGGAATGGTTGTTTCTGTTAGATAGCCACTTTTCTCACTGACTAAAAAGCCAACGAGTTCTGCCACTTCTCTCGGTCCCGCCAATCGTCCGACAGGGATCTCCTCAACCAACTTGGCTCGTTCTTCTTGGTTCCACACTTGATTCATTTGGGTGTTGACCCCACCTGGGGCTACTGCGTTAACCATCATTCCCAAAGTTGCCACCTCTTGAGCATAGGCTTTAGCAAAGGCTTGCTGCCAGCCTTTTACAGCACTGTAAACCACTGGCAAAAACTAAGGCGTCTACTTAAAACAATTGTGCAACCAAGGTTGGTAACTCCGATGGCTGTCTCATGTCACAAGAAAGAGAGAAAAAATCTTGTTTAGGATACTCTTTTTGAAGGGCATTCGTCAAGTTTTTTACTCTTTGCGGTTGTTGATGATAATGGCAATAAAGGGACCAGCCCGATGCGGCTAATGTCCAGGCACAGGCTTGCCCATTTCGCCACTTGCCCCTAAAATTAAAGCATATTACATCTACTTATCCTCAGTGGGATACATATAAAAATTACTCATGGCCTCTTCTTTAATAAAATGATCAATCACACCGCGAATATCACTTAACTCAATGCTTTCAATTACTTCCGCCATATCGAAGAGCGTTGCGTCTCCAAACTGCATTTGACTAAACTGGTTGGCAATGTATTCCAAGGAATTTAACGATTGTAAATACTTCCCTAGCATTTGTTTCTTCAATAAGGTTAGGTTGTCAGCGGTAATTTCAGGACTGTCTTGAGCCGTTAATAAAATCTCACGAATTCGTGCCACCATTTCTTCTGGTCGACTGCTGTCGCCACCAAAATCGGCAAAATAAAATTCACGATCCAAATTAAATTCATAACCAAAACTATCATCGATTAACCCTTCATCGTACATCGCTAACTGATTAGCCGAGGTATCACCAAAGAGTAATTCCATCAACAAACTAGCCGACGTTTTATAGCGTAGCAACTCCAACCCATCTGTTGGCAATGCCCCGATTCCTTTAATACCGACAATTCCTTTCGGTCGGCTAACAGGCATCTTCAACTGGGATTCTTTGATGATATCTGACCCATCTTCCACTGGGAAACGACGCTCAATCGGAGCTGCCGCAGGAAACTCTTTAGCACCTTGATTCTCACGAATTAAAGCCATCATCTCTTCTGGGTCCATTTTACCAACTACCAATAAATTCATGTTACTCGGGTGATAGAATGTGTTGTAACAGAGATACAAATCTTCAGCCGTAATCTCTCCGATACTCTCAATCGTCCCTGCAATATCGATGTGCAAGGGATGTTTGGGGTAAAGATTGCTGATGATTCCGAAAAACAAGCGCCAGTTGGCATCGTCCTGATACATTTGAATTTCTTGGCCGATAATGCCTTTTTCTTTATCCACAGTCTCTTTAGTAAAATAAGGTCCTTGAACAAAATCCAATAAGGTCTCCATGTTTTTAGCTACTTGACCCGTACTTGAGAACAGATAGCTGGTCCGGGTAAAGCTGGTAAAAGCGTTAGCTGATGCCCCTTGTTTGCCAAATATTTGAAAGACATCGCCGTTTTCTTTTTCAAACATTTTATGCTCTAGAAAATGGGCAATCCCATCTGGGACTTCCGTGAATTCCGTCTCTCCAATCGGAATAAACTGATTGTCGATGGAACCATAATTCGTGGTAAACAACCCGTAAGTCTTATTAAACCCCACTTTTGGCAACAAGGTCACTCGTAAGCCATTGGCCAAGGTTTCCGTGTATAAGGTTTCGTCTAAAACCGGATAATCAATTCTTTCCATTAAGCTTGCCCTCCTTCCATAAAGTAGACAGCTTGAAGTTTAAGTTTTGCTGCTACGTGCTGAACATCGACTAAACTGACTGCCTCAACAGCCGCTAACCACTGATCGTCCGTCATTTGCGAATGAGGAAATTTACTGTCAATATAGGCCGCTTCTGTCACCGCGCTAGGGTTATCCAAGGAAAGTAAATATTGATTCTTCAACATTTCCTTTGTTTGCCCTAAGGCATCTGATTCGATATCGCCGGCGATTAAGCTTGCTAGTTGTTCTTCCACAAGGGTTAGCACCCGCTCTTTATTGGCTCCGTCAATTCCCGTTTGCACCGTTAACAGTCCACGGAAGGTGTCGATTGAGCTAGAGGCGTAATAAGCCATACTCTCCTTTTCCCGAACATTCATAAATAACTTGGAATGAGGAAAACCACCGAATAAGCCGTTAAAGACTTGCAAGGCAAAATAAGCGTCTTTATGGTAATAAATATCCGTCTGGTACGCCAGATTTAATTTGGATTGAATAACAGGCTGAACATCAATTTTCGTTAAGACTTCCGGCACTAAGGCTTGTTTATAGAAGGGTTGTTCGTAGGCTGGTCGATCTTTAAATGACCAGGCTTGGAACAACTGGCTAATGGCCTCTTCTTCCACATCACCAATCACGATAATGTCTATGTCATCGGTTTGCAACATGGTGTCGTAATAGGCTTTAATAGTCTCAGCCGTCTCGGCAGAGACCCCTTCAACAGTTCCGAAGCTTGGCACCTTTTGCTGGTCCGCTTGACCAAAATATAGAGCTTGCAAGGCCAGAGCTGCATAGCTTTGTTTATCGTCATAAATCGACGTGATGTATTCGTTTAAATTCTCTTGTTCTCGCGTAAATGTGGCTTGATCGAATTGACTATCAGTAGCATTTGGATGAAAAATAATTTCATTTAAAAAGGCAATTGCTTCTGGTAAAACCGTTTCGTCATTGGGTAAAAACTTGTCGTTGACCACGTTTAAAATAACACTCATATAATGACTGTCACCTTTTTTATTGACGTTAATCCCAAAGCTTGCACCATATAAATCGGCCAACTTTTCACTTAATTTGGTTTGGGTTGGATAGGCTTGACTGTTGGTTTCCAGAAGACTGCTAAGTAGTGTTCGTTTGCTAATCGTCTCCGCTAATAAGGGAGCCGCAAAACGAATCATCACACGAATGGTTTTGTATTTATCAGTGGGGATGACATGTAAATTAACTCCTTGTTTCAAGGCAATGCTCATTTATTTATTCCTACTTTCCGCTAGTCTCTCTTTATATAATAGTAGATTAAAAATACGATGGCAAAGGTCTATTGCCATCTTAATGATTTCCTTACTAATTTTAGCATGAAAAATCGAATTATCTAATTACAGTTTCATTACTAATAATAGCATAAGTTTGACCATTATGACACTCTTACCTTTGTTCATATTTCGAAATATATCTGGACAAATAATCAATTAAATGCCTATTTCTTTGGTTTTCTTATCATCTTTTGTATAATTAACTTATAAACATTGAGAGGGGTTTAGTTATGGTAAAAGAATTTAAGGAATTCATTATGCGCGGCAACGTTTTAGACTTGGCAGTAGGGGTTGTCATCGGGGGAGCTTTTACGGCAATTGTGGCATCATTAGTAGACGGACTTATTACACCAATTATCGCACTTGTTTTTTTACTAATTACTGGCAATAAAGATGGAACAAAAGCTATTGAAGGCATGTCAATAGACGTTTATGGAGTGCCATTCGATTATGGGAAAGTAATTGGAGCTGTTATTACCTTTTTAATTACAGCATTTGTCGTCTTTATGATTGTCAAAGCTATTAACAAAGCTCGGGAAGCAGTGATTAAACCTGTGGAAGAGGTTGATTTAGAAGATGAGTTTGAACAAACCGAAAAATTACTCACTGAAATTCGTGATTTACTGGCCCAACAAAACGGCCAAGCTGTTACTAAAACTACCTTGGAGCAACCAAAAGAACCTATCGAATAAGCAAGAGGCTGGGACAATAGTCCCAGCCTCTGATATTTTTACGAACATTATGCGATAGACGCGCTCCAAAAGTCTGCTCTCTCGGCAATTTCTCAAAACCCGAGCAATCGAAATAGCCGATTCGCTTGGACCGGTTCTTCGAGATTGCTCGGAGCAAAACGACTTTATGTCCCAGCTTGTTTTTAAAGGCTTAGGAGGTAAATTACAAGCAGTCCTAATAAAACGGTAAAGACGAGGAACATCTTTTTGGCTTGCATTAATTCTTTTCTTAATTTTTCTTCTTTTCCTCGCAATTGGTATAGTTTTCGTCTAAAATACCAGAGTGACAAACCATTCGTCAATGAGGCTAATCCAATGACTGTGACATTCGCTAAATTAGTCATTTCTGGAGACAAGTACATTAGAATAATCAATAATATCCCTGTTACGACTGGCCCCCAAAAATAGAGTTGGCTCAACTCCGCTATTTTCTTTTGTGTCTGCATCTCTTTTACAATGTCGGAGCCTTCTAACAAGAGATCGTCTAAAGACAACTGGTAATACTGGGCCAAGCGAATGGTATTTTCAATGTCAGGTAACGTTCTCCCTGACTCCCAGTTAGAAATGGTTTTTTGTGAGACTAGAAGTTCAGTTGCTACTTGTTGTTGAGTGACCCGCTTTTTTTCTCGTTCATTTTTCAACACATCGCTAATAATCATTTAATCGGCACCTCATTTCACTGATGGCTTAATTTAACAATAGTCAAAGCAACATTGCAATAGAAAGTTCTTTCTATCCTTAATTTAACACCCTTTCCAACCTAAAAGAACCATGGAAGCGAGAAGTTATCTCATTTCCATGGTTCTTTTTACGCCCAGACCTTGGCCTGACAATTGTAATTAGCTCGTGTGTTTTTGTTCAAACAAGGGGCTAACTGGTTTATTTTCGTGGATACGTTTAATGGCATCGCCAATCAACGCACCAACACTTACTTCTTCAATTTTCTCAATACGGTTTTCCTCAGGTAAGTAAATTGAGTCAGTCACAATGACTTTTTCAATTGGTGAATCTTGCAGGCGTTCCATAGCTGGTCCAGATAAAACTGGATGAGTACAGCTTGCTAAAACTTCCACTGCGCCAGCTTCTTTCAGCGCTTTAGCTGCAAGGGTAATGGTTCCTGCAGTGTCGATCATGTCATCGATAATAATACATTTTTTGCCGTCAACATTTCCAATGATATTCATCACTTCTGCCACATTTGCTTTTGGACGACGTTTGTCGATAATCGCAATTGGCGCCTTTAGGAATTCTGCTAACTTACGGGCACGGGTCACGCCACCATGGTCAGGTGAAACAACCACCGTGTCATCCCCCACGTAACCGTGAGTGATAAAATAATCAGCTAAAAGCGGTGCTGCCATTAAATGGTCAACAGGAATATCAAAGAATCCTTGAATTTGAACCGCGTGCAAATCTAAGGTTAGAACGCGAGTTGCGCCAGCTGCTGTTAGCATGTTTGCTACTAACTTAGCTGTAATCGGTTCACGAGAACGAGCTTTACGATCTTGACGTGCATAACCGTAGTAAGGCATCACCACGTTAATCGTTTTGGCACTAGCTCTCTTTAAGGCATCAATCATAATTAACAGTTCCATTAAATTATCATTGACTGGGTAGCTAGTTGACTGAATTAAGTAAACATGATCACCACGAATACTTTCTTCAATGTTAATTTGAATTTCGCCATCACTAAATTGACTTACTGATGATTTGCCTAGCTCGACTCCGACAGCGTCTGCAATTTTTTCTGCTAACTTCTTGTTAGAGTTGAGTGAAAATATTTTCAGTCTTGGATCAAAGTAATGTTTCGACATGAGGACCTCCGCTTTCTTTTTTGAGAAATTATTTGCTTCCTTATAAATAGTAGTCATTTTCCTGATGAAAATCAAGGGTAAAGGGTGAAATTATTGCGAATAAGGTAATTTTTTTGCATAATCCGCTTTATTTACTTGGCGCGCTCGGCCAATTGCCAGTGAATCATCTGGGACATCTTCCGTAATGGTCGAGCCAGCTGCCGTAAATGCTCGGTCGCCCACATTAACAGGCGAGACGATTCCAGTTTGACAGCCTAAGAAAACATCGTCACCAATGGTTGAGTGATGTTTGGCTTTGCCGTCATAGTTCACAAAAACCGTTCCACACCCTACGTTGACGTTCTTCCCAAGGGTTGCATCCCCAACATAGGTTAAGTGACCCACTTTCGTGTCTTCACCTAGTGAGGCATTTTTTATTTCCACAAAGTTACCAACGTGGACATGCTCATGGAGCACGGCACCTGGGCGCAGGCGTCCAAATGGGCCGACGTCACTTTTAGGACCAACTTGGGCACCTTCAATATGTGAGGAACGCACCGTCACGTCATCGCCAATCACACTGTCGATGATTTCACTGTGGGCGCCGATAAAACAACCGGAGCCAATGGTGGTTGTCCCTTTTAATTGAACACCTGCTTCGATTAGTGTATCGTTACCAATAACCACATCTGCATCAATATAAGTCGTTTCCGGATCGATAAAGGTCACGCCATTTATCATATGCCCCCGATTTATCCGACGGCGCATAGTAGCCGTTGCTTCCGCCAAGGCTAAGCGATCGTTAATACCGATAGAATCCTTTAAATCCGCCATCTTGTATGCAGAAATAACCTCTCCTTGTGACTGAAGGATACCAATCACATCTGGCAGATAATATTCACCTTGAGCATTGTTGTTGCCAACTTGAGTCAAGGCTCCAAATAGGGCTTCATTATCAAAGCAAAAAGTACCCGTGTTAATTTCTTGCGTTAAGCGTTCCTCTGGTGAAGCATCTTTTTCTTCTACAATCTTCTCGACTTGGCTGTTGCCTCCACGAATAATCCGTCCGTAGCCAAAAGGAACTTCCGCATGGGCTGTTAAAATCGTCGCTTTGGCCCCTGTTTTTTCGTGCTCCGCAAATAAGGCATCCAAAGTTTCAGCCGTAATCAACGGCGTGTCACCACAGATAACCAAAGTCGTGCCTTTCTTATCTGCCAATTGTTCCTTGGTCATTAAGACAGCGTGCCCCGTTCCCAGTTGTTCCGCTTGTAGAGCAAATGCCGAACGTTCGCCTAACTTGGCCTTAACGTCTTCCGCGCCAAAACCAACCACCGTCACAACCATTTCCGGCATTAGTTTTTCAACATTACCCAGAACGTGTTCCACCATGGATTTACCGGCGATTTGATGTAGCACTTTATAAGTTTTTGATTTCATCCGTGACCCTTGGCCTGCAGCTAAAATAATAGCATATCGTTTATTCACATTTATTTCCCCCTCATTTTGAGTGTTTTAGTCTTAACCTTTGTTAGTGACTAGCTGGCACAACCAGACCAATCATAATTGGTCTAGTCAGCTAATCTTAGCTAGTTATCACTCTCTATTTTACTCAAAATAGGTTCCTGGGACAACCTTAATTGTTTTGGTATGGGTGTCAACATCTTTGACACATAATAATGAATTGTATTCATCAATGACTCGGCGACCGCTAAAAGTTGATTCAGCAAAGACGGTAATGCCAACTAGTTCCGCTTCAAATTCTTCAATCAAGCCCTTCATACCATTAACCGTGCCGCCACCCTTCATAAAGTCATCGACGACTAACACCCGAGAGCCTCGTTTTAAACTACGTTTGGACAGTTCCATCTTTTCGATTCGTTGAGACGAACCAGAGACGTAATTAACACTAACTGTTGAGCCTTCAGTAATTTTTGAATCCCGACGAACGATTACAAAGGGCGCGTTCAAGTGATAGGAAACGGCTTGAGCAATTGGAACCCCTTTGGTCGCAACAGTCATGACTGCGTCAATTTTTTGATCTTTATATTTAGAGGCAATAATTTGGCCGACTTGTCTTAATAAATCTGGTTCACCAAGTAAATCAGATAAGTAGACATAGCCACCTGGAAGCAAACGATCTTGCTCTGATAGACGTTCACACAGCCCGTCAATAATTTCTTTTGCCTGTTCCGGTGAAATTTCCGGAATAAACCGAACCCCACCAGCTGCACCTGGGATCGTCTCTAAGATTCCCGTCCCTCTAGTTTTGAATGTCCGTTTAATAATCCCTAAATCCTCGCTAATTGACGATTTAGCTGAACTGTATCTTTTTGCAAAAAAAGTTAAAGAAATTAATGTATGCGGATGTTCCAATAAATACTGTGTCATGTCGATCAATCGCTCACTTCTTCTAACTTTCATAACTGTCACCTCTTCTACTTTATTATTCACATCATATTATATGATTAATTTCGGGAAAATCCTAGTCTTTTCTCTATTTTCTTATAAAACGTTCGTCAATCCTAATTTTATGCTCAATTTCAAACTGAAAACGTTCACTGTTACTCTAAATTTGAACTAATATCAGGTTTATTCGCGAAAAAAACTCTTTATTGTCGATTTTTTCTCAACAACAAAGAGTTTTTTTTAATTTATTTGCCAGAAGTCACTTTCTTTTTGACTAAAACCTTTTTTAAGACCATAACAATTAGGAACATTAGGATAAAAATCAACGTGATAGTTGCCCCTGGCGGTGTGTCAACTTGATAGGAACTGACCAGACCTGACAACATCCCGATTAACCCGATCACTACGCTAATCAACAAGACTCGATTAAAACTACGCCCAATCCGCATGGCAATCGCTGCCGGCAAGACCATGATGGCCGAGACTAGCAAAGCACCTGCAATGGGAATCATCACGGTAATTGCCACTCCGGTAATTACATTAAACAACAAAGACATCCAGCGGACAGGCAAGCCGTCTACATGAGCCGTATCTTCATCGAAGGTTAAGACATACATTGGTCGTTTAAAGAGCACAAAGAGGACCACAAGAGCCATTAAGAGCACTCCCAGAATAATCACTTGATCCCAGCTAATGGTCACAATTGACCCGAACAAATATTGTTGAATCCGCATAGACGAATTGCCTTTATTGGCATTCATCAGCACCAAAGCAGTCGCTAGACCACCAGACATCAATATGGCGGTGGACACTTCGGAATAGGTGCTGTAAATCATTCGCAAGTATTCCAAAATAACTGCGGCAATCACAACGACAACCAGTGTCGTCACCGTGGGATTAATATTGATAAAAAAGCCCAATGCGATACCTGCTAAGGAGACGTGAGATAAGGTGTCTGCTAGTAAAGACTGTCGCCTAACGACTAAAAAGACACCTAACATCGGGGCAATCACTGCCATAAAACTCGCCGCTAAGAGGGCTCTTCTCATGAACTCATATGAAAACATCTCCATTCTGAGTCCTCCTTTCTGACTAACCGAATATGACGATCTGCGTATTGTTTAATATCTTCGTGATCGTGAGTAATCATCAAGATGGCTTTGCCGTGATCATGAGCATTGTGACGCAATAGCTCATAAAAATCCCCACGAGAGCCTTCATCCATCCCAGTGGTAGGCTCATCTAACACAAATAAATCAGGATCCGTTGCAAATATTCGAGCTAAACAAATTCGTTGCTTTTGTCCACCAGATAATTCACCAATCCGACGATCGCGCATCTCCCACATACCAACTGATTTTAACGCTTTTTCCACATGCTGGTGGTCTTTATCAGAAAATCGTTTAAACCATTTCCCCCGTTGAAAACGACCTGATTGCACCAATTCCAAAACCGTACTTGGAAAGCCGGCATTAAAAGAAGCCACTTGTTGAGGAATATACCCGATACTCAATGGTTCTCCTTGGGTATTTTTTTTCGCCACCTTGACGCTTCCTTCGGCTGGTTGCAACAATCCCAGGGTATTACGAATCAAGGTGGATTTGGCTGCGCCGTTTTCCCCTGTTAAAATCACAAACTCTCCTGGGTCAACGTAATAAGATATATCTTGTAGCACTGGCTCTTCGCCATAATAAAAAGTTAAATGACTAACATCGATGTAATGATTCACTTGGGGCTCCTTCCTCGAGCTTATTTTTTAGTCCCTTAAGAACTTGACGTATATCTAGCATATGTATAAGGTCATACTTTACTTTTTTATCCAAATATAAAACGTAAGGATTCCGTTTTGAAGACAATAAGTAGAATACCACCTTCTAGCTCCCTTCGTCAAGTAAAAAAAACTTTTTTACACTCTAGCGTTTGGCTATTCAAAAAAGACTGGAGCAGTTTCTCCAGCCTTCTTATGTATTTACTCTTGCTTCAAGGTCCTGACAATATGGACATCTTGGCAAAAACCTTTCAAGCCGTTGCTTACTCGCTGAGCTCGTGAGTATTTTTCACACAAGGCAAAGACCGTTGGGCCACTGCCACTCATTAAAGCTGCATCGGCACCAAATTTCATCATCTTATCCTTGATCTGTTGCACGATTGGATGTTTCTGAATGGTCACTGACTCCAACGAATTCCCCAGATGTTTGACCATCTCATGATAATCCTGAGCCACCACTGCCGCTTCAATGGCATCGATATCTGGATGATGAATATCACTAAAGGATAAACTACCAAAAACCGTTCGTGTGGACACGCTGATTCGGGGCTTCACCATCACAACCCAGCACTGGGGCATGGCTGGCAAGGGCTTTAAGAGATCTCCTCGACCGCTGACGACTGCCGTATTACCACGAACGCAATAAGGCACATCGGAACCTACCTCCACCCCTAAAACCGCTAATTCATCTAAACTTAAGCCCAGATTCCACAAGCGATTCAACCCTCTTAACGTGGCTGCCGCATCACTGCTGCCTCCGGCTAAGCCTGCAGCTACGGGAATTCGTTTGCGGACATTGACATAAACGCCCTTCTCAATCTGGCAGGCTTGTTTCAGTACTTGAGCGGCTTGATAAATATGATTTCGCTTATCCACAGGTAAAAAACTGCTATCTGTTTCAATGATAATCTCATCTTGTGGCAGTTCACGAAAGACTAATTTATCGGCCAGATCCACACTCGACATAATCATTTTTAACTCATGATAGCCGTCGTCTCTTTTATATAACGCATCCAGCCCCAAATTTATCTTGGCTGGCGCCTTTTCAATTATCTCCATGCTTTTCACCTAACTTTTCCAGTCATAATCTTTCATATTATACCTTATTAGGCTGAAAATAGAAACGCTAGAGGGTCGTGATTAACAGAAAAAAATGAGCTCTTGCTACTGGTGTCCATTAAAAGAGAGCTGACAAGTCTCCTTGTCAGCTCTTTTAAAATCCTGTTGTATTTAATTTAATCAGCTCTACAAGTGTCTCCACGGTCTTTTCCATGGCTTCAAGCGTAATAAATTCGTATTGGCCATGGAAGTTTTCACCACCTGTAAAGATATTAGGCGTTGGGATGCCTTTAAAGGATATTTTCGACCCGTCAGTTCCGCCTCTAAAAGGCGTGACAATTGGAGTGATTCCTTGTTTTTCCATGGCTTTCAAAGCAAGTTCCACTGGATAGAAATCCGCTTTGATGATGTCTCCCATATTGTAATATTGATCCGTTAACTCAATTTGCAGACGGGGTTTATCCAAGGTGGCATTAATCGCTGCGACCTGATCCACTAAAAATTGTTTGCGGGCCTTAAATTTCGCTGTATCATGGTCGCGAATAATATAGACCAGCTCCGCCTTGTCAATCGTTCCTGTGAAGTTGTGCAACAAATAAAACCCTTCATAACCTTCAGTTTCCTCTGGCACTTCAGCTTGTGGCAAGCGATCATCCAACTGTTTACCTAGTTTATTAGCATTAATCAAACTGCCTTTTGCCGTTCCCGGATGAACACTCACGCCGTCAATGGTAATGACCGCCTGAGCCGCGTTAAAAGTCTCGTATTCCAAATGGCCTACTGTGCCACTGTCAATCGTATAAGCATACTTGGCACGAAAATGCTCCGCGTCAAACAAGTCGGCTCCCCGACCAATCTCTTCATCAGGTCCAAAGGCTAAGCGAATCTCGCCATGAGGAATCTCAGGATTGTTCAAGAAATACTCGACTGCTCCAATAATCTCCACGATCCCCGCTTTATCATCCGCTCCTAGTAAGGTGGTGCCATCAGTGGTAATCAACGTTTGTCCCACATAATTTTTCAAATTAGGAAAATCTGACACTGACAAAACCAATCCTTTTTCCGGATGTAACACCACATCCTGGCCGTCGTAATTCTCATGAACTTGTGGTGAAATGGATTCTGCTGAATAATCCGCCGTATCTACATGAGCAATCAGACCTAACACAGGTCCTACTGAAGGCCCATTAGCAGGCAATGTGGCTGTCACAAAGCTGTTTTTTTCTAAATATTCCACTTCGGACAAGCCCAGTTCCCGTAAATCTGCGGCCAGTTGTTTGGCAAATACCACCTGACTGTAAGTAGTTGGTACTGTTTGACTTGTCCCATCTGAGCGGGTGTTGATTTTTGTGTAGGTGATAAACCGTTCTAATAAACTCACTGACTCTCCCTCTTTCTATGAAAAAATTACCTACTCAACGTAAGCATTACGTAAGCCAAAATAATTACCATAAGTGGGGTAAGCCACGTCTTTAATCTTTGGATTGATTAAGTAATTTGAGGCACTTTGATACAAGGGAACTTGAGCGGCATCTTCTTCTAATAAAATTTGTTCCGCTGCTTTGTAGTCCGCAAATTGTTTATCCACATCATTGGCATTGGTTGTTTTAGCTGCTACTGCCAGTTTATCATAGTTAAGATTGGAATAGCTGCCGTAGTTATAAGCCGAATCTGTCTCATATAAAATAAAGAACATACCCAAGTTGTTGTCTCCCGCATTCCAGCCAGAAAAAGATAATTCATAGTCCTTGTCCCGACGAGACTGGTTGACGTTATTTTTAGGTTGTGGCGTGATGTTGATCTTAACGCCTTCAAGGGTTTCTTCAATTTGGCTTTGGATGTATTCAGAGACTTTTTTACCGTTGTCATCATCTGAGACTAAAAACGTCAATTCCACTTGATCGCCCACTTCTTTTTGAGCTTCTTTCCAGAATTTTTTGGCCTTTTCCTGATCGAATGTGGCATAGTCACCACTGTATTTACGGAAATCGGTTTGAGTTTTCTGATTGACGAAGAGATTTTCTGGGACCAGACCATTCAGTGGTTTAGCGCCATCGTTTAAGGTGCTGGCTGTTAAGGGTTCTTTGTCAATAGCATAGGCTATCGCCTTACGCAAGTTGACATTGGCCAATGGCGTGCCTTCTTTTTTATTAAAGTCCAAGAAGAAATTAGAGATATCCGAATGGGAAACAAAAGCATCATCGTTAGCATTCTCTGCCACATAGGCCCCACTAATACGCGTTAAATCCAAGTCTCCGGCTGAGAACAAATTAATTCCCGTATTCTCTTCTTTAACCGTCGTCCCTTTAATTTCTTGTAGCTTCACTTGATCTTTATCATAATATTCTGGGTTAGGGTTTAACGTCCACGTATCGCTACCCAGTTCCCAATCCGTAATGGTAAAAGGTCCACTGGCTAAAAGGTGGTCCCCATCTGAAGCATAGTCATCCCCTTGTTCAGTTACATATGCTTCTTGCTGAGGCGCTAACCAGACTATCGAAATCAAGGTCAAAAACGACGCTTGAGGGTTAATTAGTTCCACTTTAAATTCATCTTTCGTTGGAGCGGAAATACCAATCTCATCGACTGCTTTTTCACCTAAGCGAATTTCTTTACTGTTTTTTATGTTGTCCAATAAGTAGGCATTTGGGGCTCCTGATGCAGGATCAACCAATCGTTTCCAGGCAAACACAAAATCATCGGCGGTAATCGGATCACCATTGCTCCATTTAGCATCCTCACGGAGTTTAAAGTTGTAAGTGAGTCCGTCCTCACTAATTTCTGCCTCTTCAGCTAAACCAGGTACTGGCACACTTTTATCGTCTAAACGGTACAAGCCTTCAAATAAATGCTGGGCAATTGTAAAGGTATTTTTATCTGTTGTTTGGGTGGTATCCAAGGTTACCAGTTCCGCCGGCAAGCTAATGGCAATGGCTTGTTCAACTTTTTCCGCTCCCTTTGAACTACTCGTACTTTCTTCCTTGTTACCGCAGGCAGCCAGTGTGACGGCTCCTAAAAGGCTAATCACTAAGCCCCATTTTTTTACAGTTGTTTTCATCCTATTTCCCCCTACTGTCAAAATTGACATCTTCATTTTTTAAAATCAAAAAACTCCCGTCCTCTATCCCAAAACTAGGATAAAGGACGAGAGCTGTTAACTTTCGTGGTACCACCTTCATTTGATTATCTTTCAATAATCCTCAAGCACAAACCAACTATGCTGTGGCGCTGTAACAGGCGCTCCTGTGCCAGTCTAAATGTGTTCGACTGATCATGCTCTAAGGCCATTTTCTTTTCCATCTCACTGCTCCTTCACACCAGCTGGAGCTCTCTTTAAATGATTCCTGAAAAATACTTTCCTCTTCGTTGCATTCAATTATTAAATTACGATTAAAATTATTATAATTTGAATTGAATCACTTGTCAATAACCAATCGGAATTTCCACATGGGTATCATCTACGTCTTGATCAATTAAAATCGACTCCACATACGCTAGCAAAAAACTATCGGGCTGTTTTTTTAGCAATTGATAGCCTTCATCAGCTTCAATCGCCGCCATTTCCTCTTGATCATAATAGTCTTCACCATCAAAATAACGAACGTTCATCTGGCCGATAAAATCGGCTACTAAATCAGCGGTTTTTTCATCGTACCAGCCTTCTTCATACATTTGACGGTAAGCCATGCCGATTCCATCGTCGTTAAATAACTTTTGAGAATAACCTGAATAGTCCAGTAATTGCGGGTCCTTTTGATCAGTTGCTTGGGCCCAGTCATCCATTAGAAGTTGTTTCTTTTGATACGTCAGAACCTTGTCCTCAATACTGATTTCCCCAATTGGATTAGAGAGAGTCGCAAAACTGCCCGTGGCAATATCGTAAATAGTCTGATTACCTTTGACGATCGATGCAATATCTTGCGTATGAATATGACCCGTTAGGACGAGATTCATCTGATGTTTAAATAAAAAATCCTGCACATTTCCTGCTTGATCGATGGTAAACCCTTTATTAACCTGACTGTTGTGATCGGTCAAATTATGGTGCATCACGGGAATCACCATGGCTTTTTCTTTCTTGGCTTGAGCAAAGATTGTCTCCAACCATTCATACGTTTTAGTCCGCAATTTCCCACTGGTTTGCGGGCTTGAGCCACTGACATCGTTAATGTATTTATTTGTATCAATCATAACCAGCATCACATCATTAAATGGACGAACGGCATAGCTTAATGAGTCATCGTCTCGAGAAAAAGCCTCATCATAGCCCATATCTGCAAAAATGTCGGCAAACTCACCTGGTAAAATTTGATCCGTACGTTCCATCTGATCTCCTTTGTAACGACGAGCCCAGCCATCTGAGATGTCATGATTACCAGGAATCACATAGACTTGTGTGCCTAACTCTTCCGCTCGTTTAAAATAACCTGCTAGTTCTTCGGCACTTAATTTTTCGCCGTTTAGTGTCAAATCACCGCTGACAATCAGTCCTTTTGGCCGTTCTTTTTCAATTTGCCAAAGAAGTGCTTCCAGACGTTCTCGCGGATAATCTAAGTCTTTGCCTGCGGAAGTTTTTTTTATAAATTGAAACTGCTCTCCTTGATCGTGCAGTTTGTCCGACAGGTAATGAACATCGGAAATCACCCACAATTTATCGGTTTTGGTGATGGGTTGTGAGGGGATTTCCGATGTTTCAAGAGCCTTTTCCTGAGTGTTATTCCCAATGATTAAATAACTAAATATGCCAACAATTAACAAAACCCCTACGGCACCTAATAGATATGCTTTTTTCCCTATGCTGTTCACCTACTTGTTTTCTGATAGTTCACATTATAGCATAAATTCGGTGCTAACTTCTAAGTGACCATCCCTTGCTGCGGCACTTACGTTTCCTGGAATTCATCGATGCTCTTGTCGCACAACTGTTCATCTCTTCTACAAGCTATTTTTAGATGTCACTAGTCATCGCCGCCTTAAATACTCCAATTTAGTTCAGTCACAGTACTCTTTGGCTACCGACCTTGACGGTTGATTTCATCACCCTGACCTCCCAAATATTTCTTAATCGTTAGATTTATTTTTTGGCGCATCTCAATTTGCCAGTAGGCCTCTTTGGGATAAGAATCAAACTTCAAAGGGGAGATATCGGTTTCTAGCAACGCAATAACCGCTTTTTTGCCAATCCACGATTCCAATAAATTCAGTATCCGAATGTCCTGCATGGCTTCATTAAGCACCTTTAACCGAATGGAGGCAAGAGGTTGATCCTCACCTGGATAGACTAAAAAAGAATCACCAGATGGAAAGACCCCACCAGCATCTGTTTCTAAAAAAGGATTAACTGGCCTTTTGGCAAATTGCGTAAAATAGAAATTATAGCCCCAGTGTAAAAAACCTTGAATATCAAATTTATACAATTGGTATCCTAAAATTCGATTTCGAGAAGAGGGCATATCAAAAAAACGATTGGACACGCTTTGATTTTGTGACACACAGTAATAGGTCCACAACGGACTAATCTGCTGATTGATAAACGGTTGAACGGCACTATTTGCAGGAATAGGAATGTCAACTAACCCTTCCTGATAAAAATCATAATCGGAGAGCGCATCAATTACTGGAATATCCCCTACTAGTTGACGCAAATAAACGCTGGCTTTACGATAGGATTCAAGATCTCCCATTCCAGGTTCATCTGATACATGAAAGAAAGTCGTTGCCAACCAATCATGTTCCTCTAACCAATCAATCAGTGCAGGCACAAATTGCGCTAAAAAATTCCGATACGCTTCGCCGCCGGCATCTGTCTTCCAGCCAAACAGTTGAAGGCACTCTCCTTCACTGGTCGCAACTATTTTAGGTGCCGCTTTAGCTCCCCACTGAGTGAACAGATGGGACATCTCCAAATAAGTCACCCCAACTTTACGGCAAATATGCGACCAATGATCAAGTTGGCTGAAATCAAAGTCATAGTTACTGCCTTTTTTAGTAACGCCAACTAGTTGAACAGTTGGTCGCTCACCACCAATTTCCGTATCCAAAGGTGGTGTAAACAATGGCGTCAGAACCATATTCACACTGTGATTAACCGCCATCACTAAAAACTTTTCCACCCACTCCCAATATGAAGGACTGAAAGCTTCTATCCCATAATAAGACATTAGACTATCAGTATGAAACCATTCTGTATGAATCAGTTCTTGCTTTGGCAGTCTGGCATTTATTACATCCAAAACAAACTTAGCGGTAGCTGTTTCAACGGGGATTTTTTGATAGATGCCGTAATTTGTTACCTGAATTTCTATTTGATGTCTTCCTACCATGGCCTGATCCTTTAGCTGCACTTCAACCCAAATACTGTGCCATTGGGCCTTAGTTCCTTGTAATTTAACCGGCGATCTGACCGGAATTAAAGCATCCGGGTAAAAACCGGGAACGCCTTTTAGAATATCCTCGTCATGGTTCTCACGAACTGGCAGCCCTGATGGAATTTGTTTCACCTCATAAAGACTTAGAACAGGAATGGTCGGTGAACTAATCTCCACCGAGATTCCCTCACAGCCTTGGACAGCCACTTGAAAGCCATACAGTTCATCAAGGAAAATTTCCCCTGAGTCTATCTCCAACTGTTCGATCGGCCCTTCAACAAAAACTTTGTCTAAGGAACTGATTAATTTAATTTGCACCCTACGCCCTCCTTGGTATGTCGTAATGGCGAACGCTTATATAACTAAGAGTTGGACACCAACGAGACTGATCGATTGTGACTCTTAATTTGGCACTCCTAACTGACTCAAAACAACAAATCTTCCGATAGCCAACAACCGTCCCCTGATACACAGCATGCCACTGATTATTTAGAAAGACTTCCAATGTAAAAGCTTCGATTCGTTGTCCTAAAGGAAGATGCTCCTGCAATTCAACCATGTTAAAGCATTGTTCTGATTGCCATTGAATCTTAATGACCGCTTCTTCCTGACCCTCAAGACTGCTCCAATAAAGGCCGTCTTTTTTCTTGACCCTCTCAATTGAATAATCAGCTCCTAGCGTAACACTACTGCTCAAATCGGCAGTTACTACCATATTTTCCTGAGACAACTGGCGAATTTCTTCACCAAGTTCCTCTAACCGTTCGCAATCAAGTTGGGGTAGCCGTCCTTTTTTATCAGGTGCTAAATTTAACAAGAAGGAAGCATTCCCTCCCACTGACGCTAAATATATCCTCATTAAATCAGCTAAGGATTTCACTTGGTTGTTTTCTTCTGGATGATAAAACCATCCCGGCCGAATAGAAGTATTGACCTCAGCTGGAAACCAACTTAGGGGCTCCGCCTTGACCACGACAGACCAATCACCAAGCACCTCATCAGAGGAGTTGCGACGTTTTCGAAAAGCTGGACTATCTTCGTGTTGTGAGGCTTCATGAATTTTTTCTGCATCTTGTAAATATTTCGGCACAACACTCCATTCCGATTTTCGAGTTTTGCCAGCCTCATTACCAATCCAGCGAACATCGGGGCCCACTACACTTATAACCGCTAACGGTTGCAGTTCTCTAATAAGACGATAATAACCTTGCCAATCATACACTTGCCTTTTCCCATCAACCCCTTCTCCATTGGCACCATCAAACCAAACTGAAAAAATATCGCCATAATTCGTTAATAATTCCCGTAACTGATTCATAAAAAATCGATTATACCTCTCACCATGACCATAAGACTCTTCATGCTGATCCCAAGGAGACAGATAGATACCGAATTTAATACCGGCTTGCTGGCAAGCTTGAGCTACTTCCTTAACGACATCCCCTTGCCCCTTTTTCCACGGGCTATTTTTAACTGAGTGCTCTGTGTACTGACTTGGCCATAAACAAAAACCATCATGGTGTTTACACGTTAACATCACACCTTTCATTTCCCCTTGCTTGACAGCATGTATCCATTGTTGAGCATCAAACGCCACCGGATTAAATAAACTGGGGCTTTCCGTGCCGTCTCCCCACTCTTTATTTGTATATGTGTTGATCCCAAAATGAAAGAAAGCATAAAATTCTGTTTGCTGCCACGCCAGCTGCCTAGCTGATGGCCTAACTTGCGCTACCTCCTGACGACGTTGCCTCAATCGACTCACTCCTTACCTGTTAATATCTCAACACTAAATTTTCATCGTTTACTTTCTTTTCAACATACGCAATATAATCTTCCAAGTTAGCATTTTTTAATAGCTCTCGTGTCTCTTTTAAGATTTTTTTCACTTCATCCTCATTTTTAGCATAGTAGGCCCGCAAAATATTATCATTATAGCTGTCAAAAGCAATTTTCAATTTGCCATCTTTGTCCCATTCAGATAGATAGGTTTTTGGTGATAACCCATCCAGCACCTCTGCTTGTGCGAATTTTTCATCAAAATGAGACATTTCGATTAATTTTTGAGCGGCGCTGGCTTCCTCTTCTTTAGCCCCCCACTCAGTTTCCCCAAAATCTTCTTCAAACGCGATATCTGTATTCCCAAGAATTTCAGCCCAGCGATTTCCAACACCTCCAAAGCCCAATTTTTTAGCTTCTTCAGGTTTTTCATTTAACAATTGTTTAACCTCTTCTTTGATAATGGGATTACCAGCTTTATCCAATTCATAATCTCGGCCTTCTATGCCATAAGTGGTGAGCAGCTTGCCTTCACGGCTTGCTAAAAAATCAGCGAATTTGACAATATCTTCAGGATTTTTCGTTGTTGCAGGAATAGACCAACCATTATAACCACTCTTATAGGCCAGCTCCATTCGATAAGGTCCTTTAGGAGTGTTTAACGGACCTAAGGGTACATATTTTAAATCATTATTTTGTGGCATGTAATTGTGGATATCCGCAATTACACCGAAAGACTTATTGATAATGCCTTCCGTCGCCTTATTTTCTTCCATCGTGTAGAACTCTTTATGCATTAACCCTTCTGCTAATAATTCACGAACATACGCAATGCGTTTTTCTGGATAATCTGTTTGACTTTCATGGGTTAATTTCCCAGCCTCATTTTCCAAAAAGTGTTCATCACTACTGCCCCAAGCCAAATCGTTATAAACAGTGTTACGCTCTGATCCACCCCAGATAGTTGGGCCTAAAGGCGTTATTTCGCGACCATTGCTATCTTTTAAGCCTAACGATTTAATGTCCTGCAATAATTGATGAACTTGAGCCGACGTGGTTATTTCTTCTGGTTTTATTCCTAACTGATCCACAAGCTCTTGTAAAATAAACACGCCTCCAACATACTTTTTCTTAACCGTTCCCGGATATCTTGGAATCTCCATATGAACAACATATGATTTGCCATTAAATTCTTTTGGGAACATAATATTGTCCTTAGTATCACGAGGTAAATACCCTTCTTCAAAATACTTACTGTAAATAGTGGTTTCTTTCAGCAATGGTGTTAAATCTGTAAACATTCCTTCTCTAGCAGCCTTTAATAGCACTGGCATTTCTGGACGACCACTGTGATTTAAATAATAAGCGACAAAATCAGGTAAATCCCCGGCTGCCAAGCCCGCAGTGAGCCCTTCTATGGAAGAGCTGGCAGATGATGACTCCAATGTCAGTTCAATCCCTGTTCTTTTTTTTATTTCTGCCATTACCTCTGGATTTAATTTGGTTTCAGCATCTCCACCACTCATAAAAATCAACCCTGTCATTTTCCGATCCGCTATCCAAGTATCTGGTGCGTCCTTCGGTTTTTCCTCACTTTTTTCGGCTTGCTTTCCACAAGAAACTAACCCCATACTCACTAAGACAAACAGTAACGCCCACACTCTTTTTTTCCCTCTCATCCTTATTCTCCTTTCATAACTTCCTGTCCAAACACTTCTTTTAATTAGCCATCTATTCCAAAAAAAGGATTGAAGAAATAATAAAATAACCTAGATTAACGAACAAATGGTTATTTTATGTTCAACCCATTTATCCAGACCGAGTCACTGAGAGACTTTCATCTCTTTATTTTCTAATTTGGTACCTATTTTAGCAACATTTGACTACGCTTACAATTCTGCTAATGACATTTTTTGTCACTTCCTTTATCAGTAAATGGACAGATGATAGGGGATGCTTTTCCTTTAAAAATAAAAATCTGCCTTTGATTTGAACCAAAGGCAGAGTATGATTACTTATTTTTTTTTCTTAAGGTCTGTCGTTCAACAAATTGTACTGGCAACACGATGTTTTCTTTGTGGTACGTCTCATCTTCGATTACTTTGTGAAGCAGATTTGCTGCCTGAATCCCCAATTCATAGGCAGGTTGAGAAATCGTAGTTAACTGCGGATAGGTCATGGCGCTAAACGGAATATCATCATACCCAATAATCTGTAAATCCTCAGGAACACTCAGCCCTCGTTTCCTAGCCTCATGAATAACTGATAAGGCGAAAACATCATTGGAAGCAATCACCGTATCCGTTTCAGGAAATTTTTCGAACAATTCCTGAGCAATCAGTGTGCCACTACCAAATTCAAATGTTTTGGTTTCAAACAACTGATACGAGACACCATGCTCTAAAAAAACATGCTCAATACCCGCTAAACGTTTTTCACTACCCGGTAATTCCCGGGGACCAACCATGACAGTCACTCGCTTGAAGCCGGTCTCCAAAACCGCTTCGGCTGCCAGCTTTCCTCCTAAAAAATCATCAGAAGCTACTGAATACTTATCTCGTTGGCTGATTCTATCAACTACGACGTAGGGAATCCCCTTTAGTAATGGTTTTCTAACAAAAGAGGCGGAGATGACTCCAGCTACCTGATTGTTGATAAAGGTTGATAAATACGATTCTTGTTTGCGCTCATTCTCTTCAACATTTCCTAAAATCAAGGTGTAGCCCAAGTCATTGAGACCATCTTCAATTCCTTTAGCCAACAATGGAAAGAAAGGGTTGGTAATATCTGGAATAAGTAGCCCAATAAGCTTTGATTTTTTTTGAAATAGCGATCTAGCTACTTCATTTGGCTGATAATCCAAGGTTTCAATCGCCTTAGCCACTTGCTTAGCTGCCTTTTCACTGACATAACCGTTACTATTCATATATCTGGAGACTGTTGCGACAGATACATTGGCTAGCTTTGCGACATCTTTAATGGTTGCCATTGATTTCTCCTCTTTCCATACGTTCTTTGAGTCGTCCCTTCATTTGAAACGTTTATGAGAATTTCTCTCTCTTATCTTACCTATAATTAACTGGAGAATCAACTTTAGTCAATTCTCCACTCCTATTTAACCTTCTATGATTTCGAAGTTGCCGATTTCACATTCACCAGCAGTTAAACTAACATAACCAAACATTCCCTCTGAGTGGGTGTCGTCTGTCGCAGTTAAGACCTGTTTGCCGTCAATCGTCAGTGTAAGTTGACTGCCTTTTGCTTCAACTGTGATCTGATATTCTTTGCCCAACTCCCACTCATAAGGCACTTCCTGAATCAAGTGCTGACCAAAATGATTGTTAAGGAGCTGAACCTTTCCTTGACCATTAAACCCTAAATAATAACCTCGCTGAATCCCTTTTGATTGGAGATGGAGCATGTGTGACTCTCCTGCTAAAGGGCGCAGCGTCGTCGCCACTACACAATCTTTAGCATAATAGTTGCCAGTATAAGCTGAACAGCCTTCGGACGATTTAGCTAACATTTTATTATTTTCCAAAGCCCACTCACCCAGATTATGAGAAAACGGCGTAACGCACAGAAACTCAATCGCTTGTTTAGCAAAATCAATGGTATACGCAGCCTCACCACTGACTTTAAAATTATCCAAGTACAAACGCCCAAACAAACGATTGGCGATAGGTGAATTCGTCACAAGCTTAAAGCCAATTTCATCCACAAACGTCCCTGCTAAGTCTGGTACAACGAAACGATGAGTTTCCCATGTATCTGTTGTTACCGTGACTTGCTCACCGTATAAACGGGTTTTCCCATAGGTCTCTCTGATGTATGGTTGAATCACTAAATCTTCCCCCTGCCATTTTGTCAGCATGGTTGAAAACTCTAGGACCTGCCCACTCAAAACTTGAGGCGCAAAGGTTGGTTTATAACGTTCATCACTGAAATCGGAACGACGGTAGAACGGTTTGTAAAAAATATGACTAGCATCCGAGTCAACCATCCGATCTAACAGAATTTCCAGTGAGCCCTGACTATTATCCCCCTGATTATTGGCATGTTGCAACTCCGTCTTGAAAGCATTGTCTGTCCTGAAGCCATGAGTGCTACCTGCCAGTTCAAAATCAAAGTTAATTTGTCCTTGTTTCGGCTCTCCCTGCAAGAATTCAGGAATTTCTTGTTTGTTATATGTGAAGCTCATAACAGCCAATTCTTTAATAAACGTTGGAACATCCAACATATTCAAACTCCCAACGACACTTGATGTAACAATGAAATCATTGATTGGTTCCCGATATTTTCTTGGAACACCTGCAAGACCGTTAAAGACACCTAAAATAGTCCCCACATTTCCTGCATTACAATCCGTATCCCAAGCGCACATAGTCGCAATTTCAATGGTTCTGGCTAAGTCCCCTTCTCCGTACAACAGAGCTAGCACACAAATCCCAGCATTCGGAATGATGTGACATACGCCTGTGTATTTATCATAGCCCCAATTGTCTTCAAGAAATTGGCGGCATTTCTCAAAATCATGTGGCTCTTGATGATAAAATGCCAAGACCTCTTGAATTAAGTCCATATAGAGACTGTCGCCTGGAATAACCGACATTCCTTTTTCGATAATCTCAGTAATCGTCTCCGCTGAAAATGCCGCCGAGACGCAGGCAGCCATAAAACGGGCTCCATATAAGCCATTACGATCATGGGAAACACTTGCGGCTTTTTCGGCATAATCAGCGGCTTTCTCAGGATCATTTGGAAACAACATGCCCCAAGTATCAATGAAGATTTGACCACCGATCTGCTCCGCCATAATTTCCCCGTTAACAGCCACAGAACCTGATTCTGGTGCTTTCATTCCTTTTTTTAGATTAAGAAAGGCTGTGTGTTCAGTACTGACTTGATCACCCCCCCACCAAAACATCCCAATGCCTTCACGGGCAAAATCCAACCAAGCATTGCCAACATCTTCTGCGGTCATCTCACGATTTTGTGCATAATCTTTGAGTGCTCTAATAAAGAAAACAGGTCCATTGGAATCATCATCTGCTGCAAAATTTTTATAGGATTTTGTATAGTGATCAATCGTACCGTATACTTCTTTAATTCGTTCAAAGGTCCAACACGTCGGCTCAACTGGTGCTCCTAAACGTATTCCAGCACACATTCCTAGAAAACCTGCATACATCTTTTCGACTAATTTTACTTGTTCCATAATCGTTTAATCCATCCTTATCTAAGCAATTTTTCTTGCTGTTTATTCTGTTCGATATCCTCTTGAATAATCTGTTTGGCCACTTGAGAAAAGTCGGTCACATACTGATCAAAGGCAATCTTATTAGCATCTCCTAACAATTGACAATCGTTTTCTGAGATTATCCGCTTTCCGTGCATCGCCCCGGCAATAACTCCCACCATCACACCAATCGAATCGGTATCGCGGCCTGAATTTACACCGTCTTGGACAGCCTTCTTAAACTCACCTTGATGGAGCACTAAATATCCCAGGGCCATAGGCAATTCCTCAATACTAAATAAACGAGATGGGGTGTAATGATTGGACGGTTGTCCTAATTTCTCCACTTTTCGATGAACGTCATCTTCCATCGGTGAAAATTCTTTCATAATCCGTTGAAACTCGGCAATAACTAATGAACGATTGTCTCTTTGGTCCTGCAAACCTCTGGCTTTGGCGACAATGGCGGAAATAGCCGCTTTCGTGCCATCTTTAGCTAAATTTAAAGCCACCTCGACAATCTCTTCGATGGTAACTTCTTCTTCAAAGGCTTTGGCCACACAAGCCGCTAAAACAGCCGCAGCTTCCAAGCCATAACTAGCTTGGTGACCTTGTGCAAATAGTATGGCTTCGTTATAAGCTGCTTTAGGGTTACCTGCATTGACAATCCCAATAGGGGCGATATACATGGCCGCACCACAGTTGATCATATTCCCAATACCACCTTCACGAGGCTCACAATTCGCTAAGACATGTCGCATAAATATGTACTGCTCTGGATAAAATAAACGCTCTTGAATAGTTGCTTCCCGTCCAAATTCCGGGATATAGCGCTTGGTATAAACCACTTGTTTGACAAACTCCGAGCCCATATCATAGGCGTCTACGTGCCGTGCCAATTCTATGTAGACATCCATCAACGCCATGGTCATCAATGTGTCATCGGTAATAATCCCATTGCCGCGCATACGATGATTACGCTCGCTAGCAGGCCAGCTTTCTTTATACCAGCGATTGCGGATATCCGTGACGTAGCCATAACGTTCCTCAATCTCTTGAGCGGTCAATTTCTCAATCGTCGCACCTAAAGCATCCCCATAAGCCGTTCCATAAAACACTCCTGCTACTTTATCTTCAAATGACAGCATTTCATTGCTCCTTTTCCTAGTATCGGTTTGATTATTGATAAACCATTAATCAATGCCTGAATGACTATTTTAATGTTTTGTTGGCATACTCCGTTATCTCAGAACCGCCTGATTTTTCCCATTCTGAGACGAATTGATCAAATTCTGAAAGGTCTTTTTTACCTGTAATCATATCTGCCACGTATTCCCGGTATAAGTTTTCAGTCGCATCCCATTTCGCAACTAATTCATCCGGAATAATAAAGGCGTTATCTTCTTGATAAAATTCAGCCACTTTATCAAGAGAGTCTTCCGCAACGGGACTTAAAGCTGGCTCAGTCAATTCTTTGCCTACTTCTAGCTTGCGAGGTTCCCAAAATTTAGCGTACCACTGACTACCTTCTTCGGTGATGGTAATTTTGCCATCGACTATTTTATAATGTTCCTCTTCAAAACCAAGACGATCTAATAATTGACCTTCTGGACTTCCCAAGAAATCCAATACTTTAAAGGCTAGTTCTTTATTCGATGATTGGCTGGAAATCGCTAAACCACGATTTTCTTTTGACAGATCAACGGCGCCATATCCTTGACCTTCTCCTTTTGCAGGCGGCAGTACAACTAGCTCAGTTTCGTTTAATTGTTCTACTTTATCGTTATACATGTCAATGACTTTCCCCGATGTTCCTGAAATTAATCCAGCTTCCCCTTCATAAAAGGCATTTTCTTTCGTATCCCACTTTTTGGTAATAAATTGTGAGTCCAATAATTTTTCATCATAGAGTTTTTTATAGAAGGTAATCTTCTCTTTTTCATTCGCAGAGACCCGTTTATATTGGTATCCATCTGCTGTTTTTAACCATGTTTGAGTATTGCCAAATGCCATATCAAACATGTTATCAAGTTCCAATGTATTGCCTGATGTGGTCACGGCGTACTTGACTTCTTTACCATCTGAACCTTTTTTGCCAACTAATTCTTTGAAGAAAGCTTCGTAATTGGCAATAGACGGATCTGCCATTAATGCTGGACCTGATTTTGTTTGCTCAAAGATATCTTTCTTCACGACTGGCACTGAAGCGGACAAAGCTTTAATCCACAAGAGATAAGGATAGTTTTCCATTCGTTTAGTATTTTGCGGCTCCATTATTCCTTTGATGTATTTAGAGTCTTTAATATAAGGTGTTAAGTCCTCCAGTAGTCCTTGTTCGGCTACAGTTGTATCCCCTCCTTGGAAGTAAATCAGATCAGGAATATCCCCACTAGCTAATTGGAGATTAAGCTTTTCTCCATACCCTTCACTTGGTAAATCAATTACCTCAAATTCCACATCGACATTCTCTTTTTCTTTCATTAACTGACTGAGTTGGTCAAAATATTTTTTGGTATTAGGATTGGAGCTATTTTCATCTTTGTAAGCAATACGGATAACATTACTTTTCCCACCACCCTTAGCAGCCTCTTCTTTCTTGTTGCCACACCCTGCTAATACTAGACCTAACATACTTGCTGCTACTAAGATTTTAACGTTCTTTCTCATCACAATTCCCCTTTCAAAGGATATTTTTTATTCCTTAACTCCGCCTTCAAGTGTCCCTTTGGTATAATGTTTTAAAATAATCGGATACAAAAGAAGCAACGGAATGATTGAAACAATAATCGTACTTGATTTAAGTGACTCAAAATTAATTGACTTCAGTACTTCTGCAGGTAAGGCACCTGCCGTATTCATCATTGATGACGTATCGTTCAACACGACAAATTGGCGCATCAAGACTTGCAAGGGCCATTTACTTGGGCTCGTAATATATATTGAAGCACGAAAGTACTCATTCCAGCGAAAAACACCGTAAAACAACCCCATGGTGGCCATCGCGGATTTAGACAGCGGTAAGACTATTTTAGTGAAAATACTAATATGAGAGGCCCCATCAATTTCAGCCGATTCAATAATCGATTCCGGAATTTCCTCAAAGAAACGCATTAGAATAATTAAATAATACACATCAATCGTTTTATATAAGATGATTGAGGCAAGTGAGTCCAAGAGCCCAAGATCTCTTACAACAAAATATTCTTGAATTAAACCTGGCTCAAAGACCATCATAATAATCAGGAAAATCATGAAGAGATTTTTTCCAACAAATTTCGGTCGTGTCAAAATATAGGCCGCAATTGCGGTAAATACCAAACTGATAATTGTGCCAAATACTGTCAAGAATACCGATATTCCAATACTTTTCATAATATTTGGATTGGCAAACAGGATTTTGTAATTCATTAATGTGAATCCTTTTGGCAAAATGCTTAACCCTGATAGATTCGCCATTTCTTCTGGGCTTGTTAGAGATTGGGCTAGGATATTAAGGACGGGAATTAACATGGTTAGAGAAATAATAACCAGGAAAAGCATATTAACCCAATTGAGGCCCGTTTGTTTTTTCTTCTTAACTTTCATTGCATTCACCTACCAAACGCCTTTCCCTGAGATTTTTTTAGACACAAAATGGGTGGAGATAATCAAGAACATCCCAATTACACCTTTAAATAAACTGGCAGCTGTAGCAATTGAGTATTGACCATTTTGCAAGCCAATTCGATAGACATACGTATCCAGAATATCAATGACACTAATAACAGAGTCATTCATTAAGTTAAAGACCTGATCGAAGCCGGCATTCATAAAGAATCCCAAATTCAAGATAAATACAGTGATGATAGTGGTTCTAAGCGCTGGTAAGGTAATAAACCAGGCTTGCTGAATACTTGAAGCACCATCCATGTATGCGGCTTCATAAAGAGCGGGGCTGATTTTCATAATTGCTGCCAAGTAAATAATCGAATCCCACCCTGCGCTCCGCCACATTTCAGAGAAAACTAAGACCCAACGAATTGCTCCTTTGCTTGTCATAAAATCAACACTTGGTAGTTGAAAAAAATTAAGAAGCTGATTAACACCACCCGATTCAGGATTTAAAATGCTGATCCAAATCCCGGCAATCACAACCCAGGATAAGAAGTGGGGAAGGTAAATAATCGATTGTACGGCTTTTCTCGTTTTAATAAAGGTCATACTGTTGAGTAAAAACGAAATCACAATGGGAACTGGAAAGAAAAATAAAATCTTCATTGAACTAATAATAATCGTATTTTTTAAAACCGAGATAAACGCCGGCGAACTAAACAGTGTCTGAAAATGCTTCATTCCCACCCAGACATTATCACCAATAATACGATAATCCTCAAAAGCTAGCTTCATCCCAATTAATGGGACGATTCTAAAAATAATAAAGTAGATCATAACGGGCAACATAAAGGCGTAGAGTATCCAATTTCGTCTGATAAAGTCTAAATTCTTTTTCATGGTTTCCTCACTCTCGATTCTAATGTCTCTTTCTCAACCTCTGACAATTGTGGCATACCTGCTTGAGCACCTTTTTTAGTAATCGACAACCCCGCAGCCACATTAGCAAATTGAATAGCTTTGATTAATGTATCCCCTCTTCCAATACCGTAAGCAAAAGCTCCCGAAAAAGTATCACCAGCTCCAGTGGTGTCGACAATATTTGCCACATCCATGGAAGGAACCACTTGTACTTGCCCGTCGTAATAACAAACCCCTTTTTCACCACATGTCACAATTAACTTTTCCGGATGCCTTTGCACTAAGGTTTCGATAGATTCTTGGGAATCAAATATGATTTGACACTCATGCTCATTCGGTGTTAAATAAGTGATTTTATCAATGATGCTCGGTGCAATTTTTTTTGCTGGTGCAGGATTTAAAATAATGATCTTATGGTGATTTGATAAATAATCAATTAATTCAAAAACGAGAGAATCATTGATTTCCAGTTGAAATAAGACAATATCAAATTGAATTAACTCTCCTTTAAGTTGAGCCAAATAACCTTCAGTGTAGATATTATTAGCGCCTGACACGACAATGATACTGTTATCATCATCGTAAACGTTAATCAACGCCACTCCTGTACTTTGATTTTCATCATACCTGATATAAGGTTTAACCCGTTCATCAGTTAAATTTTTTTCGAGTTCTGACCCAAAATAATCTTTCCCCAAACTTCCAAAGAACGCGACATCTCCTCCCAATCTAGCAGCTGCTACAGCCTGATTAGCCCCCTTTCCTCCTGGACCAGAGAAGAAATTATTGCCTAAAATTGTCTCTCCTTTTTTTGGTAGGCTGTCTGATTCTACAACCAGATCCATATTAATACTCCCTACAACCGCTATTTTTTTCATCCTAATTCTCCTCTTTCTTATGAGCGTTTACCGGCAGTCCAACAGCTTAACAACGACTGGCGGTTTATCTTTTAGACAATAAATTTTAATATAGTTAAAGCGATCGTGACGGTAATCGCCCCACCTAGGCGAACTGCGACTTGAGCAAATGGCATCAAAATCATGCGGTTCCCTGCAGCCAAGATGGCCAATGCTCCTGTTCCTCCTTGACCGCTACAACAAGAGATGACAATAGCCGTGTCAACAGGATGGAGCCCTGTAAATTTTGCCACAAAGAAACTAATCAACACTACTGTACAGACCGTAGCAACCAAGACAATCAGCAAGGGCACATTCGTAAACACTGAGACAATATCTTCCCAGGGAGTTAATGCCACTCCCACACCAAACAATAGAATTGGCGTAATTGCTGAAATGGTAAATTTATATAACCCGACACCACCTTCAATCAAGTCTTCTGAAATAAAACCTAAGACTTTTAGTGCCATCACCAACAGTAAAAGAATAATCGGCGCCGGTAATGTCATGACTTGGTGTAAAAACATGGAAACAAAATACAAGGCTATTGCGAATACACCTGCTACAATTGCCTTTTCCAAATTAATAAAGGATGACTCTTTTCGGCTATCAGACAAGGAATCCAAATGATCACTATCTAATAAGGAGCCATTGCCTGAAAGATGGGGTTTATCTTGACCCAGTTTATTTAAGGCACTTGATAAAATAACAGCTATAAGCCCACCCATAAAGACACAAGGAATTATTTTCCCAAAGGCTTCTGGTTGCGTCATGTTCAACACCGCAGAATAACCGATTGATAAGGGCAATGCACCTTCTCCAACCCCTCCTGCCATTACTGGGACAACAATAAAGAAGTACGCATAAAATAGATCAATTCCTAACAGCTTAGCCACTAGCAGTCCGACCAATGTTGCGCCACCTGCAGACAGCACTAAAGCCACAATAATCCGTGATGTTGCTTTAATAAGGGTGGTTTTATTCATGCTAGCAATACTTCCTACGACGATACACGTAATAAAAAAGGTTAAAAAATTATTGTTAGTCATAAAGTTGGTAATCACGTCTATCGAGCCTTGAGGTAGCCAACTTTTATACACCATATAGGCTGGAAAAAAAGTCACAACCAGCACTTTTCCTCCTAATGATTTTAACACTGGAATATTTTTACCAATATGTTCGAGCAAAAAAGCAAACACAATCATGACACCTAAGGCCCCAAGCATATCATCTGGGATTGCATCTAAATACGTCAAAAGAACATAAAAGAAACTAAGTAATAAATAGATGGGTAACGGAATAATGCCAATTTTATAGCGAGATATTTTTTCCTTTAGCCTTACGGGATGTTTTTCCACAAATACCACTCCATTCTTTTATGTAATCAATATGTAACGGGTTACATAAAAAGGTAATTAAAATGGCTACGACTGCTGATATTTCTTAACAGGTGTAACCGATTACACATATCATAGCATTAATTTAAATTAGTTGCAACCCCTTTCTTTGACTTAGATACAAAAAAAAGAACTCTATGCCTACCTGTCACCTTGAATATGCAACTCTCAAACCCCTTTTATAGCCACACTTAACCGTCTTTCCTAACATTCCGACTTCACTCTTAAACACCTCTTATTTATCATTAGTTTTAGTGCTCAATATTAAGTCTATCTCAGCTTTTCAATTTTAGTAACTCAGTAGGATTCTTCCTTGAGATGGGATTAATAGGCTGGGGACTGGCCTATGTTTTTCGTTCAATCATAATAACAACCTTACGTCTCCTTTTCAAGCAAGCAAAAAGACGCCCTTAACCTAGACGTCTCTGCCTGAACCATTTAATTTAAAATGAGGATTTCCTCTCTAGCGATGTTATTTTTTGCTGTTGGGTAATTCATACGAAAAAAAATATTATTTTCAAAGGAAATACAGCTTATGCTTCTATGAAATTGTTGACTTACCACCATTTCCACTGAGTCCTCCACTACTTCCGATGCATCTTAAACTCCAAAAACAAATCATTGTAAATCCCCAAAAACTCAGGGCCCAGATCCTCATACACTTCCAAATTTGCCATGGTTTCATCGCTTGGATAAAACTGTTCATCTTCCGTTATCTCATCTGGCAACAGTGACATTGCTTTTTCATTAGGGGTCGAATAGCCAATATACTCCGCGTTTTGAGCGGCATTTTCTGGTTCCAACATAAAATTAATAAAAGCGTAGGCACCTTCAACATTTTTAGCTGTTTTAGGAATCACGATATTATCAAACCATAGATTGGTTCCTTGGCTGGGAATAACGTAGTGAAGATGCTCATTATTGTCTAGCATCTCCGCCGCCTCGCCTGAAAAGGAGACAGCCGCCGCACTTTCTTCATTGATCATGTACATCTTAATTTCGTCTGCCACAATCGCTTTAACATTCGGCGTTAATCCCTTGAGCTTATCTGCTGCCTCTGTCAACTCAGCCATGTCCTTACTATTAAGCGAGTGATCATTACTGTTTAAAGACAGCCCCATAACTTCACGAGCACCGTCAATCAACATTAAGTTATTTTTCAATTCCGGCCGCCATAGATCATCCCATTCTTGAATCTTTGATTCATCGATGAATTTATCGTTATAGATAATCCCCAAAGTACCCCAGAAATACGGAATTGAATAACGATTTTCCGGGTCGAATTCCATATCCATAAAACGAGGATCAATGTTTTCAATGCCTTTGATTTTATCGTAATCTAACTTGATTAACATCTTTTCCTTCATCATCTTCTGAATCATGTACTCACTGGGAATCGTTAAGTCGTAAGCTGTGCCGCCTTGTTGAATCTTAGTAAACATCGCTTCATTGGAATCAAAGGTTTCGTAGCTGACCTTATAACCTGTTTCTTTTTCAAACTTCTTTAGTAAAGCCGGATCGATATAATCGCCCCAGTTATAGATTGTTAAGGTATTACCGCCAGAAAAACCCTGAGCTTTTTCCAGTTGGCGGTTAGCCACAAAAAGAATCACTACGATGGCCATAATACCGATAAGCAATGGTTTTAAGTTTCTCATAGCTCACTCACCGCCGTATGCTCTTTTCGTTGCCGTTTTTGACCCTTGGAAAGATTGCCCTGACTAATAAAATAATAACCAATCACTAGAAACAGTGAGAACAAGAACAGCAAGGCGCTTAAGGCATTTATTTCCAAACTCACCCCTTGGCGAGCACGAGAATAGATTTCCACTGATAAGGTTGAGAAGCCGTTCCCTGTCACGAAAAAAGTCACTGCAAAATCATCTAGGGAATAAGTAAAGGCCATAAAATAACCAGCAATAATCCCTGGTGTAATAAAAGGTAAAATCACCTTGCGAATAACCGTCCAGTTGTTTGCCCCTAAATCTCGCGCAGCATCAATCATGGAATCGTTCATCTCCTGTAATTTTGGTAAGACCATCAACACCACAATCGGGATACTAAAAGCCACATGAGACAATAGCACCGATGAAAAACCTAAGCTTAACCCCAACATAGTAAAGAAGATCAAGAAACTAGCCCCAATAATCACATCTGGCGAGACCATTAAAATGTTGTTTAAACTCATTAGAGCGTTACGGCTTTTGCGCTTGCGGGTATAATAAATCATCATTGCCCCAAATGTTCCAATTGTCGTGGCAATTAACGCAGATAAGAAGGCCAACATAAAAGTGTTTAACACAATCCCAATCAACCGTTTATCCTCAAAAACCGCCGCGTAATGCTCTAGGGTAAAGCCGGTAAAACTCGTCATACTACCACCGGCATTAAACGAGTAAAAGATCAGATAAAATATCGGGACATACAGTAACACAAAAACAAAGACTAAATAAAGACGAGACCATACAAATTTTTTCTTCATTTTGCACGTCCTCCTTTTTTCTTCTTCTCACCGGTAATTAACATGATCAGCACCATGGCAATAATTAAAATGACACCAATGGTTGACCCCATGCCCCAGTTTTGGGTCACTAAAAAGTGTTCCTCAATCGCCGTTCCCAAGGTAATCACCCGATTGCCGCCGATTAAACGCGTTAGCATAAAAAGACTTAGGGACGGAATAAAGACGGCTTGAACCCCACTTTTAACTCCGTTCATCGATAAGGGAAAAATCACTCTGCGGAAGGTGTCAAAGGAGTTGGCTCCTAAATCCCGGCTGGCGCTAATCAAAGAAGGGTTCATTTCCTCCAAGGCGTTAAATATCGGCATAATCATAAAGGGAATTTCAATATACGCTGCCACAAAAATGAAACTAAAATCCGTGAACAATATCTGTTTGCTACCGATTCCCACAAAATCTAGAAACTGATTAACGCTACCATGAGCACTAAAAATCCCAATAAAAGCGTAAGCTTTTAACAGCAAATTAACCCATGTCGGTAAAATAATCAGCATTAACCACAGTTGTTTATGTTTTAGCTGATTTAAAAAATATGCGGCTGGATAACTAATTAATAAGACCATGGCCGTGATAATAAACGCGTACAAGACAGAGTTAAGAGTCATCATCAAATAGGTCGACGATGAAAAATAAATTCGATAATTTTCCAACGTGTAAGTGCCGTCAATCCCTTTAAAAGATTGATAGATAATCAACATTACCGGTGCAATCACAAATAATCCGAGCCACAAAACATAAGGAATGGAATAAATCCTTCTAGTAGATGTCATGATTGATTTAGACCTCCTCTTCGTAACTCTCTAAACGAGCATCAAAGTCCTCTTCTGATTCATTAAAACGCATGACATGAATATCTTCTGGCTCAAAGAACAAGCCGACTTCTGTGCCTTCTACGGCTTTACGAGTAGAATGAACCACCCACTCATTGCCTTCCCCATCATACCCAACGATTTCGTAATGAACGCCACGGAATAACTGGCTGTCAACCTTCATGATCAGTTTCCCTTTTTCAACTGTTGTCAGGGTCATATCTTCCGGTCGAATCATCACTTCAATCGGTTCATTGGGACGCATGCCACCATCAACACATTCAAAACGATGGCCAACAAACTGAACCACATTATCTTCCACCATCAAGCCGTCAACAATGTTACTTTCACCAATAAAATCTGCCACAAAACGGTTAATTGGCTCATCGTAAATATCCACCGGCGTGCCGCTTTGGATGATTTCGCCTTTGTTTAAAACAAAAATCTCATCACTCATTGCCAGTGCTTCTTCCTGATCATGAGTGACAAAAATAAAGGTAATCCCTAGGCGCTGTTGCAGTTCTCTTAATTCATACTGCATGTCCGTCCGTAGTTTTAAATCGAGAGCTGACAAGGGTTCATCTAGCAGTAAGACCTCTGGCTCATTGGCAAGAGCGCGAGCAATGGCTACACGCTGACGTTGACCACCTGACATCTCACTGATTTCCCGATCTTCAAAGCCTGATAATTGAACCATTCGTAAGACCTCTTTGACCTTCGTTTCAATGTCTTTTTTAGGCATTTTTTTAATGGTCAAGCCAAATGCCACATTGTCAAAGACATTTAAATGGGGAAATAAGGCATAGTCCTGAAAAACGGTATTTACTTTTCGTTTATTGGCTGGGGTGTCGTTAACACGTTTCCCTTCCAAACGAATATCACCTTGATCCGCTTCAATAAAGCCAGCAATCAAGCGCAGAATCGTCGTTTTGCCACAGCCTGACGGACCTAATAAGGTATAAAATTTTCCTTGTTCTATTTCAAAACTGACATTTTTTAAGACCACCGTGTCGTCGTATGTCTTTTGAACGTTGTCGAATGTAATAATATGTTGTGCCATGTCTCCCAACCTTTCCTATCTCTTTGCTTATAAATATGAATCTGTTGCCACGATTAACAGACGGCTTTGGCCTGAATGATTGTTCTTTATTTGATGACTATCAGTTGCCCGGTAATAGATGGTTTCGCCTTCTTTGGCAAAATAACGACGTAAGCCAATTTCCACACAAACGTCCCCCTCTAGCACATAAGCGAAGGTATCTGACAATGATGGGGCAAATTCTTTGAATTCCCCAGCTTTTTCCATAGTTAAAAAAATTGGTTCCATCTCATTTTCATTGGAATCTGGAACTAACCACTCCACTTGGTACTGTTTGTCTTCATCAAAATAAATGGTACGGTCACTCTCATCATAGACCACTTTCTGATCTTTGGCTTCTTCATTGAAAAAGTCTCGAGGTGTTGTCCCTAGCACTTCCAAGATATTAAAAAAAGAGTCCATGGAAGGTGAACTTAAATTGCGTTCAAGCTGACTGATGTAACCTTTCGTCAAGTCAGTCCGTTCACCAAGTTCTTCTTGAGTCAAATTTTTTTGTATCCGTAAATTTTTGATTTTACTGCCAATATCCATGTTGAACCTCTTTCGAAAGTATAGTATAAGTAAACTCAAAAGATAAAAGTTTGATATAAGTAAACTTCGTGTTTACAAACAAGAGCAAGTATACAGGCATCTAAGGAAAATTTCAAGAAAAAAACTAGAATTTAGTCGCTTTTTTTTAATATCTTTCCTATACTGAAAGTATGTCAAATAAATCTAGCAACTGACAGGTGTGAGTCTAACTCGCACTCTTTCTGCTAAAGGAGCTTAATAATGGAAAATTTTAATGCTTTATGGTTAGAAAAACATGAGGGTGAGCTGATCCCTCGCTATCGCCAGACCCATCTCGACGAATTATCAGCAGGCGATCTTTTAATTAAAGTGGCCTATTCCAGTGTTAATTTTAAAGATGCACTAGCCAGTCAAGAAGCCTCTGGTGTCGTACGTCACTATCCAATTATCCCCGGGATCGACTTAAGTGGCACAATTATTGACCCAGGTCCGTCTGAATTTAAAGTGGGGCAAGAGGTGATTGTGACCGGTTACGGTCTGGGAGTCAGTCACTCAGGTGGCTATAGTGAAATCGCGCGGGTTCCTGCCGAATGGGTCATTCCCTTACCAATTGGATTGGGGTTAAAAGAAGCAATGATTTTCGGAACAGCAGGGCTAACGGCGGCCTTATCAGTAAATGCCCTTGAAAAGCAAGGGTTACGCCAGCACAAAGAAGCTGAAATTCTGGTGACAGGCGCTTCTGGGGGTGTTGGCAGTCTGGCTATTGGAATATTAAAAAGCCTTGGTTACCACAATATCACTGCCCTTTCACGAAAAAAAGAACAGTCAGCAGCCTATTTTACAGAACTTGGTGTTAAGGCCGTGGTGACGGCTGAAGAAATTTCACCAGATAAACAACGCCCTTTAATGAAGCAAGTCTACAATTTTGTTTTGGACACCGTTGGCGGCCGTCAATTGGAAACTATCATTCCGCAAATTGCGTACGATGGCAGTATTTCCCTTTGTGGAAATGCTGGAGGGATTGCCTTTTCTTCAACGGTACTGCCTTATATTTTGCGAGGTGTTAATATTCTGGGCATTGATTCCGTTAACATATCCAACGAACACCGCTTGTATATTTGGAATCGTCTGGCAACAGATATGATGCCAGCTACTATTCAACAGTTTGCTAAAAACGAAATTGTTCTTGAGGAATTACCCGTTGCCTTCCAGCAATTATTAGCAGGAACCATGACCGGACGGAATCTGGTCCGAATTGCCCCATAGTCATCTTGAGACTTTGCGATTTTTAAACTTGACTTTAGGCTCTGCTCTTCATATTATATAAACAATACTTTGATAAAGGTTTTGAAGAAATGGGGAGAAACAAATGACAGATACTAAAAGCAAAGCTTATCGTTTAACCATTCGGGGTATATTAATCGCCATCATTATCGTCCAAACCATGGTACCTTTTCTCGGATATATACCGCTTCTGGCAACCAGCTTAACGATCATCCATATTACGGTAATAGTGGCAGCCGTTACCTTGGGCACTAAAGATGGCATGTTTATCGGCTTAGTTTGGGGCCTTATGACCATGATTAGAGCTTGGACCGCGCCAACGACACCTTTGGATACCTTGATTTTTACGAACCCAATTGTGTCCGTTTTACCTCGGGTGCTGGTGGGGCTGGTAGCCGGCGTGGTTTTCACCGTCCTGTACAAACGCACCAAACAGTTTTATCTGCCGACCATTGTGGCAGCAGCTCTTGGCACCTTAACCAATACGGTTTTGGTTCTTGGCTTAATGGGTTTACTTTACACAGCTCCTGTTGCTGAAGCTTATGGCACGACCTCAACTGGTTTATTTTCTGTCTTACTGGTTGTCGTTGGCACCAACGGGATTCCTGAAATCATTGCGGCTGTCATTATTACACCGCTAATTGTCAGAGCCATCTTTGCAGCAACCAAACTAAACCCGGACACACGTATCTAAGACAACTAACGAAGCTAGGACATAAAGTCGTTTTGTTTCTTCGACAACTCGTCACAGATAAAGACATCCTCCGAGCATTGCACAAGTTTCGATTACTCGATTTTTAAAAAAATAAGTGGCTGGGATGATTATCCCAGCCACGTTCTAACAATCCATTAAACAGAGGAGCACTCTTACATGAAATTAATCGTTAATGCCGATGACTTCGGCTATTCAAAAGGCGTCAATCACGGAATCGTCGACAGTTTTAAAGACGGGATTGTGACCGCTACCACATTATTAACCACTATGCCTGGTAGCCAACATGCTTATGAATTGGCAAAAGAACACCCAACCTTGGATATTGGCATCCATTTGACCATTGACTTAGGACGACCTACCTTAGGTGCTGAAAAGGTTCCTGGTTTGATTCAAGGTAATGGGGAGTTCCACACTTATGAGCACTGGACAAGTGCCACAAGTGTCCCCACAAATGAAATTTACGCTGAATGGAAAAACCAATTGGAGACAGCCATTGAAAATGGCATCAAACCAAGTCATATCGACTCCCACCATCATTTGCATATGTTGCCATTAGTCTTTCCCATCTATACGCAACTAGCACACGAATATGGCTTAGGTGTCCGTTTCCATCCATGTTGGGGCTGGACAGCAGCCGAAACAGCCGCGGCTGAGGACAGTCTAAAAGAGTTAAAGCGCGCCGATTATTTTTCAAGTGACTTTTACGAAGAGAAAGTGGCTGTTAATTTTTTTGAGTCCTTACCTATGATTGACGAAACATGGGAAATCATGTGCCATCCAGCTTATCTGGATCCTGAATTACTTAAACGCACCTCTTATTTAAATGAGCGCATCACCGAAGTTGAGGTCCTAAACTCTGATGAAACCAAAGCCGAAATTGAGCGGCTAGGCATTGAGTTAATCAGTTTCAAGGATTTATAAACGAACGAACAGACTTTTGAAGCGTGTTTATTCCACAATAGTAAAAATATCGGAGGCTGGGATAATAATCCCAGCCTCCGATATTTTTACGAACATTATGCGATAGACGCGCTCCAAAAGTCTGCTCTCTCGGCAATTTCTCAAAACCCGAGCAATCGAAAAAGCCGATTGTTTGGGTTCTTCGAGATTGCTCGGAGCAAAACGACTTTATGTCCCAGCTTGTTTTTTAGGCTTTTTCCCGTCCGATAATCCGAACTTCGGCTTCCAATTTCACTTGGAACTGTTCAAAGATAACTCCTTGAATATGCTGAATCAATTCCACATAATCGGTTGCTGTCGCATGGTCAATATTAACGATAAAACCAGCGTGTTTGGTGGAGATTTGTGCGCCGCCCCAAATCAAACCTTGAAGACCGGCATCCTGAATCAGTTTCCCAGTGAAATGGCCTTCTGGACGTTTAAAGACGCTGCCACATGAGGGGTATTCCAAAGGCTGCTTGGCTTCTCGTAATGCCGTCAGCTCTTTCATTCTAGCTGAAATCAGCTCTTTATCCCCAGGCACTAAAGCAAAGGTCACTTCGAGAACAACGCCCTTGCGATGCTGCATGAGGCTGTGGCGATAAGAGAAGTCCATCTGCTCTCTAGTTAGACGTTCAAAACGACCATCTTCCCAAATAACATCCACCGATTCAAAGACATCTACGACCTCACCACCATAAGCTCCAGCATTCATATAGATCGCACCACCGATACTTCCAGGAATACCACAGGCAAATTCAAGTCCACTGAGGCCTTGCTCTAAAGCAAAATAAGTGGTATCGATTAATTTTGCCCCTGCTTCGACGACAATCCTTTGACCTTCTATAGCGATCTCTTTCATCTCTGTTAACATTAAAACAAAGCCGGCGATTCCGCCGTCACGAACGATTAAGTTGCTGGCATTTCCTAAAACTAACCAAGGATGATCTTCAGTCAAGCAATAATCCACAATGACTTTAACTTCTTCCTTTGTTTTGGGAAACAACAAGACATCAACAGGTCCGCCAGTCTTAGTAAACGTGTAATTAGAAAGTGGCTCTTCAAACAGCATATTTATTGTTGGCAAATCTGCCATAATTTTTTCTCTATTCACGACTCTAGTCCTTTCAATTCACTATCTTTTATATTCTATCATGAGAGACTAGGAAAAGACCAGTCTCGACGTAATTTTATAAAAGTCTTATTTTTATTATCCATTGTGTTAACTAATTAGACCGCAAGAGTGATGATTAATCAACAGCAACTATCTATCTAACTAGTTAAAAGAGACTTTTGTCGTTTGATAACCTGCCTCTTCCAGTAGATGCAACACACCTTTTTCCGTAGGTAAATGTCCCGCACCAACCGCTATAAACACTCCTGGTTCTGCTAACTTTTTAGGAATGACCTTCAGCCAGTTGGCATTTCGCTGATCAATTAGGATGGCCTGTTGGGCGGCATTCATCTGGCTATCTTTCGCCTCAGCTTCAAAATACTTAAAAACATCTCCTGCAATATAATCTTTGACCAACTCATCCGTTGATTCTTTGCCTTCTTTAAGAGTTGGTATTAGTGCTACCCACTCGTTCACATCAGCCGGTTCCTTATACGTCTCTAACAGCAGGTCAAACTGTTCCTCGATTGTTTCCAGTCCTTCATTTTTAAGGGTTGATATCTGTTTGGCTTTGCCATATAGTTGCATGTCAACGCCATAGGTTGTCGCTGTAGGTGACATATATTTTGTTTGTAAAAATTGATCGACACCCAAACGATTGAGATTCTTAACTGCCTCTTCCTCAAATCCGTATTCTTTTAAGCGCTGACGGAAAAGAGCCAAACTCTCCTCATTCATACCATCGGTAATAGGTTGCTCCCCTGCCATCACCGCCATCATTAACGTCATATCCGGCGCTTCCAAATCAGCCATTTTAACCTCCGTCAACAATACACGGCTGTTCTGCAAAGGTTCCAAAATAGTGTCTGGAAATGGGTACATTTCTTTTTTGCCTATATGCATCGTGCCTAAAACATGCCCCACCACTTGATTATCCTTGGAAATTTCATAAAAAGGCCAATCCACTGATACTTCCTCTTGTGTCGAAGAGGTAGTTGAATTAATTGTAGCGGGTTTACTTTGACAGCCTATTAATAAAATAACCACTAGACTGAGTAGCCATAACCAGTGCCATTGTTTTTGTCGGTTCATCTTTAACTTCCTTCCATTATAAGCTCGTTTTTTTATTATGCTATTATAATACCATATCGACTTGTGATTAACTCCTCATGATTGGATTTTAGTCGCTTGATTGTGTCAAAAACTAAAAAAGGACGTGACTAACATGAAAGAACTCACCTTTCAGTCACTAGATGCCTCCATGATTCCAGATTGTGGGCGCCTCTCTCAAAAAGTTTATGCACAACCACCATGGAATGAATCCTGGGAATCAGCTAAAGTCATGTACCAGTTTTTCCACAACCCTGTTATCAACAACTATTTTGTTGGTTACGTGGCAAAGAGGGGAACAGAATTATTGGCATCAGCCCTGGTTTTACGAAGCCGTGGCTAAGGGGCATGGAGTCTGACATCGATCAATTTTTCATAGATCGTGACTGTCATTGGCAAAGCATCGGTTCGAATTTAACGGCTTACATTAAAGAAGAAGGTCGATTTCATCAACGTTCTGCGATTATTTTAACGACTCGTCAAAGTTTCTCCGCTCAGGCATTTTATGAAAAAATGACTTTTCTGTGGAAGAAGGACTTATCAGTTTAACGACGACTATCTAGAAAGGGGTTATCCCCTGTTCGGCGAACAAACTTTCGACTTATACACATATCCACAGGTTTATCCACAATCTGCTGTTTAAAACTAAAAGTTATCCACAATTTGGAAAAAGAAGAGACATTTAGACTTAATTAAGGAACGGTTTATTCAATTTTTGATTTAAACAAACTTTTTGGTTGCGTTTTTTTCCATCACCATGTATGATATATTAGAAATCGAAATATGAATGTTCATGTGACTAGATAATACTAGGCATGGAAAAAGGATACGCGTAGATACTTGCGTCATCTTTTTCCATGCCTATTTTTAATTAAACAGGGGGAAAAAGATGAAAATAATCAAAGTATTTAATCAAAACGCCGTGTTGGTCTCAGATAATGGGCAAGATAAGATTGTGACTGGGAAAGGGATTGGCTTTAGTAAAAAGCAAAATGACATCGTCCCACGAAATCAAATTGAGCGAGAATATGTGGCAACGGAAACTAAAAGTAAGATGGAACAATTGCTGCAAAGCATCGACCCTGAATACTTCATCGCTTCCGAGGAAATCATCGACAAAGCAGAAGAGATGTTGAACACCAAATTCAACGAGCATATTCACTCTATTTTAGCCGATCACATCGCCTTTGCCATTGATCGGATTCGCGATGGCATCATCATTCAGAATAAATTGCTAAATGAAATTCAGATTCTTTATCCTGATGAATTCCGAGCTGCTGAGTGGGCTGTCAATTATTTACGAGAAAAATTTGCCTTGGACTTTACCATTGATGAAGCGGCTTATATTGCCATTCATTTCCACAGTGCCAGTTCTGGCCAATCGACTACCAACAAAAGTATCCGCGAGGTCACTATCATCTCAGCCATGGTGACAACCATAGCTGAAGAACTTGATGTGGACTTCACTAAAATGAGCATGGGCCTGAATTATTCGCGCCTAGTGGTCCATTTGCGTTACGTTGTGGAACGGGTTTACCAAAGTAAATTCCACTCCATGGACGACGACGTTTTTCAGTTAGTCAAAACCAAGTATCAACGTAGTTATACGGTTGCCGAAAAAGTTGCCCGAATGACCAAAGTTGATTATGGCTTAACCATCCCAGGAGAGGAGTTAGGTTATATCACTTTGCATATCGAACGCTTATCTGATCAACTCGGACGCAATCTTGACTAAAATGATGTATATTCAGCTCTTTGTCCTTATTTTTTGATCATTATAATGGGAGCTTGAACTATAAAAAATTTTATAAGGAGGTAAGTATTATGAAAACATACTTACAAAGAATGGGAAGATCGTTAATGCTTCCGGTAGCGGTGCTACCTGCTGCAGCGATCATGATGGGGATTGGTTATTGGATTGACCCAAATATTATGACAGGGATGGGCGATCCAAACTTTGTTTCGGTATTCTTAGTTAAAGCGGGTGGCGCAATTATTGATCACTTGCCAGTTTTGTTCGCAGTTGGTTTAGCCTTGGGCATGTCAAAAGACAAAGATGGGGCAGCTGCTCTTAGTGGTTTGGTGGCCTTTCTGGTTGTCACAACCTTGCTAGCGTCTGGCACTGTTGGCGCTATGAAAGGGATTCCCCTTGAAGAAGTTAACGTGGCCTTCAGTAAAATCGATAATGCCTTTATCGGTATTTTATCTGGTTTAGTCGCTTCTTCGATGTATAACCGTTTCAGCCATGTTCAATTGCCGATGGCTTTGTCATTCTTTAGTGGCAAACGTCTGGTGCCAATTATGACTTCCTTGGCCATGTTGGTTGTCTCAGTTATTTTATTATTTATCTGGCCCGTTGTTTATGCTGGTTTAGTCTCATTTGGTACTGGTATTTCCAGTATGGGGGCAATCGGAGCTGGTCTATATGGCTTCTTTAACCGTCTATTGATTCCAACTGGTCTACATCACGCCTTAAACTCTGTTTTCTGGTTTGACGTTGCTGGCATTAATGATATTGGTAACTTCCTTTCTGGCGAAGGCACAAAAGGTGTCACTGGTATGTATCAAGCTGGTTTCTTCCCAGTGATGATGTTTGGTTTACCTGCTGGTGGTTATGCGATTTACCGTAACGCTCGTCCTGAAAAGAAAAAAGCAACAGCTTCATTGATGATTGCAGCTGGTTTCGCGGCTTTCTTTACAGGTATTACTGAACCTTTAGAGTTCTCATTTATGTTCGTAGCTTGGCCTTTATATGTTTTGCATGCTGCTCTAACAGGTATTTCACTGTTAATCTCAGCTCTCTTCCACTGGACAGCTGGTTTTGCTTTCAGCGCTGGTCTTGTGGATTTCGTCCTAAGCTTGCGTAACCCTATTGCCAACCAACCATGGATGCTACTGGTTCAAGGTCTTGTCATGGCAGCTCTTTACTTCTTTACCTTTGATTTCGCTATTAAGAAATTTAACTTGATGACCCCTGGTCGTGAAGAAACCACTCTTGAAGAAGAAATCGAAGAACAAATTGCTGATGGTGGTAATAAATTTACTGCAATGGCGACGCGTATTTTTGATGGTTTAGGCGGCAACGATAACATCGTCTCAATTGACAACTGTACGACCCGTTTACGTCTAGTGGTGAAAGACATGGATAAGGTTGACGAAGCCAAGATCAAGTCAACAAATGTCCCTGGCGTCAAAAAAATCGATGACCAAAACATTCAAGTCATTGTTGGCACAGAAGTTCAATTTGTGGCAGATGAAATGAGTAAACTTAAGAAGTAATTGGATAATTACTTTCAACAACTGGAATCTATGGTATAATTGAACTTATACTATTCTATAACATATCGGAGGAACAACCATGTTTAAATTCTTAAAAAAAGATAACAAAACAACCTTTCACGCAGTAGCTGAAGGAAACTTAATTCCTATTAACAAAGTCGAAGACAATGTCTTCTCAGAAAAAATGTTAGGAGACGGCTACGGAGTACAACCCACATCGTCTGAAATATTTGCTCCAGTAAAAGGAAAAATTGTTAGTGTATTTCCAACTAAACATGCCATCACAATGACCACTGATAGCGGCTTAGAAATTTTAGTTCATATGGGAATTGATACAGTTGAATTGAAAGGCGCACCTTTTGAAATCTTCGTCTCTGAAGGTCAAACTGTTACACCTGAAACAAAAATAGCCAACATGGATTTAGAGGAATTAGCTAAAACAGACACAACGTCAACGGTTATTGTTGTGATCACCAACATGGACGCTGTTAAAAAAATCTCTGAGGTCACCGAAAGAACCGTCAAAGCATCAGAAGAAGCCTTAACGGTCGAAGTCTAAGAGAACAGATTTTATATTTAAACCGAGTCGGAGTAAGAATTTCTTACGCGACTCGGTCTTTTTTTTATAACATCTTACGAGGATCCAGCCAGTCAGCCAATTCTTCAGCTGTAGCGTACCCTAAAGCCAAAGCAGATTCCGTCAATGTGGCCTCCTCTGCTGCAGCTTTTTTGGCGATTTCTGCGCTTTTCTCATAACCGATATGAGGACTAAGAGCCGTCACTAACATTAAGGATTCAGTCAATAGTTGCGACATCTTTTCCTGATTAGGAATTAAGCCACTTAAGCATTTTTCTCTAAAGGAGCGCATGCCATCTGTTAATAATGTCACCGTTTGTAAATAATTAAAACTGATCACTGGCTTAAAGACATTTAACTCAAAGTTCCCTTGACTGGCCGCCACTTGAATGGTCGTGTCATTTCCCATGACCTGAGCCACAATCATCGTTAGGGCTTCAGCTTGAGTAGGATTCACTTTCCCAGGCATAATGGAACTGCCTGGTTCATTACTCGGAATACTGATTTCCCCAATGCCACATCGCGGTCCACTCGCCATCCAACGAATATCGTTGGCGATTTTCATTAAGTCACTGGCTAAACTGCGCAAGCTTCCATGAACATAGGAAATCGGCTGATGACTGGTTAAGGCAAAAAATTTGTTCGGATCACTGATAAATGAATGACCATACTCCTTTGCTAACCGCTGACTGACGGACTCACCAAAGGCTGCCGATGCATTGATGCCTGTGCCAACAGCCGTCCCACCGATCGCTAATAACAATAATCCGCGACTACTTTCCTCAATCGCCTTAAGACTGCGCTCAATCATCGTTTTCCAGCCACTAATTTCTTGACCAAAACTCAAAGGAGTCGCATCTTGTAAATGTGTTCGGCCAATCTTTAGAACGTCACGATATTGATCTTCCATTTGACCTAAGAGAATGACCCACTTGGCCAACTCTGGCATCAGCTGTTGCTGCAACTCATGGTACGCCGCAATATGCATAGCCGTAGGAAACACATCATTTGAACTCTGAGACATGTTAACCTGATCGTTAGGATGGATATCCCCATACCCTTTCTGACTAGCCAAATTAGCAATCACTTCGTTGACATTCATATTGGTTTGCGTGCCACTACCCGTTTGCCATAAGCAAAGTGGAAAATGAAGCGAATTATCCGTTGCCAGTAAGGTCTCACAAGCTTCAACAATTCCCTGACACTGTTCGCTACTTAATTTCCCTTCCGCAAAATTGGCTTGCGCACACGCTTTTTTCAAAGCGATTAACCCGTTAATTAGCTCTTGAGGCATTTTTTCTTGGCCGATTAAAAAATTTTCTAAACTTCTTTGAGTCTGAGCCCCCCATAAGGCGTCCTTAGGCACACGGATTTCTCCCATTGAATCTCGTTCAATTCGATAAGTCGTCATATCTATCTTCCCTTCTGAGGTAACCGATTAACCCCGGTTTCAATCGCTGCTTGCGCCACATAATTAGCCACTTGTTCCACCACCCGTTTGTCAAAGGGACTGGGAATAATGTAATCTTCACGTAAGTCTTCTGCTGAAATCAAGGCTGCAATCCCCTCAGCTGCCGCTATTTTCATCTGATTATTGATCGTCGTCGCCCGTACATCTAAAGCGCCTCTAAAAATACCGGGGAATGCTAGCACATTGTTAATTTGATTAGGGAAATCTGAGCGGCCAGTTCCCATGACTTTAACACCCGCCTCTTTCGCCACATCATACATAATTTCTGGCACTGGATTCGCCATAGCAAACACAATGGGGTCAACTGCCATGGTTTTAACCATCTCAGCCGAAAGGGCATTGGCAACCGACACCCCAATAAAAACGTCTGCCCCCTGAATTGCTTTAGCCAAATCTCCTTGGCGATTCTCGGGATTAGTGGCCTGGGCTAACTCTTGTTTGTGAGGGTCCATTGGTTCCGGACGACCTACGGCTAGAATACCGTGCTCATCACAAATTAAGGCCTCTGTCACACCCATATTCAAGAGCATCTTGATGATTGCCGTACCTGCTGCACCTGGGCCATTTAAGACCACTTTAACGTCTGGTAGTTCCTTGCCAACTAACTTTAAGCCATTAATCACTCCGGCCGCAACAACTATTGCCGTGCCATGTTGGTCATCATGGAAGACTGGAATATCCAAGGTTTCATCTAGCACTTTCTCAATTTCAAAACAACGAGGCGAGGAAATATCTTCCAGATTAATCCCACCAAAAGTCGGGGCTAAATACTGAACCGTTTTAATGATTTCCGCTGTATCCTGAGTAGCTAAACAAAGGGGCATTGTGTCAATATTGGCGAATTCTTTAAATAAAATTGATTTACCTTCCATAACTGGAATCGCTGCTTCTGGTCCTATATTACCTAAGCCCAATACCGCTGAACCATCGGAAATTAATCCAACAAGATTGCCTTTAGCCGTATAGTCATACACTGCTTCAGGATTATCATAAATCACTTTACAAGGTTCTGCCACTCCCGGCGTGTAAGCTAGTGCTAAATCCTCATTCGTCTTAACCGGTACTTTACTCTCAATCGAGATTTTCCCTTTGTTATCCGCGTGTAACTTTAGTGCTGCTGCCTTTAGATCCATTCATTCCAGCTCCCTTTGCCTCAATAAATTTTGTCGATAAGAAAAGCTTAGCGAATCGATTAGCCTTGAAAGAAAATAGAGAAATAGTTACGTGATGCTACTACGCGTTGCTACGTTGTCCTAAACTTCTAAGCAGGTAAACCTGCAAGAGTTAAGGCTCTACGCGTTGCGACCTTGTCCGCTATCGCTAAATGCTCTTCGATGTCCCTTATTTCTAAGCCAATAAATTGGCAAGAATAACGGCTAAAGCATTAAGCATAGAGGCTTTTGTCACTAAAACTTTTTAGTCTTTTTCTGAAAGGTTGATGAGCTAAGCTAGACACCGATTAGAATATAGAGAAAGTTAGATACTTTCCTGTATTCTTAAAAACCCTCTTCGAAAGAAGAGGGTATGTCTTTCCACCTTATTATAACAACTTAGTCGACTATTGAGTACTTTAAAACCAGTTTATTGTTAAATTTATGCTATTAGCTTTTATAATGATGTCCCTCAGGTTAATTCACCTGTTAAAAACTGAGCTCGACCAAAGCCAAAACTCCAATCAGCATCGCCATTAATAAAAAAGGACATCATCACATCATTCGGAGCAATGCCACATCTCGTTTCTAGCGCTTCAACTAGCTCCCGATACAGGCGTTGCTTTTGATCTTCCCTTCGTTCCTTACTAAAGATGGACATCACCACCACTTGTTGACTGCGGGTAAAGCCTAGACCGGTATCCTGAATCACCATCTCATAAGGTTCATGTTGGTGAACCACTTGATAACGATCCCCCTCTGGTATCTCCAAAACCTCCACAAATACCTTATGAGCCACTTCTAACAACTGGCTAATTTCGGCTGGTGTTCTCCCTCTATACACATCAAAATGAATCATTGGCATACTAACACTCTCCTAATTTTTTATCCTGACACTAAAGACAAGAAACGCCTTAAAAGAAGTCAACTTTCCCCTTCTTTTACGACGCCTTGCCGGTTAATTATGCTTTTCGATTTTTTCTCATGTCTAAGACAACGGCACCTATAATGATGCCCCCTTGAATAATTTGTTGAACATAGGCATCAATCCCTAATAAGGTAAAGCCATTAGTCAAGGTACCTAAAATCAAAGCCCCTACCACAACACCCCAGACCGTCCCAATTCCACCGCTGTGGCTGGTTCCGCCAATCGTAGCCGCAGCAATGGCTGTTGTTTCATACATCGTTCCTGCAGCTGGTTGAATGGAGCCACCTGTCCGACCGATATAAATCAGGGAAGAAATCCCAGCTAAAACGCCTGAGATAACGTACACTAGAACGATATTCCGTTTGACCTTAATACCAGAGATTTCAGCGGCCTCAATGTTACCGCCAATGGCATAAATGCTTTTTCCAAATGACGTATAGTTCATCAGCACCGCCATAAAGATGATCACCCCAATATAAATCAAAACGGGGACTGGTAAAAAACCAAAAAGCCGATCACCTAACACATTAATTTGCGGGTTAATATTACTGACCGGTTTGCCGTTGGAGATCATTAGCGCAGCCCCACGAACGGCGATTTGTGTCCCTAATGTGGCGATAAACGGTGGGATCCCCGTATACGCAATCAGCGAGCCATTTATCAGCCCAATAAACCCACCAATCACAAGAGCTAAGACAATGGTCACGATCAAGGGGGATTGACCTAGAGAGGGAAAAATTTTATCAACGGCATCCTTTGTCTGACTAATCGTCCCTACCATAATTCCAGCAAAGGCTAAGGTCGAGCCAACTGACAAATCAATGCCCTTAGACACTAAGGCAATAAATAATCCCAGAGCTAAAATACCATAAATTGATGTTTGGGTCAGTAAATTCAAAATATTATTTAAGGTTAAAAAATTACCATTCATGCCTGTTAGCACTGCAAACATGGCAATTAACACAAAGATAATTAAATATTTTTGTATAAATTCCTTGCGTCTTAACTGTGAGTGTTGCTTCATCTGCACGTTATTCTGTTCTTCCATTTATCTATGCCCTCCACTTAAGCTTTTTTTTACAAAATCATTTTTCATGCCACTTGCATAAAGCATGATCTCTTCCTGGGTTAAGTTGCGATTGTCCAAAATCCCTGTAATTCGACCTTCGTGCATCACGACAATTCGATCACTCATCCCTAAAATTTCCGGCAACTCAGATGAGACCATAATAATGCTTTTCCCCGTATAGGCCATGGTGGAGATATTGCGGTGAATTTCGGCTTTTGCGCCCACGTCAATCCCTCGAGTCGGCTCATCCAAAATTAGCAAATCAGGTTTTGTCAGTAACCACTTGGCAATCAGCACTTTTTGCTGATTGCCACCACTTAAATTACGAATGGCTGTTTTATAAGACGGCGTTTTCACATTTAATGTGTCGATATAATGCATAGCTTCATCATCCAACCGTTTATTATTCAGCAAACCTACTTTATTCTTAAATGACTCAATCGAGCTGGACACAATATTATAGCTGACGGATAGCATCGGAAATATCCCTGTTTTACGGCGATCTTCCGTTAAAAAAGCCAACTTATTTTTAACCGCATCAGCAGCTGACTTAATGACCAAGGGCTGGCCATTTAAACGGATATTTCCTGAAAGTTTACTGCGGACACCAAAGATCGCTTCCATCACTTCTGAACGACCAGCTCCAACCAGTCCGGCAAAGCCCAGAATTTCTCCTTCTCTCACATCAAAGCTAATATCATAAAAATCTTTGCCATTGGACAGATTCTCCACAGAAAATTTAACCTCACCAATCTCAGTTTTTCCTTTAGGAAACAGCTGATCAATATCGCGACCAACCATTAAATTGATCATTTCCTGCTCGGTCGTCTCAGCTACTCCTCGTTGCGTAATGTATTTACCATCTCGAAAAATCGTTAATTGATCGCAAACTTCGCGAATTTCATCCAACTTATGGGAAATATAAATAATACTGCGCCCTTCCTCTTTTAATTGTCTAATAATTTTATACAATTGCTTAATTTCTTTTTCAGTTAAGGACGAGGTCGGTTCATCCATGATGATTACTTTTGCATCATATGAAATAGCCTTAGCCATTTCAATCATCTGCATGTTGGCAACCGTCAGCTCTTTCATCAACTTTTTAGGATCGATCTTAACATTAACTCGCTCTAGCACATCCATGGTCATTTGATACATCTTTTTATGGTCGATTAAGCCGACTTTATTTTTAGGCTCCCGTCCTAGCCAAATGTTTTCCATCACACTTTTTTCCATAACGGGGCTCAGTTCCTGATGAATCATTGAAATGCCCATCGTTAAAGCTTGAATGATCGAATAATTAGTAATGTAGTCCCCGTTAAACCAAATTTTCCCTGAGGTCGGCGTATACATGCCTATGATGCACTTCATTAGGGTGGATTTACCTGCTCCATTTTCTCCCATTAAGGCATGAACTTCACCTGGCTTAATTTTTAACTGGACATGATCCAGCGCTTTGACTCCGGGAAACTCTTTACTCATGTCTTCTAATACTAATACGTAGTCATCGTAACTCATACATCCGCCCTCTTTTCTCCCCTGTCTTTCATGCCTTATTTAAACTCACTGACGTTCTCACTGGTAATTAGCTTAAAGGGCACATAGGTCACTTGATCCTTAGGCGCTTCTCCTTTAAGAGAGGCTGCCACTAGTTTGACCGCACCTGACCCTTGACCAACAGCATCCTGAAAGACAGTTGCTGCCAAATCACCCGCTTCAACGGCATCTAACGCATCTGGAATGGCATCCACGCCTGTAATCAAAATATCGGACCGGTTATTTTTCTTGGCTGCCTGAACAGCCCCTAGTGCCATTTCATCGTTATTGGCAACAATGGCCTTCAAATCATTGCCATAGGTTGAGATCCAGTTTTCCGCCACAGCCAAAGCCTTGTCCCGTTGCCATTCCGCCGTCTCTTTATTGAGGATGCCCATCTTTGGAAACTGCTCTTTCATCGTCTCCTCTACCCCTTCAGTTCGTTTCATAGTGCCTTCATTGCCTAAAATCCCCATTAATACGGCCACTTTGCCTTCACCTTTTAATTCCTCACCAATAAATTCCATCTGCATGATGCCGGCTGTAATTTCTTCTGACCCTACATAATAAACATCTTTCGGCATTTCTTTTTCTTTGCCCGCATAAGGATTACGATTGACATACACAAGTGGAATCTTGGCATTCTGGGCTGCCTTAGTAATTGGCTCCATAGCACTCGTATCAACGGGAACGACGACTAATGCTTTAACACCATTTTGAATCAACGTATTAACCTGATCCTGTTGCGCAATTAAATCTTCTTTGGCATTCTCAACCCGCACGCCGTAACCATTTTCTTTAGCACTGGCTTTGGCAGCATCTAAAATATACGTTTGGAAGGTATCATTTAAATTATTAATGGCATAACCAATTTGTTCCTTCGACTTATCCCCTGCCTCTTTCTCTGTTCCACACGACACCAAGAAAAGGCTTACAAATAAAACACCGATAAACTTGACCATTTTTTTCATTGACTATTCCTCCTAAATTTTTTGATCGCTATTCTCAAAAAGTTGATTCCGCTTTTGACACCCAATCCTTCCCCAATGTAAGCTTTGACATCACTCATTAATACCTTTCTTCCTCACACCCATAAATCAAGGAGATGAGTAAGTGTTGATTACATTTTAGTGTCATTTTGACCGATAGTCAAGAAGTATTTTTATTTTTTCACTAACTTGCCACACACTATCCTACTAAAATTGCACTGCCAATGGATTTATTAGTGAAAAAAAAGCCTATTGAACAATCAATAAGCTTTGTGTAAAACAATATTATGTTGGTGGAAATAGTCAAGATACTCTTTTCCAAGAGTTCCTCCACTAATAATGCCGTCGACTTCATCCAGTTTTGCATATGTTAACAAAGTGGAATGGCCAAACTTGCTCGTATCAGCCATGACATAAATGTGAGCAGCCTTCTCACAAATGGCTTTCTTTATCTGAGTTTCTAACATGTCCGAGTTTGTCAGACCGTTTTGTAAGGTTAAGCCTGTTGTGGCCATAAAGGCTTTATTAATATTAAAATTTGGCAAAATCTGATGATTCTGCATCTCAATAAATGAGCGGGTTTTACGCTTGTATTTACTGCCCACTACCAACAATTGCACGTGTTCCAATTGCGCAGCCGAATTGATGACGTCCAGGTTATTCGTGACAACCGTAAAGCTCATATCTGGCGGGACAAACTCCATTAAGTACTTAGTCGTAGTGCCGGAATCGACATAAATCAGATCATCTTCTTCAATTAATTTGGCCGCTTCCTTGCCAATCAACCGCTTTTCTTCCTGATGTTTGATCTGACGGTTCTCAAATGAGACCAAATTATCCTCTTTCAAGACAACCCCCCCATAAACTTTTTCAACTAACCCTTTTTTTATGAGGTAATTAGTGTCTCTTCGAATGGTATTTTTCGAGACTTCAAATACTTCACATAACTCATTTAAAGACGCAGCCCCATGACGTTTGACGTAGGATTCAATCTCATGAATTCGTTGAACTTTCATCCTCTGCCCCCTTTCTCTTATCGTTTCCCCCTGACAGTTTTTTGAAGACTGCTGACGGCTCCATTTAATAATACCTCATATTTATCACGTTTAAAATATAACACATGACCAAGAGTTAATCAATTGATAATTACTAGCCATACTAGCCACTCTCTTTCAACGCCTATTTTCACTAATCTTCCCTCTCTTTATTAACGTCATTTTCCCTTTCACAGACTGACATGAAAATGTTTCTGGCTTGTTATAAAAAAAGATTGACTATTTTGAAATTTAGCGATAACATGTAACCAAGACATAACCAAAAGAGAACCAAATATTTTTATTATTATCAGAAAAATAAGTTTAGCTTTCTAAATCAGCTCCACACATACAGATCCACATCCCTGGGTTTGAGGAAATAATCACTGATTGATAAAGCTTTTCAAGGAGGAAACGATATGATGGAACCAAGAAAGTTAAAGAACTATATCAACGGCCAATGGGTTGAGAGTCGAACCACTGACTATGAAGATGTCCTCAACCCAGCGACAGGTGAGATTATTTGCCAAGTTCCCCTCTCTACTAAAGAAGATCTAGAAGAGGCCACTCAAGCAGCCGCAGCAGCCTTTGCTTTATGGAAAGAGGTGGCCGTTCCACGAAGAGCCCGAATTCTCTTTAGCTTCCAACAATTAATAGCCCAAAATGCAGACGAACTGGCTCGGCTCATCACTATTGAAAATGGTAAAAACACAAAAGAAGCCTTAGGCGAGGTGCAACGGGGCTTGGAAAACGTTGAATTTGCAGCTGGCGCACCAACGTTAATGATGGGGGATTCTCTCGCTTCGATTGCGACAGATGTCGAGGCAGTCAATTATCGTTACCCTGTAGGTGTTGTTGGTGGCATTACGCCCTTCAACTTCCCCATGATGGTACCATGCTGGATGTTTCCAATGGCCATCGCATGCGGCAATAGTTTTATCTTAAAACCATCTGAACGTACGCCTCTATTAACTGAAAAATTAGTCGAGCTATTTACCGAAGCCGGCTTACCTAAAGGCGTCTTTAATGTGGTCTATGGGGCACACGACATTGTTAACGGTATCTTGGAACACCCTGAAATTAAAGCGATTTCTTTTGTCGGTTCCAAAACAGTTGGTGAGTATGTCTATCAAAAAGGCAGCCAACACTTAAAACGAGTTCAAGCCTTAACTGGAGCTAAAAATCACAGTATCGTCCTGAAAGATGCAGATTTAGATGATACGGTCACTAATATTATTGGGGCAGCTTTCGGATCGGCTGGCGAGCGCTGCATGGCGGCGGCTGTTGTCACCGTTGAAGAAGAGGTCGCAGATGCCTTTATTGAAAAATTGCTCAACGAGATCAAAGAAGTCAAAATTGGTAATGGCTTAGATGATGGTGTTTTTCTAGGTCCGGTCATTCGTAAAGACAATCAAACAAGAACCTTTAATTATATCGAAACTGGGCTGGCCGAGGGTGCCACATTACTCACAGACGGTCGTCAACATATCCCTTCAGAAGGTTTTTTCGTCGGCCCAACTATTTTCGATCATGTCACAACGGATATGACTATTTGGAAAGAGGAGGTATTTGCTCCGCTACTGTCAATCATACGCGTCAAAGATTTAAAAGAAGCCATCGCAACGGCCAATAAATCTGAGTTCGCCAATGGCGCTTGCCTCTTTACCAATAATGCAGCAGCCATTCGTTACTTTAGAGAGACGATTGACGCTGGCATGCTAGGCATTAACTTAGGTGTTCCGGCCCCCATGGCATTCTTCCCATTCTCAGGCTGGAAATCGTCTTTCTACGGCACCTTGCACGCCAATGGGAAAGATGGGGTCGACTTCTACACACGTAAAAAAGTCGTCACTGCCCGCTACCCCAAAGCATCTATTTAACTCTAAGAATGGTGTTAACACGTTTCAACGCCATCCTTGTGTGATAACTAATTTAAAAGGAGTTCGGTTGACATGAAGCTTTTATATAAGGAACAACCACAGGTGATCAGTCCCGGGGTCACGTTGCGTCAGACCATAAACAAACAGAATGCCTCCCTTGACTATATTGAACTAAAACTGATTGACTTAAGACCAGAGGCTAGCTATCAAGAGACCTTAACAGATTATGAATGTTGCGCAGTGATTTTAACCGGACAAGCCTCCCTAATTTCTGGCAATACTCACTTGACTAATATCGGCACACGACAGTCGGTTTTTGACAAGATTCCCACAGACAGTGTTTATTTGCCACGGCAGACGACCTTTACGCTGACAACTGAAAGAAAAGCCAGTATCCTATTATGTTATTCGCCAACCACGGTTACAAAAGAGCTGACGTTCATCCCTGCTAAAGATAATTCAATTGAAGCGCGAGGCATCTTAAACAACAAACGTCTCGTTCACAATATTTTACCTGACACTTCCCCTATTGCAGACCGCTTGCTCGTAGTGGAAGTCTATACGGAAGGAGGTAACTTTTCTAGTTATCCCCCTCATAAACATGATCAAGACAACCTTCCCGAGGAATCTTTGCTGGAAGAAACCTATTATCATGAAATAAATCCCCCACAAGGTTTCGTCTTTCAACGGGTTTATACTGATGACCGCTCCTTAGACGAAACCATGAGCGTTGAAAATGGCAATGTGGTGGTTGTACCAAAAGGTTATCACCCTGTGGGCGTCCCTGATGGTTACACCAGTTATTACTTAAATATCATGGCAGGTCCGACACGAAAATGGCAATTCCACAACGATCCTGACCACGAATGGATTTTAAACAGATAAACATTAATGACACTTGAAAGAAGGAGACTCTCATGCACACAAAAAAGTACGATATGATTGCCTTAGGCAGAGCTTGCATCGACTTAAACGCCGTTGAATACAACCGTCCCATGGAAGATACTATGACATTCTCAAAATACGTCGGCGGTTCACCAGCTAATATTGCCATTGGTTCAGCTAAATTAGGGCTAAATGTTGGCTTTATCGGAAAAATTCCCGATGATCAGCACGGCCGTTTTATCGAACAGTATATGGCAACTGCTGGCATCGACACCAGTCAGATGATTATTGATCAGGATGGTCATAAAACTGGTTTAGCCTTTACTGAAATTTTAAGCCCAGAAGAATGCAGTATCTTAATGTACCGCGAACAAGTAGCAGATTTGTATCTAAGTCCCGATGAAATCAGCGAGGATTACCTCAAAGAAAGTCGCTCACTCGTCATCTCTGGAACGGCCCTGTCCCAAAGTCCTTCTCGTGAAGCCACCTTAAAAGCAGTGGCACTGGCTCGTAAAAATAACGTGAAGATTGTCTTCGAATTGGACTACCGGCCTTATACTTGGAAAAACAAAGATGAAACCGCCATCTATTATTCATTAGTCGCTCAACAATCCGATATCGTTATTGGGACACGGGATGAATACGACATGATGGAAAATCTTGAAAAAGGAACAAATGAGGCGACGGTTGCCCATTTATTTAACCATCACCCAGAACTAGTTGTGATTAAACACGGTGTTGAAGGTTCCTACGCCTATACCAAGGAGGGCAACACCTATCGTGGCAAATCCTATAAAACAAAGGTCTTAAAAACTTTTGGGGCTGGTGATTCCTATGCTGCGGCTTTTCTCTATGCCTTGAACAGCGGCAAAGGCATCGAAACAGCGCTAAAATATGGTAGCGCTTCGGCAGCAATTGTAGTCAGCCAACACAGCTCCTCGGAAGCAATGCCAACGGCTGTCGAGATTGAAGCCTTGATAAAGGAACAAGACTTGAACTAAGTTTACCTGTAGAAAGGACATTATTATGGAAAAAACCATTCGCTTAACAACCGCTCAAGCCTTAGTTAAATTTATCCATCAGCAATACATTGAAATTGACGGTGAAAAAAAACTTTTCGTTGAAGGTGTCTTCAACATCTTCGGCCACGGCAATGTACTTGGCATCGGTCAGGCTCTGGAACAACATCCAGGGCATTTAAAGATTTATCAAGGAAAAAATGAACAAAGCATGGCGTTAGCTGCAATCGCCTATGGCAAAGAACAATTGCGACGCAAAATCTATGCTGTTACCACCTCTGTTGGACCTGGCGCAGCCAATTTAGTAGCAGCAGCAGGCACAGCTTTGGCCAACAACTTGCCAGTGCTTCTCCTGCCTGGAGACACCTTTGCAACCAGACAGCCCGACCCGGTTTTACAGCAAATTGAACAGGCTCAAAGCCCCGGAATCACGACCAATGACGCCTTAAAGCCAGTCTCTCGTTACTGGGATCGTATCACCCGCCCTGAACAATTGATGTCCAGTTTGATTCATGCCTTTGATGTTCTGACTAATCCGGAAACCTCCGGGCCTGTAACCATTTGTTTGTCACAAGATGTGGAAGGCGAGGCCTATGATTACCCTTTGAGCTTCTTTCAAGAACGGGTTCATTATTTAGATCGCAGGACTCCTACAGACCGTGAGTTAAAGGAGTTGATTGCGGCCTTACGCGAAAGTCAATACCCACTGATCGTCGTCGGTGGCGGTGCCAAATACTCAGGTGCTCGGGATATTTTGATTAAACTATCCGACACCCACGGGATTCCCTTAGTTGAAACTCAAGCTGGGAAATCCACCGTTGAATCTTCTTTCAAACATAATCTAGGTGGCCTTGGCGTCACCGGCAATCTGGCAGCCAATAAAGCAGCCGCCCAGGCAGATCTCATCATCGGAGTCGGCACCCGCTATACGGACTTTACCACTGGCTCAAAGTCCCTCTTTAACTTCGAAGAGGCCTCCTTTGTCAATATTAACGTCAGTCGAACACAAGCTTATAAGCTAGATGCCTTACCTGTTGTTGGCGATGCGAGGGCTACTCTTGAGCTATTGTCTCAACATCTGGGCGATTATACGTCTGCTTACAATAATCAACTAAGCCTTTACCAAGAGGAATGGCAAAAAGAGCGCCAACGCCTGGCCGGTATTACCTTCGATCGGGAGCAGTTTACCCCTGAGGTAGCGGATCAGTTTACTCAAGCTGAATTAATTGAGTATGCGGATGCCTTAGAGACTGAAATGACCCAAACCCGTGCTTTACTGATGATTAATAACCTGATTCCTCACGCTGTGATTGTCGGTTCCGCCGGCTCACTTCCCGGTGATTTACAGAGACTCTGGGAGAGTTCTCAGCCCAATACCTATCATGTGGAGTATGGATACTCATGTATGGGTTATGAAATTGCTGGCGCATTGGGAGCCAAACTAGCTCATCCAGATAAAGAAGTTTATGCCATGGTAGGTGACGGCAGTTTTCTAATGTTGCATACCGAATTAGTCACCAGCCTTCAGTATCATAAAAAAATAAATGTCCTACTCTTTGATAATGCTGGTTACGGCTGTATCAATAACTTGCAGATGAGTAATGGTAGTAACAGTTTTTATACGGAATTAAAAGATAGTGAAAGCCATCAACCCATGGTGATTAATTACGCTCAAGTTGCAGCCGGTTATGGGGCTAAAACCTATGAAGTTCACACTTATGCAGAACTTAAAGCCGCCTTGGCAGATGCTGCAACGCAAGCTGTTTCCACTTTGATTGACATCAAAGTACTGCCTAAAACCATGACAGACGGCTATGATGCTTGGTGGCACGTCGGGGTAGCGGAAGTCTCTGAAAAATCAAGTATTCAGACCGCCTTTAACGAAAAAAATAAGGGACTTAATCAAGCCAAACCCTACTGATTTAGATACAACACTTTAGGAGGCCCCAAATAACATCCGGCCTCCTTCCTGTTTACCCAAACGCGCTTAAAACTAATTATAAGGAGGTTACCCTATGTCAAAGATTAAAATTGGCTTAGTTGGACTCGGAAGATTGGGCATGACCCATGCCACTAATATTGCCACGAATATTCCTGAAATGGACCTAGTTGCCATCTGTAGTCTTAATCAGGATGAATTAACCACTGCCCAGGCTTTGCTAAACGTCAAAGAAACCTATTTAGACTATCAAGAGATGCTAGCAAGCCCTAACTTGGACGCCATTGTTATCGTCTCACCTTCAGGGTTCCACTGTCAGCAAATTCAATTGGCGCTGGAAGCAGGGCTACATGTCTTTTGCGAAAAACCAATCGGCCTCTCCCTATCTGAAATCGATCAAACATTGGCCCTTAGTGAGAAACACCCTGAACAAAAATTGATGATTGGCTTTATGAGACGCTTTGACGACTCCTACCAGTATGCTAAAGAACTGGTAGCCGCAGGGGAATTAGGCGAGCTAACCGTTATCAGGTGCTACGGCATCGACCCTAGTAGCGGCATGGAAAGTTTCGTCAAGTTTGCGGCTGACAGTAACAGCGGTGGTATCTTTGCCGATATGGCCATTCATGACATTGATCTGATCCGCTGGTTTAGTCAACAAGAGGTCAGTCGTGTTTGGGCACTCGGTAAAAATGCCGCTTATCCAGAGTTGGACCAGGTTAACGAATTGGAGACCGGTACAGCAATGATGCAATTGACGGACCAGACCATGGCTCTCTTAGTTACAGGACGTAACGCAGCTCATGGTTATCATGTTGAAACGGAAATCATTGGCACGAAAGGCATGTTACGAATTGGAGCCGCTCCTGAAAAAAATCTGGTCACTCTTTTTAATGAGCACGGGGTCGTTCGTCCAACTAGTCAAAACTTTCCAGAACGTTTTGGTCAAGCATTTGTCAGCGAAATGAAGGCCTTTGCCACCTGCATCTTAGACGACTTGCCAACACCTGTTTCTGCTAGAGATGGCTTGCAAGCCACCAAAATTGCCACTGCCTGCCAAACATCTTTTGAGACCAACAGCATCGTTGAAATTGACCGTTCCAACTAATTGAGCTAATGACCGACTAACTGAATGCTAGTTAACGAAGAATCTCCTCTATTGGTAAACCCTTCAATTCTTAAGGTTTTAACCTCTAGAGATTGATGCCCTAGAAGGAAAGCGTAGTGATAACAGAGACTGGACACCTAGTTAAAAAGAGGCCCCCTATGATTGGTACTTCAATACTTACCGATAGTGGAGACCGGACCTACAATATTAAGGAGGAAAATTTATGACAACTGCTTCACCAATCAAACTGGCAATCGCTCCGATTGCCTGGACCAATGACGACATGCCTGAGCTCGGGAAAGAAAATTCTTTTGAACAATGTATTAGTGAAATGGCTCTGGCTGGTTTTAGCGGTACCGAAATTGGCAATAAATACCCTAAAGAGCCTGCCATTTTACGCCCTTATCTAGAGTTACGCCATTTAGAAGTTGCCAGTGCTTGGTTCAGCGCGTTCTTAACTACTCGACCATTTGAAGAAACAGCTGAGGCTTTTATTAAGCATCGTGACTTTCTAGCAGCCATGGGGGCCAAGGTTATCGTTGTCTCAGAACAAGGTCACAGCATTCAAGGACAAGATTTACCTGTTTTCACTAAGAAACCGATCTTTACTGACGAAGAGTGGCACCGTTTAACTGAAGGACTTGAAGCGCTTGGGGATTTAGCAACCGAAAAAGAGATGGACATCGTTTATCATCATCACATGGGAACGGGCGTCCAAACCACTTCAGAGATTGATCGCCTAATGGCTGAAACCAACCCAGAAAAAGTCTCTTTGTTATATGACACTGGTCATCTGGTATTTTCAGGAGAAGATCCTTTAGCCATTTATCAGACTCACCACCAACGAATTAAACACATTCACTTTAAAGATATTCGAGAAGCTATTGCAAAAGAAGTGGTCACAGCAGAAGATAGCTTCCTCACAGGGGTTAGAAAGGGAGTCTTTACGGTTCCTGGTGACGGCATGATTAACTTTAAACCAATTTGTAAGGCCATCGATGCCAGTGGGTATGAAGGTTGGGTTGTCGTTGAAGCAGAACAAGACCCTGCTCTGGCCAATCCATTAGAGTACGCCATCAAAGCACGTCGTTACATTAAAGATACTTGGGCCATTTAGGCCAACTACGATTCAGTTATAAGGAGGAAACAGAATGACACAGACACTAACAGTCGGCGTCGTCGGCGCTGGTAGAATTGGTAAATTACACGTTGAAAACATGTTGCGAATGGATGGTATAACTGTAAAAACCATCGCTGATCCACATGCAGAGCAGGCTAAAGAATGGGCTGACAAGTGGCACATTCCTCAATTAGTAACCGACCCAAATGAGATTTTTAATGATAAGGAAATCGATGTCGTTTTTATCTGTTCACCAACCGATACCCATGTAGACTTAATTAAGCGCTCAGCAGCTGTTAACAAGCATATCTTTTGTGAAAAACCCATTAGTTTCTCTGATGAGGAAACCATGGCAGCTTATGACGCTGTCAAAAAAGCAGGTGTTCAACTGCAAGTTGGCTTTAATCGCCGCTTCGATCAAAATTACGGTCGGGTGAAAAACTATGTCACCACCGGTAAAATAGGTGACTTGCATATTTTACGAATTACCTCTCGCGATCCCGAACCACCAAACCTTGATTATGTTAAAAGTTCTGGCGGTATCTTTATGGACATGACCATTCATGACTTTGACATGGCACGCTTTGTAGCTGGCGAGGTTAAAGAAGTCTATGCCATTGGCGCTGCTTTAGTTAATCCTGATATCGCTACTGTCGGAGATGTAGATACTGCTTTAATTCAATTAACCTTTGAAAGCGGCGCTCTCGGCATTATCGACAACAGTCGTCAAGCAGTCTATGGCTATGATCAACGAATTGAAGCCTTTGGATCAAAAGGCAGTGCCGAAAGTCAGAATGAAACGGAAACTCGGGTAACCTTCTCCTCCAGCGAGTCTGTCAGCCAAGACCAGCCGTTACACTTCTTCCTTGAACGATACAACCATGCTTACATCGCTGAAGTGCAACAATTTTTCATTGCCATTCAAACTGGCTCAGCTGTTCCATGTACCTTCGAAGATGGCATTATGGCTCAACGAATTGCAGCCGCAGCTAAAGAGTCCCTGACAAGTGGTCGTCCAGTTGCTGTTAAAAAAATTCAAGGGAAAGAGTAGAGAAAAGACTATGGCATTTGTCACACTCAAGGATGTCTTGCCCCAGGCACGAGTAGAACGTTATGGAGTCGGACAATTTAATATTAACGGCATTCAGTGGATTGATGCTATTCTAAACGCCGCCCAAGACAATCAGTCCCCTGTTATTGTGGCGGCTTCCGATCGACTGGTTGATTTTTTAGGCGGCTTCGAGTGGATTGTACTGGCCCTCACGGCTGCCACTAGACGACTAAAGATTACCGTCCCAGTTGTCCTTCACTTGGATCACGGCCAGTCAGTGGCACGCTGTCTGGCAGCCATTGATGCCGGCTTTTCCTCTGTAATGTTTGATGGCTCTCATGAACCTCTTGCTGAAAACAGCCGCCTAACAAAACTAGTGACCGACTACGCCGCCAAACGAGGCGTCTCCGTGGAAGCGGAAGTCGGCACGATTGGTGGCAATGAAGATGGCCTGATCTCTGGGATCCAATACGCAAAACTAGCAGATTGCCAGCGTCTGGTCCAAGAGACGGGAATCGACGCTCTGGCAGCCGCTTTAGGATCAGTTCATGGAGAATACGTTGGCAAACCGCAACTAGGATTCACTGAAATGGCTGAAATTGCAGAAAACTGCCAAGTACCACTAGTTCTCCACGGTGCATCAGGTATTCCAGATGCCGATTTAACAAAAGCAATCCAGCTTGGCCATGCTAAGATAAACATCAACACCGAAACAAATCAAGCATGGTTTCAATCTATTAGAGAATCATTAGCCACTGGGTCAAAGAATCACGAACCCCGCTTAGTATTAGCCCCCGCCACTGCCGCTATTTCAACGGTAGTCAGTGACAAAATCACTCTTTTTGGTTCTGCAGGAAAAGGCTAAATCAGGACGGTCAAAAGAAGCTTATCGGCGATAAGCTTCTTTTTTTGCAACAAAATGGCTCTTTTATGCAACCTAGCACAAAAACATCCCACTACTAGGTCCCTCATGGTATAGTTATTTTCGAGGAGGAGAGCCTGTGAAATTATTTTTTACAACTGATACCAAACAAGCCCGAGATACAACTAAAATCGTCACTCATCCAGATCAACAACAAAGTTGGCAAGACATTGAGCGAGCCCTAAACCAACAACAAAAACTGACCGTCATTAACGCTAAAAATGACCGTCAACTCAAATTAGATTTACATCAGGTCTTAGCAATCGAAACCGAAGGAACGATGTGCAATGTTCAAACACTGGATGGTTCCATGTATTTATTAAACCAGCGACTTAAAGTCGTCAAAGAGGACCTAACTAAAACGCGTATCATGCAAATCAATAACCAAGTACTAGTGAATTTAGATCACGTGGCCCAATTTGTGTCTGCCAGTAACGCCCGTATTGAACTTCATTTAGCCAATCAATTAACTTATTACGTTAGCCGCCACTATCTCAAACAATTTAGGAGGAATTTCTTATGAGTCACACACTAAAAAACCAGTTTTTCCAAGTCTTTAGCATTACCACTATTTGGGTCACCTTATTACTTACCCTCTTTGGCCAATCAAGCAGCTTTGGGATCTCATTCATTTGGCGAATCCTCGCCGTTGCTTTTATTTCCGCTTTGCTATTCGGTGTCCTTTATACAAGTTTATGGCACTACTTCACTTTACCTGCCAGTGTTAATATTCTAATTTCCGCTAGTTTAAATCTAGCTGGTGGATTAGCCGTCATTTGGCTGTTATCACCTGAGATGTTCAACCGAGTCCTTCCTTGGGCCCTTGGAATGCTCTTTCTTTCATTAATTGGCCATGTTCTAGGGTTTTACGTCTATGCCAAAAAGAAAAATGACCAGGAAGTGGCGCGATTGAATAAGCTATTAAGATAGGGAAACTGAACAACATATAATAAAAACAAGAGGAGAGACGTTTGTCCCTCCTCTTGCTTTTATTATTGATAAGCAACTTGCGCCTTAGTGATTTTCTCTACAACCTTACGACAACAATAAGCTGTGTACAATTGCCAAATCACGGCAGTCCCAAACAGAAGTAAAGATGAAAATTCTAAATTAAGCAACCAAATCAAGAAGATGCCGATAATTTGCATGCCAAGAATTTTAAAGTCCTTTAACCCGATAGCAATGGCCTGTTTCAAATAACCAAAACAACTGCCTTCAAAATTGGCAATTAAAGGAAACAAATACATCAATGATATCAACCAGATAGCCAATAGGAATATCAACATATAAGCAATCATCATAAAATACAAATGATGAATTTGAAATGCTAAACGTAAATTAACCAGAATTACCACTAAACTACCGCCATAGATTATCGTCAGTTGGGCCCCTAATTTAAAATGAAGACGATACTCACGCCACATTACTTGCCAAATGGGGACTTTTTTTTCCCCTTGGAGCCATTTGTTAACCAACCGAGCTAATGCAATCGTCGCTGGGAAAAAACCGAAAATTCCTCCACCTAAAATAACTAAGCCTAGCCAAGTCAGATTAGCTTTTACCACGCGATATACCCATTCCGACCCTATGACCAACCATTTCCCCATTGCATGTCACTCCTCTCTTAACGGCAGATATCTGCTAAACAATCAGCTAGGCTTGACCTATTTAGCTGTCTTTTGCCATTCTGTGTATTGTTTTTGAATTTCTTCCAAGGCCTTTTCCATCCCAGCCTTATCCAATTTTTCATTCATCTCTTTCACTTTTTCCTTTGGATCAACCGTTCCTGTATGCAGGCTAGCTAAGTACTGATCCATTACACCTTGAATACTGGCAATTTCTGTTCTAATTGGCTTAGTATCAACAGCAAAACCAAGCGCTGGTGATTCTTGGGCTTCTTCAATAAATTTTTCTTGTTCAGCAATTTGTTCAGGCGTTTGCAACTTACTGACTTTTTGCAACTTATAGTCGGTAAACTGCCAACCACCTAACGTATAGTCTTGTTTTTGATCCAAGAAAGTAATTGAGCCATCTTGATTATTTTCATAGTGAATTCCCTCGATACCATTGGCCAAAATATTAGCTAATGTCTCATCAGTATTGACTAAATTTAAGACTTCCATCGCTTTTTCTTTATGTTTACTATTAGCAGAAATGGCTTGCAGTGCTACCGTTGCAGATGAAGTGGTTTTAATGCCTTCAGGTGTTAGCCGCTTAGCTACTACCGGGAAACCCGTTAACGATTCAATCCCCGACGTGCCATCATAGCCCGATGTTTGCTTGCGAGCGAACCAATTTTTATTATCTTTTTTCAATGGGAATGGATCATCGACTGCTGTCGCCGCATCCTTCATCACATAGCCCGCTTGATAATAGTCATGCATCGTTTCTAGTGATGCCATCATTTCCGGTGTTTTGTAAGTATTAACGATTGTCGTTTCATCACCAACCAAAGAAACACCAAATGGTAGCCCATCACCTAAAATACTGTCGTAAGGAATATCGACTCTAAAACCAGCCCCTATCCCCAAAGGTGTCACATCACTATTGGCTGATTTAAATCCTTTTAGTACAGGTTCCAATGTGTCTAACCCCTGAACCGCTTCAATATTAAGGCCATTGTCCTTAACTAAGTCTTCTGGAAATACCCAATAATTAGCAGAAGCAATTGCCCCATTAATTGGAAATGCCATCAGTCTGCCGTCAATTGATGCCCCTTTAATATAGCCGTCAGCCAAGCGATCAGCCGCACCTTTTAAGGTGGTATCCAGATAGTCCGTTAAATCTAAATAGGCTCCTTTATTCGCATTTGCAACATAGTTAGTCACGTAAGAAATATCGTAAGCTTCCCCAGAGGAAATAATAACTTGCATCTTTTTCTCATAGTCGCCAAATCCAATCATCTTAATGTCAATTTCAGCGTTTACTTTTTCACGCAAGTATTGATTAGCTTCCTCCACTACTTTTTCGTGATCCTTACTTTCATCACCCGCCATATACCAGGTGATTTTAGTGATACCATCTTTAGACGCTTCTGCTTCTTTCTTGCCACAACCTGCAACAACTAAAAAGACTGGGATTAAACTAACCAAAAGCCACATTAATTTCTTTTTCATTTTGTATCGTCTCCTCTTTTTTTATTCCTTGACGCCACCAATCGTTAACCCTTCCACAAAATAACGCTGGAAAAAAGGATAAGTCATGGCAATTGGCAAAACGGACACCACAACCATGGCCATCCGGGTAGATTCCTGCGGTAAATTCGTATTAACACTTGATGCCACATCGGCATTCATCTGTGCATTCGTGGAAATAAATTCCATAGTATTTTGAATCTTTATTAACATGAATTGGAGAGGAACCAGTTTGGCACTATCAATGTATAACAGCGCATTAAACCAATCGTTCCAATATCCTAAGGTTGAAAACAACCCAATAGTCGCTAACCCCGGCAAAGCCAGAGGCAATACAATGCTAACAAAAACACGTATTTCCGAAGCCCCATCAATTTTAGCAGATTCAATAATCGAATCCGGTACCGAACGTTTAAAGAACGTTCGCATAACAATCACATAAAACGGACTCAGACACATTGGCAATATCAGTGCCCAAACCGTATCCTTCAAATGAAGCATCTGCGTCATTACAATATAACCTGGAACTAAACCACCACTAAAGAGCATCGTAAACAAAATCAAAAAAGTAAAAAATTTACGGTACTTAAAGTTACTACGTGACAAGGCGTAAGCGTAGGTTGACGTCATAAAAATCGTCATCAACGTTCCAACAATGGTCACAAACAACGAGACACCAATCGATCGTAGTAACTGCTCTTTCATTTGAAACAAGTACTTAAACCCTTCCAAACTCCAGTTCTCGGGAATGATCGCATAGCCATTTTGAGCTAGAGACGTCTCACTGGATAATGAGATAATGATAACAAAAATAAAAGGAAAAATGCAGCTAAGTGTAAATAATCCTAACAAAATGGTAAACATTATTTCAACTGGTCGGGAAAAATTATTCATGCGCTTGGCAAGTTTACTAGTTTTTGCCATTTAATACTGAGCCTCCTTTTAAAATAAGGCAGAATCTTCGTCTACTCGACGAGCAATCATATTCGTGGCAACAATTAAGATAAAGCCAACTACCGATTGATATAATCCTGCTGCTGTGGTCATTCCTAAATCACCATTATTCGTTAACCCACGGTATATATAAGTATCCAACACGTTGGTCACATCATTTAAGGCCCCTGAATTTCGGGGAACTTGATAAAATAAACCAAAGTCTGAACGAATAATACCACCTACCGCTAAAATCAACATTATCGTCACTAATGGCATCAACAATGGAATGGTTACCTTCATTATCTGTTTAAACTTAGAAGCCCCATCTACCATCGCCGCTTCGTAATAAGTCCGATCGATTCCCATAATTGAAGCATAATAAATGATACTGCTATAGCCTAGACTCTTCCAGACACCTAAGAAAATAATGATAACCGGCCAGTATTTTGGTTCCGCATACCAATTAATCGGTTCTTTACCAAAGGTTTGAAGCAACCCGTTCATTAGGCCTTTATCCGTACTCAAGAAGGCGTATACAAAATAGCTGATAACTACCCAAGATAAAAAATAAGGGAAAAGCATTCCCGTTTGATACGCTTTTACGATTTTTTTCTTCGTCAGCTCACTCATGATGATTGCCACTGCCACCGACATTACCGTCCCCAATATGAGTCCCGTTAAATTATAGGCAACCGTATTACGAGTGATCACCCAGGCATCTGAGGTTCCAAAGAGAAATTTGAAGTTTTCCCAACCTACCCATTCACTAGTTATTAAACTGTCAAAAAAACCATTTCCTGAAATCCGAAAATCTTTAAACGCAATAACCGTACCAACCATGGGTATGTAAGAAAACAATACCAACCAGATCAATCCCGGCAAAACCATCAATAATAGGGCTTTATTTTGCTTCAAATCTTTCAGTATCCCTTTTACTTTTACCAACTCAACCGCCCCTTTCCGTCTATCATAAGTCTAATCTGCCAAGACTATTCTTAATAGGATAAAATTATCGTTCTTTTATAACAAATTATGACTCTCGTTCTTTCACTAGAGCGTTGAATAAGCTACCTGAAAGATCTAATGAGTGCTCCCAATACATAAATCCTCGGATACCAGCTTGTTTGACATAACGAGCTTTAGCCTCTAAAGAACGTTGATCCTCATATGAAATAAATTGCTGTCCATCGCAATAATAAGGGCTCTCGGCGGTTTCATCATAAAAACAATTCTCAGGATGTTCCTTAAGCAGCACTTTTAGTTCATTATAATCGATAGCTTGATTGCCTGGTTGTCTTGCCTCTTGTAGCAGCCCATTATTTTCCATTGTGTGAACACCTTGCCAAACACGGCCGTAAAATGCACCACCAATCACTAGCTTTTCTTTTGGTATGCCTGCTTTTAGTAACTGATTAACCGCCGTCTCTGCACTTAGTAAATCATCCTGATCATACGAATATAAATTGGTATGATGACCTGTAGTATGCGTAAAACTGCCTCGCATATCATAAGTCATAATATTGATATAATCCAAATAGGCTGCATATTCATGTCCCTGACTCGTTGCCGTTGTCTCTAATAAATCTGGTGCTGCTCCAACTGCGATCGTCAATAAATAATTCCGCTTATTTTTAGCTTCCAAAGACGTAAAAGCTTGGCGAATTTCTTTTAGTAGCAACAATAAATTTTCTGAATCCTCTTGGCGAGCCTTTATTCCAGCCACATCCAGCTTAGGGTATTCCCAATCTAAATCGACCCCATCAAAATGATACTGTTCCATATAGGCCAGTAAACTGTCAATCAATTTCCGACGACTTTCTACCGTAAGGACCGCATCCGAAAACCCATCTGCCCCCCAACCACCGATACTGATACATGTTTTCAGCTGTGGATAATCCGTTTTCAATTCATTGATCAAATGAATTTTTTTGAGTGGTCGCTGCACCTCTCCATTGATAATATTAGCGAAGGCGTAATTGATACAAGATAAATGTTGTGCCCCTATATCTTTTTTCTGCCATTCTCTGTTATCATCTAAATATGCTATAAGTTCCATTCTCTTCACCCTTCCTATCTCTAGTTTAAACGATAGGTCAATCGACAGACGATGAACTTATCATAGGTAAACTATAAAAAATTATAGATGCTCTCCGTATTCTGGTTTATTTTTAACCTAACCAACACAGTTATCTTAGACGAGGTGGACATGATGAAGCATTCCTTTTTTAGCAATTATCGACGAACATATGAAAAAAAATATTTATTACAACGGATTCTCTTCTGGTATTCTTTGGCAGTTATTTCATTCGCAGTTGTCTTATTTTCCATCAGCGCTGCCTATTACTTAAATACTATGAGGCAACGAACCCATCAGGATTTAGAAAGAATTCATGAGCGAATGTCCCGTGTGGCAGAAGACAAAGAGCGCTTGATGGACACTTTCACCGATAGTATTAACAACAATAAAGAAGCCATGGACGACATTGTCAGTTACTTCTCTGATGACTACTCTAATTACATCGACCAGAAACTCGATCGCTACTATTTGTCAGATTCAATAGCCGGAATTGATTTTAAATCATCTGCTAAGACCTTCTTTGCCAATGATCCTAGTTATCAATACAGTAAAATCTCCCAAAAAGACGACGAGCTAACCTATGTCAGCGATTATCCTGCTCATCTTGACTCTTTTTTCGTTACCTCACGACCCTTGAATTTTTCTAAAAACAATCGGCAAATTGGGACCATCAGTAGTTATTTTGATTTTAGCGATTTCGATCGGGTTTTTAATGGTGAAAAAAACAGTTTCGCTTTGATTCTCTCACCAACAGGGCAGCTCATTTGGCAAGCCGATCAGGCTCCTCAAGACATTCGCACATCCTTAGTTGCTTTGCAACACTCTTTAGCTGACGATGCTTCAGAGGTTGTCATTAATGGTAACGCTTATTATTTAACTAGCTATGAAACCAAAAATCAAACCATGCTCCTGACACTCTGCCCAATTCCTAATGTACGCAGCTTCTTTTCAAGTCGCCCGTTATTGGTCACCCTGTTATTTTTACTTTCCATTACATTTTTTATTGCCTTACTAATGACATTGTTTAAAAAATACACACAACAAATCGACTCAATTGTAGCAGGCATGACGGTCAGTACTCAACATGCTTTGACCACTCATATCAGCGTAGATGACAAAGAGGCTGAGCTAAAAACAGTATCAGAAACATTCAACAATCTAATTGACAACATCAATAATTACGTCGAAAAGAGCTATGTCCTCGAACTTAAACAAAAAGAGGCTGAATTACGGTCTTTACAATCTCAAATCAATCCACATTTTTTATATAATACATTGGAATTCATCCGCATGTCAGCTTTAAAAGATGGCAATGAAGACCTTTCAGAAATGATTTATATTTTAGGTCAATTATTCCGTAATAGCATCACTCAACAAAAGGAAACCACTCTCTACGAAGAGGTTGAAAGCAGCAAACTCTACATGAAATTATTTCAAACGAAACACCCAAATAAAATCGCTTATCAGTTTAGTCTGGCCTCTGATGTGGAACAGTTAATATTACCCAAATTCATTATCCAACCCTTGATTGAAAACTATGTCTTACATGGTGTCGACTACAAAAAAACGAATAATGTCATTCAACTAAAAGCCTTTAAAATGGAGCAGAATTTAGTGATTCAAATTGTCGACAATGGCAAAGGAATTAAAGAAGATCAACTGATTAAAATGACGAATTATTTAAACGAGACAGAGGATGCCTTAACATCCGTTGGCTTTAAAAATGTCAACGAGCGCTTAAAACTATTTTTTGGCAATGATTATCAAATGACACTGACCAGTGAGCCACACAAAGAAACCAAAATCTTACTGATCATACCCTTAAGAACCCCCTCAAATTGAGACATGATTATTAACGTAAAGGAGAAGAGATATGTTTAACTTATTAATTGTTGACGATGAAGATATTATTGTCGAGGGACTTCAACTGTTAATCCCTTGGCAGGAACTTGATGTCAAGATAGTCGCAACAGCTAGCAGCGGTGAAGAGGCCTTGGCTATTATTGAACAACAAAAAATTGATATTCTGCTGACCGATATCAGTATGGATGAGATTAGCGGACTTGATTTAATCCAATTCCTAACTACCCAGCAACCTTCAGCTAAATCAGTCGTACTAAGTGGCTTTAACGAGTTCGAGTACATTAAAAGAGGGCTTCAATTAGGGATTGAAAATTATTTACTGAAACCCGTCAATAAAAACGAGCTACTTCAGACGATTGAAACAATCACTGAAAAACTGCGCCTATCCTTGGAAGAATCTACAGAAAAAGAAGTCATGAAAGAACATATTACCAAACGAATATTCTTTAACCAAATCGAAAAAAATGAATTTATTGAACGAGCAAACTTACTAAAATTAGAGCTACCCAGCAATCAATGTCGCGCCTGTATCTTAAATTGGACCGATAAGACCCAAATTCATCAGCATCATGATGTTTACCAACAAATTTCAACTTTGCTAGCTAAGGGAGGCATTGCCTATATGACCCAGCTAGAAACAAATAGTTTTGGGTTTTTAATCGATGATCAACCTTTAGAGGCGCTGAAAGCTACCTTACATCAGTTCGAAGAAAGCATGGTCTCCTTAACGTTTGTTACAACCTTTAGTTTTTACGTCGGGGCTGAACAGTCCCTCTTTAACCAATTTCATTTAAGTATCGAATCTGCTGAAACCATGCAAGAATATTTTAGCTTACGTGCCGCTAACACAAGTTATTTTTACGATGAATTTGTTGATTTTAAAGAAGATAAACATCAGCATTTTGAAAAAGAATTAATTAATAAGGTAGATCAAGCCATCGATTTACGAGATCAGGAGGCGTTGAAAAAGCAGATCCACGCCCTCTTTCAAAATGTGGCAGAATATAATAGATCTTCGACTTATATCGAGAACCTGTCCTATGTTCTCATGCTAAAACTATTCCAAGGATTTCATAAAGTGTATTTAGACGAGTTTCAACAGTACGCCAGTAAGCTAAGCCAAGTCAACCATTTGGACGACATGAGCCAATTACTTTTAACAGCCGTTGATCGTGTTTTTTCCGAAGCCAAGATTACTCATTATTCAGAGCTTACCCGAGACTTACTGGCAATGGTTGCCACATCTTATCAGGACTCTCTTTCACTAAAAACAAGTAGCAAAACACTTCATGTTAATACGGCTTATTTAGGGCAACTATTCCAAAAAGAATTAGGGGTCAGTTTTTCAGAATACTTAAATAACTACCGGATGCAAGTTGCCAAACAACGACTAGGTCAAACTTCGGATTCGATTGAATCAATTGCCTTAGGTGTGGGGTTTAAAGATGTCAGTTATTTTTCGCGAAAATTTAAGCAACTCTTTAATCAGACACCTAATGATTATCGACTGACAAAATAAACCACTGGTGAGAATCTCACCAGTGGTTTTCCTATCATTTATCATACTTCTCTTTACTAGTTTCAATTGGGTATTTTTCAGCATTTTTAACCAGCTTATCTAAAATAATCTCAGACAAGTCCACGTCTAAATCAGTCGCTAGCATCATACCGTAAATAAAAACATCGGCCAACTCTTCTTTAATATTAGGCAAGGTCGTAGCAACCGCTTCTTCGCTGGTCTTCCATTGGAAATTTTCCAGTAGTTCTGACGCTTCCAGAGATAACGATAAACTCAAATCTTTGGGATTGTGGAACTGACGCCAATTGCGATCATCCCTAAACTGATTAACTGCCGCAAGTAATTCTTCCATCATAAGCCTCCTTGTGTCAATGCTTCTATTTTAGCACATTGGCGTGGCCTATTTAAATTCCTTTGGATACATTTCTTTGGCTAACAATTCCATGCCTTCAATCCCGATATAGCCATAACCAAACATGTAGTTATAATCAACGGCATAAATCTGTTTATTTTTAATAGCTTGTAGACTAGAAAGTTTGGCATTGCTGTATAACGCTTCTTTGATTTCTTCTGGTGAAACACCACCCGTTGTCGTCCAATCAGGAATAATCAACACTTCCGGATTTGTTTCAATCAACGCCTCGATGCTAATATCCCCTTCTGTTTCGGCATACACATTATTAAGTTTGACCATCTTAAACAGGTCGTTAAAGAATGTTTCGTCTTTTGCACCATAAACAGAGACTTCATTTGGATCCGTGATAAATAATAAAGCAAACTCTTTTTCTTCTTTAATCGCGGATAAATTGTCTTGTATCGCTTTTTGACGGGTTTTTAATTTCGTTGAAAAAGCCTCAGCCTTATCTTGCACGCCGAATAAATTCCCCAAATTTTCAATATCATCATACACCGAATCATAGGTCCCACCTGTTACCGATGAAGCTAGGACAAATGTTTTCATCCCCATATCATTCAAGGTATTAACGGTCCCATTCCCCCATTCAGCATTATCGAACAGCCCACCTCGGCCAAAAATTAAATCTGGGTCTTCTCCTAAAGCAATTTCCTTGCTGATGTATTCTTTGCCCAATGAATGCAAGTCGTCAAACTCTTTTTCAACTTCTTTGTCAGGCTCGCCAAACACCGCTCCAACTCCGACAATCTTATCTTTTAAGCCTAGATGTAACAACAATTCCGCTGCTGGTCGTGTATTGGCAACCACTCGTTCCGGCGCCTTATCAAAGGTTTGATCCACTTCTTTCCATTCCGCTGTTGCTTCTGGTCGCCCATAATTTTTAATGGTCACAGGATAGGCAGCTGTTTTATCTGACTTACTGCTTTCTGTTTTTTTCTCAGCACCTCCACAGGCACTTAAGGTGACTAAACTGACTAAAATAGCTGCCGCTAATAATTTCTTTTTCATTGGTATTCTCCCCTGGCTAAGCCAATTATTTAATATGATACACGAAGTTTAAATGCCCGGTAATTGGGTTCGTAAACGTTTGACACTTCACATCATATAACGCTTCAATGGTTTCTGAATTAAAGACCTCTTCTGGCGTTCCCTGAGTGTGAACTTCGCCATCCTTCATGGCGTAAATATAATCACAATATTCCGCCGCCATTTCCAAATCATGAAGCGCCGCTAAAACGGTAATGCCCAAGCCCTTAACACAATTTAAAATCTCCAACTGATAACGAATGTCTAAATGGTTAGTGGGCTCATCCAAAATCATAAATTCCGGTTGCTGAGCAATTGTTCGTGCCAACACCACCCGTTGCTTTTCTCCCCCTGATAAAGCCAAAAAACTACGATCTTTATAAGCCAATAAATTGGTCCGTGCCAAAGCATCTTCTACAATGGCTAAATCTTGACTCGTATCTTGTTCTAGCATCCCTTTATGAGGCGTCCGACCTAATAAGACCATTTGCATCACCGTTAAATCAAAGCTCATCTCATTAAACTGTCCGACAACCCCTAGCTTTTGCGATACTTTTTTAGCTGGTGCTTTTAGAACGTCTAGCTGATTTAAAAAAACCGTGCCACCACTTGTTGGCAAACTCTTATAGATACTTTTAAGCAAGGTCGATTTCCCACAACCATTGGCACCGATGATCCCGACAAACTGGCCTTTCTTCACATGCAAATTTAAATCTTTCACGATGCGGCGTGGACCAATTTTCACATTTATTGCGTCTACTGTTAGTTCCATTTTCTAGCCTCCGAAGTTGTAAGATTTTTTGATAATCATGTAAATAAAGAGTGGCGCTCCAATCACCGAAGTAATGATGCCGATTGGTAATTCAACTGAGGTAATCAACGTTCGTGACAAAATATCCGACCAAATCAGGAACAAAGAACCAATCAATAACACAACAGGCATTAGTCGACGATGATCTGATCCAATAAATCCTCGGGTAATATGTGGAATAATCAAGCCAACAAATCCAATCATCCCTGCGTAAGCCACGATTGTTCCCGTTACAAGAGCCGTTATCATCATGTAAATTCGACGATACTTACCTAAATCAATCCCTAAGGTAATCGCCGCCTCGTCTCCCAATAACATCGTATTCAACACTCGATGTTGAAACAGAAACAGCCCGCAACCCAAAACCACTACAATAGCCAAAATCGGAATTTTTTGCCAACTAGCAGACGCTAAGCTGCCCATTGACCAGAAGGTAACGGTCTTAATCCCTTCTGCATTATTGGCAAAAAAGATAATCAAACTTGAAAAGGAACTGCATAAGGCACTAATGACAGTCCCCGATAAAATCAGTTTCACCGACGTAATCCTCCCACCCACACTGGCGATGACTAAAACTGCCACTGAGGCGGCTAACGCCCCGGCAAAAGCACCAAAAGCGACACCAAATTGTGAGAAGATGGCATCCGTTCCCAAGCCGATTAAAATGGCAAAGGTGGCACCAAGCGAGGCCCCCGAAGAAATACCTAAAATATACGGATCGGCAATTGGATTTTGGACAACTGCCTGTAAGACAGTCCCACTGATTGCCAACCCCATCCCAATTAATAAGGCAAAGATCACTCGTGGAAAACGCAACTGCCAAATAATATTGACCGATGCCTGGCTAGCTAAATGTTCCACAGAACCTAATAACCCACCAGATAATTTATACATCATGATACGCCATGACTCACTAAAAGGAATCATCACTTGACCAACCGAAATCGAATAAATCGCTGACAAAATGATCCCAACTACTAATAATGCTAAAAATAGATAATACCAATTGCTTTTTTGTAAAAATGCCTTTCCATGGCTTCTTTCCATCCTGTTCCTCCATAGATCATCAGTTATTAACTGATACTGATAATCATTCTCAATTATAAGGGAAAGTTAAAGATAACACAATCAAAAATTGAAACTTTTTCTCATTTTCTTCTCATTTTCAGAAAAAAGGAGAATTTTTGCGTGATTTTAAGCTTCCTTCAAAGACAAGATCAAACAAGCGTGCCACTTTAATTCAAGCAAAAAACTGGCGACTATCCCTTAGATAGCCGCCAGTTTCCATGGTTCGTTATTCGTTTAAATACCTTGATGTTTTATCTCCTTATATCGTTACGTGTAATGAGCTAAGGACGTAAAGCATGTTTCTTATAACGATACTACAACGTTGAACTAGTTTCAGGCTCAGGTGTATGATCTTTTTCATGATTATCAAGGGAAGTGGATGGCAGACCATTTGCTTCACGCTTGGCTATCACTTTTTGAATTTGAGCTTTTAATATAACTGGTGCAATAACCGTAGTAATGATCACAACGAGTACAAGAGCTCCATAAATATCCAAGGAGATTAACTCGCTCTCTAATCCCAGACTGACTAGGATTAAGGCCATCTCACCACGTGAAATCAAGCTCGTACCGACAATCGCACTGCTATCGCGGTCAAAGCGACTTGCCCTGGCACCCATATAGCCTCCGACAAACTTCGTAATCACTGCCAAAATGCTGAAAATAACAATTAATTTAATGTTTGAACTCAAGCTTGAAAAACTCACATTTAACCCAATACTCACAAAGAAAACTGGAGCAAATAAAGACAAGGTTAAACTTTCAACTTTACGCTCAAGCATATGACCAATATTAGTTTGTGAGATAATCACACCAGCGAAAAACGCACCGATAATATCTGACATACCAATGAAGGCTGCTAAGTAACTGAAACCAAAACAAAGAGCTAAACCAAGACCTAAATTACGTTCTGGCGCCTTCATTTTCTTGAATAATTTCAAGATCGGAGGCATCAATAACTTGTGGAAAGCAAAGATAAAGATAAAGAACAGGACATTGCTGACTAACATCACCCACAACGGTTTGCTCTCACCTGCTGAAACCGAACTGTTTAGAACAATGTTTAGTAAGATGATGACAATAATATCATCTAACACCACCGCACCAATGACCAAGGCGCCTTCTTTGGTTCTCACATAATGCAGTTCCTTTAAAACTTGAATCGTAATACTTAAAGAAGTGGCTCCAAAAATCAGTCCGATAAACAAAGCTGACATCGTTGAGAACCCCATAACTGTTGAAGCAATGTAAAAGCTAGTGAAGGGAACAAATACGCCTAGTAATCCGACAATCAATGACGGCGTAAAGTATTTTTTAAGGGTTTTCAAATCACATTCTAAACCTGCTAAAAACATGAGAAGAATCACTCCTATTTCAGCAAATAAATGAATGCCTTCGCTTTTTTGGACAATCCCAAAAACGGCTGGACCAACTAAAATCCCTACGAGTAAACTCCCCAGAACAGAGGGCAACCCGACTTTGATAGCTAAACTATCCGCTAATTTTGTTAAAATTAAAATAAGCGCTAATGTTAATAAAAAATTCATAGACTCTTCCTTTCCATATGTTGGATTGTAAGGGAGATAGGGTGTTAAACCGGAAAAAAACGATGAAGTTAATGCCCTGAAGACGCAATAACCGAAGAAAAGTGGCATTGCCTAAAATAATTAATAGAAAAAAAGTGAAAAAAATAGATGGTATTCTCTTATTCGTTCATATTAAGAGTCGCGAGTTTTTGCGGTTCACTGGAACCAAACAGTTGAGCAGTTATTATGAATGACCATCAGATGACCATCTTATTTGTTACTATCACACTATTACCATCTCTGTTAACACTACAACTGATACTTAATTATGCAAGAACAAGACTTACGTCAATTCTTCATCTGCATAACTAAATATATCTGTCACATCAACATCGAAATAACGGGCAATTCGGAATGCTAAAATTAGCGATGGCGAACAGTCGTTTTTTTCCATTAAAAAAATGGTTTGTTTGGAGACGCCGACAGCTTCGGCCAAGGCCTGTTGCGACATTCTGCGCAAAACTCTGTATTCGTACACGCGATTCTTAATCGAATCCCCAAAATTCCTCTTCACACATTTCATCTCCTTACTTTTCCTATTATAAACTAAATTGAGACAAAAGTAAAAAATAATTTACTTTTGTCTCAATTGAATGTGATATCGGTATTAAACACGACATATTTCCTCAAAAAAAAGAACCCTCAACGCTAACAACGTCTCGGGTTTTACTTATTATTTATCTTCGTGATCTTTATGCTTAACTTTGTCGATTAATTCATTGGCTTTTTCAGCAATATCATCGACACCTTCTTCAACTTTTTCTTTGGCTTTACCAAAAAGACCTTGAGCCTTGCCTTTTAATTCTTGACTCTCATCACCAGTTGCTTTACCTAACGCTTCATTAGCCTTACCTTTTAGTTCGTCTTTGTTTACCACGTTATGTCCTCCTTTTGATAATGAAACTTTTGTTCTAATTTAATTATCCCATCTATCTTCGGAAAAATAAACCATTACGCTTTAAAATTAACGATTTCCCTTTAAAAATAACGGTTAAACGAACTGTTACAGCTTAATAGCTGTCTGACCTTTTTTGTTGCCCAACTTGATAAGCTTCTTGAATGAAATTATGTTCCTGCTCCAATGATGATAAAATATGATAAGGGTCACTTACAGGAACTTCTTTATGTTGAAAATAAGCAAACATGGCATAAAAGTACGTTCTCTCCAAAGATTGAGCATAGAAACAACCATCTAAATTAAGGCTGACACTCCCATCCTTTAACTTAATATGGGCCTCGAATCGTTCTCTTAAAGCAACATTTTGTCGCGGTCGATAGACGACTACCGTATTAGGACTCTCATAGCCTCGTGTTTCAAAATAGATTGTGATGGTTTCAATCTCTGAGTATGGGATAAAGACTGTTTGACGTTTACCAATTGCCGCCAAAAATAAATAATACAAATTAGGCAAAACCGTCCGTGCCCGCGTGTTGCCATTAAATACTCTGATACCTTCTTTTTCAACAGTAAAATAAGCATAATACCGTTTAAAATCAAAGAATGTTATCATTAACTCCACCAATAAAGCAAACGCAGCTACCGGTATCACCAACAATCTATCCATCAATTCCATAGGAAATACCATCAGCGTCAATAAAAAACCTGGAAAAAATAATAACCACCCTAGTTGAGCCCTACTTTTTGGCTTATCAAAGTCAAAAGGCAGAGGTAAAAAGAATTGTTCCTTCACCAGACTGTCCAAAGGAATCTGAAGATATTCGCTTAATAAAACCAAATTATCGATACTTGGCAATGATTCTCCCCGTTCCCATTTTGAAATAGACTGACGGGAAATATGCAAGCGTTCTGCTATCTCCTGTTGCGTTATATTTTTTTCCTCACGATATTTACGACTATTATAAGCAATAACCATTAATAAAAGCTCCCTTCGCTGGTGGTTCTGATCTCCCTGCAACAAACAGCCAGAGGAATTTCTTAACCATAACCAAGGATACCACTATTCCTGTTTTATGGCACGAACTTTATAGTTGCAAGACTGTCGTACCAAGGGTTTGACTATTATACATACAAAGACTCCTGCTAAAAAAATCCAACTCCTCCCTTCTTTATTTCACTCCTAAATAAGACGATTTTAAAATAAAATCAAAAGGTAAGTGTTTACAAATAAAAAAATTATGCTACAATGAGGAAGTAAATTAAGGATTGTAACTGTTCGGCAGGCAAAACCTAAATTGACAGAAATTTATCGATAGGACCAGTGTGCTCATTTCTGAGGTCACTCTCTAATCCTATGGAAACTTTCTCTCAGTTTAGGTTTTTTTTGTGGGCAAAAATCCAACTAGGAGGAATTATAGATGAGTAAAAATAGAGAACTGGCTAAGGACGTCTTAAACTTAGTTGGCGGAAAAGAGAATGTCAACAGTGTGGTTCATTGTGCGACTCGCCTTCGCTTTAAACTAAAAGACGAATCAATTGCCAAAACAGCCGAACTAAAAAATCATGACGGCGTGATCCAAGTCGTTCAAAGTGGTGGCCAATATCAAGTCGTCATCGGCAGTCATGTCAATGACGTCTATACAGAATTAAATGACCTATCGGGCTTAGGTGAAAGCAACCATGACGCTAGTGACGGCAAAGGTGGCAACATCTTTAATCGTTTAATCGACATCATCTCTAGCATCTTTACCCCTTTCCTTGGCGCCATGGCCGGTGTTGGGGTCCTTAAAGGGTTTCTAACATTAGCAGCCGTTGCCGGTTGGATTGCAACAGACTCTGGTACCTACAAAATTTTATTTGCGGCAGCCGATGGCTTTTTCCAATACTTGCCAATCGCCTTAGCCTTTACTTCGGCTAAGAAATTTAAAACAAACCCTTATATTGCATTGGCGATTGCGGCCGCTCTGGTTCACCCAGAGATTAACGCAGCCGCGGCCGCTGGTGGCTTGAGTTTCTTCGGCATTCCTGTGATCATCGGCAGTGGCGGGTACTTATCCACTGTTATTCCGATTATTTTAGCCGTTGCGGTACAAGCACAAGCTGAAAAAATCGCCAAAAAGATCTCACCAGATTTCTTAAGCATTATTCTGGTCCCTCTATTGACCATAACCGTTATGGTTCCTTTAACTTTTGTTGTCTTAGGTCCAATCGGCACAATTGTTGGGAATGGGTTAGGTAGCCTTTATAACGGTATTTACAACTTCAGTCCAATGATTGCTGGCCTAGTCATGGGTAGCATGTGGCAAGTCTTTGTTATGTTCGGTATGCATTGGGGCTTTGTGCCAATCATGATGCAAAACCTATCGGAATTGAGCTACGACACCATGGTCCCAATGTTACTGGCAGCTGTTGTAGCGCAAGCAGGCGCGTCTCTTGCCGTTATGATTAAATCTAAAGATCCAAAACGTAAAGCATTAGCTGGTTCTGGTGCCTTAACAGCTGTCTTTGGAATTACCGAACCAACCGTTTACGGGGTCACATTACCACTTAAAAAACCATTTATTGCAGCTTGTATCGGTGGGGCAGTCGGCGGCGCAATCATCGCTGCTGCACAAGTTAAAAACTTTAGTTTTGGATTAGTCAGTCTCTTAAGTTTACCAAGCTTTATCAGTACAGTTGATGGAGTCACATCTAATGTCATGATGGCCATCATCGGTTCGATTGCAGCCATTGTGATTGCATTTGTCCTAACATTTGTTTTAGGTTTTGATGAAGGATTGGCTGATACAACAGAGGCGCCAGCAGCTTCAACTGATTCCAAACAATCAGAATTATTACTTAGCCCATTAACAGGTTCAATCGTCAAATTAGATCAAGTAGCCGACGAAGTTTTCTCTTCTGGTGCTTTAGGCAAAGGAATCGCCATTGAACCAACAGTTGGCGAATTACGAGCGCCTGCTAAGGGAACCATTACCACGATTTTCCCAACGGGACACGCTGTGGGACTAACAACTGACTCTGGAATTGAAATTTTAATGCACATCGGCATGGATACCGTTGAGCTAGAAGGCCAAGGATTTGAAAAATGTGTGGCTCAAAACGATGTGGTCAACGCTGGTGATCTATTGGTTAAATTCGATATTCAGGCCATTAAAGAAGCGGGTAAACCGGTCATCACACCCGTGGTCATTACCAATTCCAGTGATTACTTGGATGTCTTGGACTTAGATCAATCAGATATTATCACTGGTGAAGAATTTTTAACTGTTGTAAAATAAAAAATAAAAGGGGTTTTCACGATGCATACAAACAAATTTCCTGATGGGTTTTTATGGGGCGGCGCAACAGCTGCCAATCAATTAGAAGGGGCCTTTGACGTTGATGGCAAAGGCTTGTCTGTTGCCGATGCCATGCCTGGTGGTAAAGGACGTTTCGCGGCTTTAGGCAGTGCTGATTTTGACTGGAGTATCGACGAAAGCAAATACACGTATCCCAATCATAAAGGCATCGACCATTATCACCGCTACAAAGAAGACATTGCGTTGTTTGCTGAAATGGGCTTTAAATCCTACCGCTTTTCCATTGCCTGGACCCGGATTTTTCCACTGGGAACAGAAGCAACACCTAACGAAGCCGGTCTCGCTTTTTATGAAGCGATTGTCGATGAATGCTTAAGCTATGGCATTGAGCCTGTCATTACGATTTCCCATTACGAAATGCCCCTTCATTTAGCAAAAGAATTTGGTGGCTGGCAAGATCGCCGTCTAGTGGGACTTTACGAAAAATTTGCTGAAACAGTTTTAAATCGTTTGGGTCAAAAAGTGACTTATTGGATGACGTTTAACGAGATTAACTCGGCTTTCCATTTTCCAGCATTAAGCCAAGGAATTGTGCCTGCCACTGGCGGAAACAATAAGCAAATCATTTTCCAAGCTTTCCATCATCAATTTTTAGCTAGTAGCTTAGCAGTCAAAATCGCCAAAAAGGTTAACCCTCAGATTAAGATGGGCTGTATGATTATTTACGGTACCTCTTATGCTTGGGATACTAATCCGAAAAACCAACAAGCTAATTTAGAATTAAATCAGGAAATGAACTTTTTCTGTGCTGACGTTCAAGTTCGTGGGGAATACCCGGCCTACACACAACGCATTTATAACAAATATGGCTTTGATTCTATTGAAATGGAAGCTGGGGATTTAGCCTTACTTAAAGAATTCCCCGTTGAATACATCGGCTTTAGCTACTATATGTCCAGTGTTGTCAACGCCACAGATCCTGAAGCTGCTAAGTCCATGGGAAATCTCCTTAGTGGGGTTAAAAATCCATTTTTAGAAGCCAGTGAATGGGGCTGGCAAATTGACCCTGCCGGACTGCGCATTGCCTTAAATGAGTTATACGGCCGTTATGAAGTGCCACTCTTTATTGTGGAAAATGGCTTAGGCGCTATCGATGAGGTCGACGAGAATTTTTATGTAGCAGATGATTACCGCATTGATTACTTACGCAGTCACATTGACGAAATGGCCAAGGCCATCGCTGACGGCGTTGATTTAATCGGCTACACACCATGGGGCTGTATCGACTTGGTTAGTGCTTCAACTGGGGAAATGTCTAAGCGTTATGGGTTTATCTATGTTGATTTAGATGATAATATAGAAGGAACAGGTAATCGTTACAAGAAAAAATCATTTGACTGGTATCAAAAAGTCATCGCAACTAATGGGGAAGACTTAGCATAGTCATCATAAGGGATTAAATACAGACGCGAGGGAGTAACGACGTGATTATTGAAAAAGTTTATAATAATAATATTGTGCTCTCTCGCAATGAGTTGGCAGAAGAAGTCATCGTGATGGGGCGCGGTTTAGCTTTTCAAAAACAAAAAGGGGCCACCCTTGATGACACATTGATTGAAAAAGTCTTTGTCATTGAAAATGCCGACGAAAATCTACAATTAAAAAAATTAATTCAAGACATTGATCTGGAAGAAATTGAACTATCCAAGGAGATCATTTTAATTGCCGAAGAAGTATTGGAACGAAGCTTTTCCAATACCCTTTACCTAAGCTTTACCGATCACCTTCATTATACAATTGAGCGGGCTCGGGAAGGCATCTTCATCCCTAACCCACTACTCTTCGAAATCAAACGGTTTTATCCTAAAGAGTACAAATTAGCACTACAAGCGCTAGTGATGATTGAAGAGCGCTTTGGCTTGCATTTTCCAGAAAGTGAAGCCGCCTTTATCGCTTTGCATTTAGCTAATAACATGGCAACACCCGATGGAATGGCCATCACCATGAAAAGCACGGAAATCGTTCGCGATATTTTAAGCATCATCAGTAATTTTTTTGGCATCCTCTTTGATGAAACCAGTCTAAGTTACACCCGCATGGTTACTCATCTTCAATACTTTGTTCAGCGGATTTTAACCGATAAAAGCTACGAAGAAAAAGACGATTTTTTGTATGAGTTAGTTCAAAGTAAATATCCAAAAGCCTTTAAATGTGGGCTGCGGATCAAGAGCTATCTGGAAAACAATCGCAATTTGGAAGTCCGAGAATCGGAAATGATTTACTTGGTAATCCACATCAACCGGGTCGTCCAAGAAGCCGAAAAACACACAACCTAATCATAAAAAGGGTCACCCGATTCCAAACCGGAACAAGGTGACCCTTTTTCTATTTAAACATATCTGACAATCAATGCAATATGATGATAGTTACTTAAATAACCCGTTGGCACAAAAATAACTTCACCACCATAAGCTACTACCGTATGGATGATCTCATTGACAATATCGTCCACAATTTCCGCACCGGTTACATCCTCTTTCAAAATCAAAGAGTTGTCTTCAACCGTGGCAGACTGGAAAAAATCCTTTTCCACATATAATTTTTTACCACGACCATCTGTCACCGCCCGATAAATATTACTTAGTTCATTCACTAGTTTATTTTCATTCTCAGCTTGTTCCAACTCAGCCAGAGACTGCTTCACCTGATCGGCCACATAAGCCGTTATAACTGGATAGGCCGCTTTGGCAATTTCCGGATTGGTCGTGTTACGACTGTCAAAATTCCCGTGGACACTGCCGATAATCCATTCATCTTGATTGGCCACTTCACGGTAAAATTCGATATTACGTTCCACCCCGGCCAATACAACAGGTAATGGGTTTTGACTGTAAATCTTACTGAAGGCTTTATCTCCCCGATTGAAAAATTCACGGATGTAATTATTGCGCACAGCACCAATTGAATTTTGCGTAGGATCGGTTGTATAAAGAGTGTCATTAATAAATGGCAGTTCCTCATTCTTAATTTCTTTTACAAACTGATCGTTAAAAAACTCCAAGACACGCATTTCATCCTGACTCAAGGTCAACACATAATAATGCTCTGTTTGCTTGATACTGCGGATTAAATTACGGGTCACAAATTTATCGTCAATTTTAACCCCATCTTTTTCAATGGTCACCGGTAATTTGACCGCTTTTTTGTAGGTTTCAGAAGCGAATAAAATCAAACTGTCTTCAGTTGGCTGATGACTCAGTTCTGTTTCCAGTGCTTTCAGGTTATCTATCACGGCCCAAACAACACGTTTGTCATACAATTCCAGTAAGCGATCTTCCGCCTCTTTAATGAGATTTTTCAAGACAATCGTGTGCTTCTGATTCTTAAGGTTATGACTATCGGTGCTCAATGAAATAGTTACAGATGGATCACTGGTTAATTCACTAATTTCTTTTAGTTCTGAATAGTTCATATGTTTTCCTCCTAGTTTGGGTGACGCGATTAAGTTGTTAACAATATCATAAAGAGATATTAACGAATTAGCAATTAATATCCCTCCATTATCGCTGTTTTTCTTCAAAATCCCCCTAATAATACAACCATAAGAAAAATATGTCATTTTACCCACCTAAAACTAACATTACAAACCCTTCCAAACCAATTTAGACCACAAAAAACAGGTTGATGGTTCTATGGACAAGCCACTGAAGACCCTTCTCTACAATATCATCCCTGCCCCATGCTACTAAAACGAATTTGCAATAACGTACCTGTCACTAGCGTTGTCAAAACCGTCGGTACCATCGTCTTAATCCATGTGCTAACAAAAACGGAACATAGCACTATTAACAGACTGAACAGGACCACAAGGAACAGATTTTTACGATGAACCCAGTGATTATTTCGTAAGGCAATGTGTGTCGCAACAATTACAGCCCCGCACCCCACATACATCATTCATTTTCCTTCTTTCTAAATAATTCCGTGATATACATACTAGCTGCTCTGCCAACTGTAGAAAGACCGTCATTAACTCTTTAAGAAATGACTGCTGTCTCTTCCATCCCCTCTTTTGCAGCCTGTCTCTCCTGTTCCACTTGCATCTTTTCAAAAACTTTAAAGAACGGATAATAAATAGCTAACGAAACAAAGAAACAGACAACGACCATCACTGCTGCCACCCAATTCCAATTGGAAGTAATCAGGGCTCCTAATGGCGCTGGAATAGAAAATGGCGGCTTGACCATCATCTTCGGCATCCAACCCAATGCCGTCACAATATAAACAAGAGTCGTATTCGCCATTGGGACTAAAATAAACGGAATGGCTAGAAGGGGGTTCATCACGATTGGCGTACCGAAAATCATTGGCTCATTAATATTAAAAATCCCCGGTAAAATTGATAAACGACCCAATTGTTTCAAATAAGTAGACTTCGAAAATAAAAACAGAAAAACCAGTGCCAATGTAGCCCCTGTACCACCCATTTGAGCATACCATTGATAAAATTGTTCTGTAAAGATATTCGGCAAATCATATGCACTAACACCACTTTGGAAAAGATCGGCATTCTCAATAATCGCCTGATCCCAGAAAGGCCTAATAATCGGCCCTAACACAGCATGGCCGTGAATACCCAACACCCAGAAAAGACAAATCATAAATTGAGTTACAAGCCCTCCTAGCAAATTATTTCCCGTCAGAAATACCTTTAACGGTGAGACCAGCACTGTCAAGACATCATTTACATTAAAATTGAAAAAATGACGGGGCACCCAAAACAGTAAAATAACAAACAAGGTTGGCAGTAAGGCCGAAAATGATTCACTCACCACCGGTGGCACACCTTCTGGCATTTTTATTTCCAATTTCTTTTCTTTTGTAAATCGGTAAATTTCAACAGAAAGGATGGCGGCCAATATGGCTCCAAATAACCCTTGGGACCCCAAGGGAGCGATAGCTAAATAACGACCACCAGCCACCACATTGCCAGCAACATCTACTCCTTCTTGCAGATTGATTGGCACGGACATCATCAGCGTTGCCACCATGGCAAGAAAACCGCTGGTATTCCGATCTAGTTTATACGTTCCCCCTAAAAAAGACCCAATTGTAAAGGTAGCATAGATTGACATCAATCCGACAGTGAATCTAAAGGGCACATCCAGTGCGACCAAGTACGGCGCTACCATGAGACTGTAACCCGGTATAGGCAAATTTAATAATATTGTGAAAAATGACCCGACAATCGTTAAGGGTAAGATAGAAATCAAGCCATTACGAATGGCTTGTAAGTGACGTTGTTGCCCAATTGCATTAGCTAGCGGTAGCAATCTTTGTGCTAACCGATCTAAAAATACCATATTCATAACAAACACCCTTTCTTTTAATTAAAGCCCTGATTCTCAATGACTTCTTTAAACCACAAACCGGATTTTTTTATTGATTTTTCGCCCGATGGTAGCTCCAACCGGTAAAACCCATAACGATTTTTATAGCCGTTCACCCATGACCAACAATCCACAAATGTCCACATTTGAAAACCTAAACAGCGACTGCCTTCTGACATGGCCCGATGAAGTTCTACCAGATGTTCCCGTAAAAAAGCAATCCGATAATCGTCTTGGACCATCCCGTCCTCTATAAAGGCTTCTTCTCCTTGAATGCCAATTCCATTTTCCGAGACAAACCAATCAATATTACCGTACTCAACTTGGAGTTTTTTCGCAATATCGTAAAGTCCTCGAGGGTAAATTTCAATCCCTCGTGAAGTATTCATCCGTCGGCCGGGCATCTCATAATTTTCAAAAAACCACTCAGGTGAAAACACACCATGGGGATTAGGCACTGATTCCCGCGCCTTTACCCGTCTCGGCCGATAATAATTGATTCCCAATAAATCAATTTTAGTCGCCGCAATCACATCTAAATCCCCCGCTTCAATCATCGGCATCTGATCATATTGTTTTAAAAGTAGACCGATTTCAGCAGGATACGCCCCTTTTAAGATAGCGTCATTCAAACTTTTAGTGTAAAATAAGTCAGCCATCTCTGCTGCCTCTAAATCAGCCGGATGCTGACTTCTCGGATAGACGGGTATCACATCCATAATAATGCCAATCTTACTCGATAACGCCATCTCTCTAAAAACCTTTACGGCCCCACAATGAGCCAAAATGGTGTGATGTAAGACCGTGGCCGCCCGCTTAAAATCAACCACATATGGATAATGTCGATCATGAAGGTAACCTGCCTCTGCTGGAATCATCGGTTCGTTAAATGTAAACCAATAGGGAACACGGTCACCAAATAACTCAAAACAAATTTTGGCATAACGGACATAGGCGCTGACCACCTGCCGGTTCTCAAAACCACCGATTTCCTGCATGGCCATAGGCATATCGAAATGATACAAATTGATAAAAGGTTGAATGCCTTTTGCCAGCAATTCATCGATCATCTGGTTATAAAAAATAACGGCTTGCGGATTAACTGGCCCATCACCATCTGGAATTAATCGTGACCAAGAAATGGATGGTCGAAATGAATTTAATGAGATATCCGCCATTCGTTGGATATCCCCCTGATAGTCTTGATAAAAATGAGAGGTATTTTCGGTAGTAACCCCTTGAAAAAAGCGATGATTGAACTGCTGTGACGAATAATCCCAAATATTTTCTCCTTTGCCATCTCCTGGTACTCGCCCTTCTGACTGAGTAGCGCTAGATGCCGCTCCCCAAAAAAAGTCACTTGGAAATTTATACATAATATTTTCCCCCTTCACTGTCTCCTTGCATCAGAAACAACTAGAATATATAATGAAGTATAGCATTGATTATAATGTTTAATAACGGTTTCATCTCCATCTGTTACGATTGTCCTTAACTGACAAAAGTAACAATTTTGACACAACCTGTCACACACGAGAAGGAGGACACACCCATGTTGTTTCTGGATTACGTACCTGAATTAAGCCCATTGGAATATGATATTTACCATTATATTGCCAATAATTTAAATACTGTCAGCTATATGCGAATTCGAGATTTAGCTACCGAAACCCATACCAGTACAGCCAGTATTTTGCGCTTTTGTCATAAGTTTGAATGCAATGGCTTTTCCGAGTTTAAAGTGAAATTGGGCCTGTATCACACATCTATTCAACAGATAGAAATCGCTGATATCGACGAGCATCAGTTTATTCATTTTTTAGAACGGGTCAATCAACCTCTGATTGCCGATAAAATTAATCAAGCGGTTGCCATGCTCGCAGAAAAGGGATTGGTTCTGGCTCTTCTGAAGCCATTGCTAGCTACGGGTCTCTCTATTTTACTAATCTTTCGCAGACCGCCTTAAAAATCTCCGACCCATCCAACTACCCAATTGAGTCCTTTCCAGATGATATTTTAGCCCGTACGTGTATTATTGCTTTGTCCGTCACTGGAGAAACAAAAGAAATCAGTCATTATCTGCAACGCTTAAACAGCAAATCTTGCTCGATTATTTCCATTACCAACAATGATAATTCAACCATTAGTCGCCTTTCTGATCTCAACATCCCCTACTACATTAATCGTGAAACGATCTATAAAAACAGCAACAATCATGATAAAACCATTGAATTAACCAGCCAGTTGCCTGCCTTGTTTATTTTAGAAAAGATAGCAAAAAAACTCCGCCTGGGAAAGAAAATATAAAAATAACCGTGACTGCCAAACTTGGCAGCCACGGTTTTGTTAATCAGCACATTCATTCACTGACTTTTATCTCATTTAACGCGCCTCGTTCTAAATAGTAGCGCTCCGTTGCCAAAGATAAGGTCGTCTCTCGATGAGAAATAACCACAACGGTTTTCCCTTCTGCTTCAGCACTTAAGGTCTTAAGAATGGCCTGCTCATTAACATAATCTAAATTACTAGTCGGTTCATCCAACAATAGCAAGGGACCATCGTGTAAAAATAAACGAGCCAAGCCCAATCGTTGGCGCTCTCCATCTGAAACACTACGAGCCTGGCCACCAATTCGCGTCTCGTATCCCTCTGGTAGTGACATCACCCACTGATGAATAGCGGCTTTTTGAGCCGCTGCCTCCACCATTTCCTGAGAGGCATTTTGACGACCTAGCCGTATATTAGCGCCGATGGTCTCTTCAAACAAGAACGTGTTTTGTTCCATCACCCCTTCAAGTCGATGAAGAGACGCTTCTTGAATAGTGGGCAACGGCTCTTGGTTAATCGCAATCACACCATCGGGATCCCAGTAGCGCATCAATAACTTCACTAAAGTACTTTTCCCACTGCCGCTCTCGCCACCAATGCCTAACCACTGGCCTTGTTTCAACGATAAAGAGACCTTTTTCAAGACCTCTTGCCCCTGATTGTAACGAAAGCCAACATCCTTTAACTGAAGCTCTCTTAATTCCTCAACCACTGTCTGACTATCAACAAAAGAAACGCTGGCTTGCTCTTGGGTTAACTCATACAGACGACGACCGCTTGCTAAAGTTGTTAACAAGCCACTACCCAAGCCATTTAATGCTAACACAGAGCCAAAGGAACTCAAACTAAGAATTGTCCCGACTAAAACCGTCCCAATAGGTAAATGAAGGCCTGTTCCGACTATAAAAATAATACCTGCCGTCCCAATCAAGGTGATTTCACTACAGATCTGTAACCCACTCCCCTGCTTTAAACGTTTCTGATACTGCTGATTAAGAGCCTGACCACTGGCCCTTAATTTAGCTAAGCGCTGTTCTTTCAAACCAAATTGAAAAATATCCTGTAAACTGGCAATGTTTTCCATCACCTGTTGATTTAAGCCATTAAATTCCGTTTGGTAAGCAGGGCCAATCGCCTGATAGTGGCGATAACTCATAACCGGTAACATCACCCCGACCAAGAACTGACCGAACAACAACAGTAAAGCTAACCCCAGATGATAGCTAGCTAGGTAGCCGACTGTCACCAACGTCGTCCCTAAAGCAATAAATACTGGGGAAATCGTATGAGCAAAGAAAACCTCTAAGGCTTCCACATCAGTCGTGATTGCCGCTACTAAATCACCACTTTTTTTCCCTGTTAGTCTAGCCGGCCCTAAGTGTCGTAAGGTCGCAAAGATTCGCTGACGGATAATCGCCAATAACCGAAAGGCAATATCGTGGTTTAAGTACTGCTCACAATAACGAGCCACCCCTCGAATCACCCCACAACCAACCATCAGCACTAACAAACCATGAGGGTTGACTGGTTGGCTCAAAAGAATAGCCAAGACACCCTGCAACCCAATAACTGAAATAGCAATCACCGCCAGATTACTGATAATCCCTAAGACAATCGCCAAGGTCATCCGACCTTTGAGAGGCTTAACAAAAGACAATAACCACCGAATAACCGTCCACTGGCTCATACTAAGCCCCCCCATTCATCAATTGTTTTTCTTCTAGAAAATAATGGTTGAAATACGTCGAATGCCGCTGCAGATCTGCAGGCAAGCCCACTTCCACCAATTGGCCTTTTTCAAAAACTAGCAGTTGATCGGCATCAAGGACATTGTATAAGCGATGAGAAATAAACAACACCATCTTCTCCTTGGCCAACTCTTGCAAGACCCCTAAAATGATCTCTTCACTGGCTAAATCCACACCTGACGTAATTTCATCGAAAATATAAAGTTGAGCATCCCGCAATAAAGCTCTTCCTAGTAATAATCGCTGTCTCTGACCACCAGACAAATTCCCACCATCTTCCAACAAAGGCTCATCCAATCCCTTGGATAGACCTTCCACAAACTCTTTTAAATGAACTTGCTCTAAAACCTGCCATAATTCCTCTTCACTAGCTTGGGACTTACCGATTAACAAATTATCTCGGATGCTCTCTGGATAAAGATAACCGTGATTGTCCACCAACAGACCTTGCTGACGAATCAGTTCACCACTTAAGGCCTTTAAGGGCCGATCATTCCATAAAATCCTGCCGCCATAGCCCGCTAACTGATGCAGAAGCAGCCGGACAAAGGTACTTTTACCAGAACCAGATTTCCCAACCAAGGCCGAGAAACTGCCTTTAGTGAAGGTGACTGAAACATCTGCCAAAACCAACGCCTGGTCTTCTTCATACCCAAATTCCAACTGGTCGACTACCAACTTGGTCAACGGCTCTGACAAGGTCTCCGTCCCAAAAACCGGTTCTGGCAATTCTAAATAAGCAAACAACTTCCCACAGGCACTGATCCCATTCATAGCCACATGAAACAAAGATCCTAATTGACGCATGGGAATAAAAAATTCGGCACTTAATAGCAAAAACATCAACACGCCAAGAGTACTGACCCTGCCATTGGCATAGCCAATCAAAGCCAAACCAATCCCTAAAGCCGCGCCACTGTAAGAAATAATGTCCATAATGGTAATCGAATTTAATTGCATGGAGAGCAAACTCATGGTCGATTTGCGAAAACGCTCCGCATCACTGGCAATCGCCTCTTGTTTGGCTTCATCTTGAGAATAGGCTTTCAGCACACTTAAGCCACTGAGATTTTCATGAAACTTTTCACCTAGGTTGGTATAATCCGACCAGTAGTGACTTAAAATTCGTTTGGCAATTTTCATGACAGCCATGATGACAATCGGAATCACCGGCATGCATAACAACAAGACTAAAGCCGGTTGCCAAGCAAATCCAACTAATGAGGCAAAAATCATCAGCGAGGCCACTAAACAATAGAATAATTGAGGCAAAAAGCGCGCGTAATAGATTTCCAATTGCTCAATCCCATCCACTGCCAGTTGAGTCAATGTGGCGGCAGGCAATTGCCCACTCTTTCCTAAACGAAAAGCTTTCTCCATCACCGCTTCTCGCATGGCTAAACGCAACTCCCCTGAAGCTCGATAGGTTTGTTTCTCCATTAATTTAACCACCACAGCTTTTGTCAACAGCACCAGCAAGATCGTCACCGTCAGTTCCAGAGAAACAACCACATCCCCATTAAGATAGGCAGCTAACTGGCGGGCAAAAACGAACCACAACATCATCGATGCCCCTAAATTGATGACTCGAAATAAGACCATTAAGATCAATGGCCTCTTTTCGATTAACTGAAACAATCGTTTATCAATCATTGGCATCACCTAGTTCAACCGCTTCGCTTACTTTTGCTTTCTTGCCCTTTAAATACCAAGTCAAAAAAATGACATGAGACACATACACAATGCCCATTGTGACCCGCATCACTAAGTTATCCACCAAGATACAAGGTATCAGGAAGACGATAAACATGACAATAAACATTTTCACCATGCTTTTAGTCGTCATTTTCCTTTTAACCAAGGGCTCCTCGACGTACTTATGATAGCTTTCCGATTGAATAAATTTAGTATGCAGTTTCTCCGAACTTCTCAGCCAAAAGAAGCCAGTTAATAAATAGAAGACAGTCGTCGGTAAAAACGGCACAAAAATACCAATCGTCCCCAAAGCAAGTGTCACTCCACCTAAGCCAATATATAATCCTTTTTTCATTTTTTCCTCCGTATCATGCCCCGATAGGCGTGTTTAATCCTTAAGATAGGGTGATGAATTAGCCGTCGTGGCAATAGCCCATAATTCGTATCATTTGTTCGCCATAACGTCTATAACAATGGATCGGCCAATGCTGATAGATCGGTTTCGTCTCTTTAAAATGACAAAAATCCAATCCTTTCTGAGCATCACGTTTATCAACCTGATTTCTTCTTAGACAGGCCCCTTATTTTTCGCTTTCATCTTCTACCTAACCCACATTAATTATCACTTGTTTATTATATCACATAACATGTTATTTGAGAATGATTCTCATTGTTAATTCTATTTGGGTTACACCCTATTTTTAGCTCTTCCTTGATACCAGGATAAAATGGCTTTAGCCGTTTCATGGCTATCCTGATTACTAAAGGTTGCAGCATATGTTTTTTTATGAAAGCTGTACTGAGGATCATAATAAGACACCAGCAACTTTTCAATCACTTGATCGACTGCCCCAGCTTCCAACTGCCCTTGCATCAGCTTAACTTTCTCAGGATTAATAACCCGCTTCAGCTGGCCTAGGGTCACACTCAATTCTGCCTCATCCGTATTGACCACATAATCGTGATGAATCTGGGCCACTCGCTTAGCCAAATCTGCCTCAATCAACAACTTCTCACCTGCTTGAATAGCCGTATATAAACTAGGAGGCATCATGACCCGACCGATTCGTTTGCTCTCACCTTCAGTAAAAACAGTCGCACCTGCCTGCCATTGACGACTAGCGTCGAGAAGTAAACTTTCAAACATTTTTTGCGTATGGGGTTCTGTTAACCCAATACTTCCCAACAAAGACCCCCGATGATTGGCACATCCTTCTAAGTCCAGAACAGGCACCCCCAGTGCCGCCAACTCCTTTAAAATATCTGTCTTGCCACTGCCAGAAAGGCCGTAAAGAGTCATAAACTTGACCTTTGTCAGCTCTTCATCCAAGTGGGACACCACATGATGACGATAGGCTTTATAACCACCTTGAAGTCGACTGACGGGCAGTCCCAGAGCTTTTAATAAGGAATAAATCGAGTTTGAACGCATCCCCCCTCTACTGCAAAAAATAGTCAGTTCATCGAAATCCGTCAAGAGCTGCTGATAGTGGGCAAACATACTAGGCAACTGGCCCGATGCCCACTCAATACCATATTGTTTAGCTTCATCAATCTTGCCACTGACATATAATAGGCCAATTTTTTCCCGAGCCTGATTATCTAAAACTGGAATGTTAACCGCACCAGGAATCGTTGACTGCTGGAACTCTTTAGGACTGCGAACGTCCACAAAACAGATTTTTTTCTTGGTGCTGGCGTCCATAATCTCCTGATAAGTCACCGTTGGTTTCATTTGCTGCCCCTCCTTTGCTTGCATTTTATTGATTACCTTCTATCATACTATTAATTATTAGACTTTTCCTGTTTTATTTTTTCTGCCACCATCCACCTTAATCTTTCAATCAAATAAAAAGGACCTGACACTAGCGCCAAGCCCTCTTTATTAATAATCAATCACTGTCAGACTTTCAGCAAACTCCCGCTGCAAGTGTTCCCTACGGAAAAGCCCAAAGGCCTCTTTATGATTTTTAAGCACTCCCCGAACTTTCATGGGGTTAAACGAGGCCATCAACTGATTCGTCAGCATAAACTCACGGGTTAGGTGCCACTCATAAAAATAGCCAAACGGCCTAGCACTATATAACGTCCCAGCTAATAACTGATCGGGGAAACGACGATGAGTATGACCGAAAACTACCTGTTGAATATTGTCATACCGATCAAAAAGCTCTCCGGTTTTTTCAGATCCGAGGAAGGCATTTAATTGATTCCAACGTTCATATTTACCTTGTTGATAAACGATAAACTCTCTTTTAGGTACAAAGTGAGTGGCCACCACTACTTGTTGATCGGTCTCTGCCAGTTGATCCAAGATAATGGCCAACCGACCTAAAATCACGTCTTGGGTACTAGGGTCATCTAATTCACGCTGAATAAAACGATCGTACCAATACAAGTTTTTTGAGGCTAAAATCTTTCTATCATCCTTTTCAATCGCATAACTATAATCATACCAGCCATTAAAAGCCAATAATACCTGATTCTCAGCCAAAGGAATTGTTCGAAGATTTAAAAAATGAGGATCCTCATAATATTCCATGGCCCATTCATCTAAATCAGGCAGCTCATGATTGCCAAAGTTATAAGTAACAGGAATCTGATGTCCCTCAATAAATCTAACCGTCGCCAACAACAGTTCCAGCTTATTGGCAGTATCACCAGCTAAATGGACACGAGTGATCCCCTTGGCCTGCAGCACCTCTACAAGCAGCCCCAGCTCCAGCTCGCCAAGTTGATTACTATCCACATGTAAATCACTAAGAATCGCTAATTTGCCCATTTTTCGCCCTCCATCTTCCAGTATAGCTTAAAGAAGGGATGAGTAAAACTGATTCACCCAATCCCCTCAAAAATTCCTAATAAAAACAAGCTAGGACATAAAGTCCTTTTACTCCGAGCCCTGCACAACGTTCGTAAACGCATCGGAGGCTGGGACTATTGTCCCAGCCTCTTATTATAATCAGCGTCTCAATCCTCGTCGTGTTCAATTGATTTGCCTTGTTCAAAATCCCTTAATAACTGCCGAACCTCTGTTGTTGATTTAGTCGTCATTAGTTTCACCCGCAAGTCACTGGCTCCAGGAAAACCTTTGACATAAATTTTAAAGAAACGATGTAAACCAACGATTGAGCGTGGAATTGATTCTGCATACTGATCCTGTAGATCCAGTTGCAGTTGCAACAATCCCAACAATTCTTGAGCAGAATGCTCTCTAGGTTCTTTTTCAAAGGCATAAGGATTTCTAAAAATGCCACGGCCAATCATAATCCCATCCACCCCGTACTCTTCAGCAAGCTTCAAGCCGGCTTGGCGATCAGAAATATCACCGTTAATCGTAATCAGCGTTTCAGGTGCCAGACGATCGCGAAGTGCCATAATTTGAGGAATCATCTCCCAGTGAGCGTCCACCTTACTCATTTCGTTCCGTGTCCGCAGATGAACCGATAAATTGGCAATATCTTGTTTTAGCAAATGGCTAATCCAATCTTCCAACTCCGACAATTGGGCATAGCCAATCCGAGTCTTGACACTGACCGGCAAGCCTCCCGCCTTAGCAGCCTCAATCAATTCAGCAGCCACCTCTGGCCGTAAAATCAGACCACTGCCTTTGCCACGACCAGCCACATTTGGAACAGGACATCCCATATTAAGATCGATTCCTTTAAAACCCATTTCGGCCAAACCAAGACTCATCTCCCGAAAGAACTCTGGCTTATCGCCCCAAATATGGGCGACCATTGGCTGTTCATCTTCTGTAAACAGTAGGCGTCCGCGGACACTCTCCTTGCCATCTGGATGGCAATAGCTATCTGAATTAGTAAATTCAGTAAAAAAGACATCCGGTGCCCCAGCTTCCTTTACGACATGGCGAAAGACCACATCAGTCACGTCTTCCATTGGTGCTAATACAAAAAAGGGCTTAGGTAAGTCTGCCCAAAAATTAGTTGTCATTTACTAGTCTCCATTCCATCGGGTCCTATTTCGTCTCCCAAAAACATCATAATTATACTAGGAAAACGCCTAAGAATCAAAGGGAATGTTTAGGGAATGGGAAATAGTGTGACTGGGCCTTGTTCGTTATATTTTTCTGTCGTGTGCTTCATACGCGTTGGATGTAACTGCTAGAGTCAAGCCCCTGAATTAAGTCTCATCGATTCAAAGAGAGAAAAATTGAAATATCCTACGAATAATGCTATACTAAAGGCAACAAAAGAGGACATGCGCTAACATGCCCCCTAATGGAAGTACCGCTAAAGACGGTAGCAAGAAAATTTTATTTACTTAAAAGTAATCGTCCTCCTGCAAAAGTTGACGGTTACTTTTCTTTGTCTTTTTTCAGCAAATCAACAATCAATTTAATTAAAGCAATGGTAAACATACCAAAGGCTAAAATTAACTGAATTGCCTCTATTGCGGACAAAAGGGCATCTCCTTTCCTATCTCATTACCCCTCTTATAGTCAATAAATACAAAATACATCCTATAACAACTATAATGAGTGGTTTTACGTATTTTTTCATTTTTATTTTCCTTATTCATGGATTTTATAACATTCAGAAAAAAATTTATCTTAATCAACTGACTTTCTTATATTTTTCTCTTAGTATGTATGAATAAGTTTTGGTCTATATTTTGCTGATAAAACAAGATAGCAAGCTTTCTTTCTTGTCACAGTGATTAAACTTCCAGTAAAAACAACTAATTGACCACTCAGTTTATTGCTCATCCCCTGAAGCCTCAACCTCTTTATCTATTTTAGATTTAAGCTATTTCTCATTCGATAAACAGTTTGTCTTGTGATTCCATTCGTCTTAGCAATCTCTGTACTTAAGTTTCCAGCCTTCAACATGTCAATCACTCGTTCATAGATGATACGTTTCTGTAGGTCTGCTTACGTGGGAGAATAGAGGATAGGACGGCTATAAACGCCTTGCTTCTTTGCCAATTCTATCCCTTGTTCCTGACGTCGCTTACTCTCAGCTCGTTCTTGTTCTGCAATCATCGCTAGAATTTGAACAATCAAATCTTTGATAAATTTATCTAATAAAGGATTACCTATTGCTTCAGCCATTATTGGCAAGCTAGTAATAACCAGTTGAACCTCGTTTCTTTTAATAAATTAGCCATCTGAATTATTTTATCATAATTCCTTCCGAGTCGGTCAATTGCTTTAACCATAAAACTATCTCCATACCTAACATATTCAATTGCTTTTTAAACTCTTCTCGATTATTAGCTGATGCTCCTGATTTCTTTTCAGTGAAAAATAGTTCCACACCGAATTGGTTTAAATTGGTAATTTTTGCAAAACACAGAAGTAACATTACGTATCAAAAAGTGTTGTTAAAGTTAGTTAAAGACATGTTGTTTTTGGCAGAAGTTTTGACATAAAAAATGAGTGAACTATCCAAGGTTCAGAGATAGTATTATACTCTCTCTGAACTCGTCGTTTTTGATAGAACGCTAACGCAACACAGTTGTGTGATATTCGTGCATTGACATAATCGCTATTATACCTAGTTAAATTCTATATTTTTATATTGAGTCAGAACGTAAAATACTATAAACTGCCACATCAACAATACCTTGATTGTTAAAACCAGATTTTCGTAAAACACCTTCAAAAATCATACCCGATTTTTCCATAACTCGACCAGAGCCAGGATTTTTAATGTCGTGTTCAGCTTCAATCCTATTCACATCTGTTGTTTCAAATAAAAAATTAATAACTTCTGTTAAAGCTTCACTCATATATCCATAATTCCAAAATTTTTCGCCTAAAACGTATCCAATTGTTTTAGTTTTAATTTTAGGTTTATTATCAATGACAGCAATATTTCCAATTAATTGATTTGTTTCTTTTAAGACAATTCCCCACCCCTCTTCTCTATTCTTTTCTTCGAATGTTAAATAGTCTTTTGTTACTTCTACAGAAGAATGGGGAGCCCAAGTTAAATATTTAGCAACAACTTCAGAACTTGTCCAATTTTGAAAAACTTCAGCAGAATCAGCAGGAGTCATTTTTCGTAATTGTAAACGAGGAGTTTCAAGTGTTTTTGGCATTTAACTCATTCTCCTTAAACGATGTATTTAAAAATATTATCAATAAGTGTAGCATATTGAAGCTATATAGTATAGAAGCAGAATATCAATTTTTCTTAAAATAGTTATTTAACAGATTAGTTAACATAATGCGCATTATACCAAGCAAAAAAATCACAATCTAGAGTGCCATTCATTAAAAGGTTCTAAAAAATTTTGTTGCTCTATCCAATGGTATGAGCGTAAATTATATTCATTCTTAAAGACTGGTAAAGTACCGTTTTCTAATAAACCATCATTGATTCCTTCTTCAGCGATAATCATCATAGGCAGTTCTAGCATGTAAGCCATAGCACCTTCAATTTGATTCCAAGGAGACGGATATTGCTTTTCCACAATACTCGCTTCTGAAGGAGACCCTTTTTTTGAAATCCCTTTTTCTACATATATCTGAGGAAGAGCTAAGATAATAATTCCGTCACATTCTTGCATTTTATTTTTAATTGCTAGTATAGGAGATTCATTAGGAAAATAAGTAGCTCCAATAGTCACTGGTTCCATACCACGATTTCTTATAATTTTTTCTAATCTTAGTACAGTACTTTTATACATAGGGTTATACGAATTAGGACGACTGACAAATATTTTTTTCATTTTTAACTACTCCGTTTCATTATATTTTGAATTTGATACAAAACTTCATTGTAAAGTAAATTTGAGGAAATGGTATATTGTATTTTCCCATTCAAACCTAAATTATCCGCTATTTTCTTTATTCTCGTATTTACTTTCTGGTTGAGTTCTTTATATTTTTAGAGATTAATCTGTTACTTTATATGGATGTGTACTTACTCTTTAAGTCATCGATAGCATATTTCAAAAGTTGCTTTTCATTTATAGTCATGATTGGAAATCCCTCAGATTGATATAATTGAGCCATTTTTTCTTTTTTAGTTAACTGTTCCTTATCAAATAAATTTTTAGAGTAGTGACCAACGACAAGGATATTTGTTTCTTTTGAAACATGATTAGCAATATTTCCTTTTGCTGATAAAACAAGATGGCAAGCTTCTTTTCTTGTCATAGTGATTAAGCTGCCAGTAAAAACAACTAATTGTCCGCGTAAGTTAGTTTTCATCAGAAATACCATCCTGTTCCTTTTCAATTTGACGACGAATTCTATGTAAAGTAGAGACAGAAAATTCTGTCCGATCAGCAACTTCTTTATAGCTACATTCTTTCAACATATTGTAGGCATCACGCTTACGCTGTGTTAAAATTGCCTCTGGTCTGCCCTCTTTGTAATTCGGCTTATGTCTTCTAGCATAAGCTTTCCCTTCCTGAGAACGCTCTATAATCACTTCACGTTCCATTTCAGCCACACTTAACAAAAGAGTATACATCATTTTACCCACAGGATTATTTTCAATTCTACCTAAATTCAACACGTGGATAGAAACATTTTTTTGAAAAAGCGTCTCTATTACTTGTAGCGCTTCCTTTGTGTTTCGGGCAAACCGATCTAATTTTGTCACAATAACAGTATCACCATTTTTTACAGTGTCTAACAATTGATTGAATGCTGGCCGATCTGTTTTAGTTCCGGTAAATTTATCTGCAAAAATATTTTTTCTCAGAACGCCTTGATTAATCAATACTTCTTTTTGTGGTGCGAGCGACTGACTCGTTGTACTGACCCTCGCATATCCATAAATTCTTTTTTTGTCCATATTTCGAAATAATTCCCTTTGACTTTGTGACATAAGTTTAAGATATCGTACAAAGCTTATTATAACAGGAAATATAAACAGTGCCAACAACTATATAGTTGTTGACACTAGCGATGGAATAAAGCGGACTACTCTTAAAAACAACTTGTTTGATTATGGTACATATAATTCTCCTAAATGTACAATGCTAAAGTCTTTTATCTTTAGATTTCCAGCTTCCATTATGAAGTCAATTAACTCATTTTTAGACATAGGTGTTTTTATTTTGTAAGTGTTTTCATTCATTTTTTTACAATAACCTAATAATGATAGTTCTGATTCTAAATCTTTTACGTCAATATTTTTTAAAAAACTTAAAAAATATTCAGCTTCAAAACCAGTGAGTTTTCCCATTTCATATGTAATCTTTTTAGCACCATCAAAACAAAAGTCTGATTTTCTTAAGTTAGGAATTGCTAAAGCACAAAAGAATGGGAAGAGTAAGAAAATAAAAGTTGGCATATTAAAAGGTGTTATGGCCAAAACAAATATTAAGGCGGCTATAAAACCAAACAAATTAGCCAAATTTAAATATCTTCCTTGTCTGTTTTGATACCACTTTAATAAGTAAGAATCATCTGACAACCATCGGGATTCTTTGTCAGTTAATGTATAAAGAACTGTTGTATTCTCTTTTTTATTTATTTTTTTTATTAATACTTTTGCACTTGATAGATTTAAGCTGGAGTTATTTTCATTGTTGTCAATTAGTAAAATATTGTTGGATAAATTATTTATTGATTCTATATCTTTTTTTTCAAAATGGTAAAAAATCAAACCTTTATTACGCAGTATCAAACCTTTTTTTAACATATCATTTAAATATATTTTCTCTTCATCTAGCAAAACATTTTTAGTTGGTATAAATTTTATAGTCATCTTTATCATCCTTTGCAAAATTCTATGTTTTCAAAATTAGCAATAATTTTACTTATTCTTTTATATTCTTGATGAAGTATATCTTTTCCAAGGTGGGTTATATAATAAATTTTTTTATCATCAGAAGACCTCCGTTCTATCAGTTGATCCATTTCCATACGTTTCAAAATACCATAAAGCGTCCCATTACTAATAGTTATTGTCCCACCACTCATTTTTTTTATATCTTGAACGAGAGCGTAACCATGTTTTGGTTTGGAGTAAATAGATTGTAGTATATAACAACTGGGCTCACTCAAAGGAATATATTTGTCAAACAATTGATCACCTCCAAGTAATAAAGATAGGTCGTATTGCGACCTATCTTTATTGTAGCATGTTTTTTTCGAAAATCCAATTAAAATGGATATGAGGTCTAATTACAAGTCTAACTTGAATTCGATTTACTTTCTTTAAGTGGTTATTGGTAATAATTATATCTGAATGTCTTTAAGAATTTAGTATTTGTGTTATGAAATTAATTTTAACTTAACCGGTTTAATGCTACAGATATTTTTGGTATCAAGTCTTATGATCAAAAAATTGGGGAGTAAGCAAAAGCTTAGAGAGTTTTTGAAGAAGGCGAGTGGTATAAGGAAAGTTACCAATGTTTTGAATAACAAAGGAGGGAGTCAATAAAAAAAAGAAATCGAAAAATACGATTCCTTTTTTTATTCTCAATATAGGAATATTAATTTAGCGATTGTTAAGTGAGTTAAATAGTTGTATATGGGAATGCACCAGTTGTACTTGTTTGCATGCTGATTGTTATTGTCCAAATAGCTATGGTCCAAGATCTTCCTTGAACTTCTTGATTATTTTGTACATGCTCACTACTAGGTATACTAACAGTCATTGCTTCTAAATTAAAGTCATTATTTTCCAAGTTCATTACCTCCTTTCATTCCGTTTATAATTTATATTATACCATAAAAAAACAAAAGTAAAAGCGTTTTCTTGTTTTTTTGAAAGAAAAACTATTTTTATCGATGTTAAAGGTATTTTTATAGGGTTTTTGTGTTATTATATATGATATTAGTAAATAAATAAAAAGGTAGGTTATAAAATGGAAAAAGAATATAATATGTTAGACTTTTTTTTCACAAGGTCTCCAGTATTACCAATAAGTAATTACTTGAAATGGCTAGAGGAAGATAATTCTGATGAAGATTTGCTTAGTTTTTTTAATAGCCGATTAGATGTTCAAGAAATTATACAAACTAGTTCATATGATCTATTTGATTCATTAAAGAATGGTTCCAGAGATATTGAAAAAGTGAAAATTAGCTTAAAAAATTATATATCGCGAATGTCAGCGCGGACAACGCCATATGGACTACTGTCTAATATTTCTTATGGAAATTTTAAAAAAGAAAAAAATAATAAGAGTATAGCTGAAATTGAAAAGCGAGCTAGAGTTGATATGGAATGGATATGTCCAATATTCAAAATGATAGAAAAGGATAACTTTGATAAATTAACAGTGAAATGGAATTCTTATACTCTAGAATTAGGTGAAAAATATATTAATGAGTGGAATACATGTTTCATTCAAAATGAAAATAAAATTGGAGATAAGAGTGTAATTAACTGTACAAACGCTGTAAAGTTAATCAAAGACAATTCTTTAGAATTTATTCGAGTAGAGGATCTGAAAAATATACTTAAATCTACTTATCCAGATGTTAAACAAAGTGTATTTTCAGATTTTTTAAAAGATTTATTAGAAAAAGAATTTTTACTAAGTAATATTAGAAGTGGTCCTCTTGTATCAGATTACTTGACCGAACTACTAGCAACAATTGCTGAATTCAAATATAACCAAAATGATGAATTGATTAATAAGTTAGAGAAGGTTGCTATTTTAATAAATCAATATAATGAAACCTCCATCGGTACAGGAATTGAGATATATGATCAAATTATAAAATTAATGAGCAGTATATATAGTTCTAAGAACTATATTCGAATCGACTCTTTTAAGAAAAATACCATGTATTTAAGTACTAGTGATAAAGCCAAGTTACTTGATTTGGTATCTTTTTTGAAATGTAATAGTGATTTCTATTACTTTCCAAATATAGAAAATTGGGGTGGGGAATATATAGAACGTTATTCAAATACTGAACAGTTGTTGGCTGATGTGATCAATGAAAATACGGGAATTGGTTTGCCTAGGTTTGATGCACAAAATATATTGAATAATACAGATATTAGCTTTGAAAAAGAATTACTTTACAACATACAATGTTTATCTGAAATGAGTGAAATAGACATATCAGACTTTAACAGTTTAAAAATGAAATCGATAAATAATAATTATATCGACGATGACCGTATAGAGTTGTCTATGTTTGTTCAAGAAAAAAATAGAAAAAAAACATTTTCGATGTCTCCTATGTTGGGAAATAATAATCTTGGGTCTACGATTGGTAGGTTTCTATATCAAGTTGAAGAAAGTGACGATTCATATTTTTCAAGCTTAGAAAGTAATGATTTATATGATTCAGTTGAAATAACATACTATCCTCAAATAGATCGTATATGTAATATAATCAATACCAAATCTAATAAAAAATATGTAATGGAGTTTGGATGTTCTGACCGAAATATTAGTAATAAAAGGCGTCTATCAATCTCTGAAATTATTATTAATGTTACACCAAAAGGTATTTATTTCAAGCATAAAGAAACTAATCGACGTTTAGTATTTTTTGCTACGCACTCCACTAGGATTGATTTTGCGCCTCCAGTAATCCAATTTTTATTAAATTCAAAATATTATCAAAGGAAAAACACCTTCACCCTGTTAAATAAAATACAATCCAGTATGCAAAAGTTGACAATATTACCTAGAATAACATATAAAGATATCGTTTTATCAGAAAAAAAATGGGTACTACCCCCTCATGAATTTGAAAATCTCAACGAAGATAGTTTTATTAGACGTTTTTTAGATTTTTCAAAAGAAATGAATATCGAACAATTTATATTTATACAAGAATTTGATAATAGAATCCTCATTAATATCATGGATTATAACACTCAAAAGTATATTTATAAATCGTACCAAAAAAATCCGAATTTACAACTTGTTGAAAATATATTATATAATGACGTGTCTGATGAAGAGGTTTTTTTATCAGAATGTGTATTTTATTTTAATTATAGTAATAAAGATTTTACTGATATAAGTAATAGATATTCTTTTGAACCAATTAAAAAAATTAAAGAGCGATTTTTGCCATTCGACAATTATGTTTACTTGAAAATATATACTACTAAAATATTAGAAGACTATTTGATTAATAAAAAATTATCACCTTTTTTAAAGAAAATGTTGGAAGATAAAAATATAGATCAATTTTTTTTCATTAGGTATGAAGACCCAAAACCACATATTCGTCTCAGATTTAAATACTCCACGAAAGTTAATATATCTGCCAATATTGTTACAGATCTAACAAAATATTTAGAAGATAATCACATTACTAGCACTGTTATAATCGATACTTATATTCCAGAAATCTCTAGATACGGAGGAGAAAAAATTTTTTCTAAAATGGAATATCTATTTTTTCTAAATAGTATGGTTGTCTTAGAGTTGAATAAATATCGTGAAGAAAGGAATATTGATAAAGATTCTTTAGCGATTATAGCGATTTCTAGGTTAATATTGGATACAGAAATGCCAGATGAAGAAATTTTGTCTTTTATTGAACGTTTAGGTAATAGAAAAAAACACAAAAAAGAATTTCGAGCAAAACGACATGAATATATGAATTTACTTATTAATGAAAAAGATATCAGTAATTTGGAAATAAATAAAATATTAGATAGTCAAAAAAAAATACTCAAAGATATTTGGATAAGTTTAGAGAAAAATGAACCGTATGTAACTAACGATAAAACTAATGTGTTAATGAGTATAATACATATGTTTTGTAATCGTTATTATGGTGTCGATAGAGATAAAGAAACTTTTATTCAAAATATGGTCTCCAAAACTATCCACAATGTTTTTTCATATGAAAACGCAAAAAAAAAATGAGGTGATATTTTGAAAAAATTATTATTCTTTACAGCTGAATTTGATAGTCACATTTTTCCGATAATCCCTTTGCTGAAAAATCTATCTAATGAATACGATGTTTTTTGTGTCGGAATAAGAAAACATAAAGAAATAATTCAGAGCTCAGGATGCAGATTTGTATCATATCCGAAAAATTATTCTGAAAAAACACATCTTAATCAAAAAAATAAAATTTTAGAAGAAATAGATACTGAGAATAGAATTTTTTTTAATTCGATAAAGAAAAATCACTTAAACAAGATAGATAATAGTATAATTAAGGGATTAGAGTCATATATACATAATACAATTAGAGCAGATGCATTAAAGATTTATAACTTTAAAAAAAGCAACTATTTATTTTCAGAAAACCTTATTGATATTATTGAGCCTAATTTAATTTTCAAAGATACACTAGAAAATTATTCTAGCTCTATTGCAAAAGAAAGAAATATTAAATGTATTGAATACATAACAAATAATTCCTATGGATTTGACTATCTAAATTCCTCCAAAAGAGAATTATACTCAAGTTTTTTTAATATTGGTAATGATTCTTTGTTGAGCGATTCTTTTTTCGAAAGTCTATTTGATGAAATCAAGCATATTTATGAAGAAGTTTCTTATGAGTTGAATATTCCTAAACTATTTCCATATCCTACTTACAATTTGAAAGAAAAAAATAATATAATATTTTCTATTCCTGATCTTCATTCAGAAATAAGTCTATATTCAAAACATCAAAATTTTTACTTTGTTCATCCTTATGCTAAGGATTTTCAAAAAGAAAATAATGTTAATATTTCTGAGGATTTAAAAAAATTTATTAATAGCAATGTGCATAGAAAAATTGCTTATATTTCAACAGGGTCTTTTGTAAATCTAGAGTCAAGTTTTTATTCTCAGTGGGTTAAAAGCTTAATTAAAAAAAATTATAAAGTTATAATTTCGTCTTTAAAAATAGATACCGATAGTATTTTTATAGATAGTAGAAGTTCAGATTTAGTTTTTTTTGGTTCCTACTTACCACAAAAATATATTTTAGAAAATGCTGATGTATTCATAAATGCTGGCGGAGCCAATAGTATATTTGAATCAATTTATTTTGGAGTCCCAATTATAATAACACCGATTTCCCCAGAACAAGTCATGAATGGGATAACTCTGGAAAAATATGGAGTTGCAAGAACATTAACAATTAAGGGGATTACACAATACACAAATGACGAAGCATTACAGCAGATAGAAGATAACCAAATACTAATAAAAGAAAGGATGGCTTATTTAAAAAAATTGTACTGGAATGACAATAACTTAAAGCAACTTATTTTTGAATTAATAGAAAAAAATTAGTGATTTTTTGAAAGGAGTCTTTATGAAAACTAATGTCTTCAAAAATATTTCAAATATACTAAAAATTTCTTTTAGCGTCAACAAATTTTATTTTCTAGTGTTGATGCTTTTAAACGCTATATTAGTTTTTTTATCAGTTTTTAGTTTGATTAATACACAAAATATAATCAATAGTATTCAAATTGGAATAAATTTTACCAACTCTACATTTCTGTTTGCTTTAGTTTTATATCCGATAATTCTGTTAATCTCAGAAATGATAAATATTCTGATTCAAAATCTATCTTCAAAGTATTCTGATTTATTGAATTTTGAATTCAGTACTATGTTGCTTCGTGTGATAAATGAACAAAATTTTGAGCAATTTGAAGACTCTAATTTTTATGATTTAATTCAGCGTGCGGAATATGCAGGTGGGATTTATCCTTATAAAGTAATGAATAATATTTTAACTCTATTTTCTCAAAGTGTTACGTCTATTAGTTTTATGATTATTTTAATAAATTGGCGATGGTGGACTATTTTATTTATAATAGTATTCCCTTTGTTAAGTAGTATACAAATGATTAATTTGGGAAAACAAGAATATGAAATACGATATAATAGAACCAAATATGAGCGATCTAGTTGGTATTTTGCTCATCTTCTTAATAAAGACACCAATATTAAAGAAACTAAATTGTTTTCATTAGAAGATTATTTCTTAGAAAAGTTTATGAATATAAGAAGTAAATTTATTTTGGAAAATAAAAAAATGTACCGAAAGAGATCTTCTTTGAATTTATTAGTTCAATTCCTCTCAATTTTATCAACATCTTTTATTATTTTTCTAATATTTTACGATGCTAGTATTGGAGTCATTTTAATTGGCTCTTTAATGACGTATATAAATTCAGTATCAAATACAAAAAATAGTTTTAACGCAATTACTTCGTTAATTTTTCAAACATATCAAGATACACTTTACACCAATGATATTGTCACTGTATTAAATTGGAAGAATGAAAGAATTACTGATACTAATGAGAAGATTGAAATTAGTGAGATCAGAACATTGGAATTAATAGATGTTTCATTTAAATATAAAAATACTTCTAATTATATTTTGAAAAATGTGAACTTTTTATTTGAGCAAGGAAAAAATTATATTATTACAGGGAAAAATGGATCGGGGAAAACCACTCTTATAAAATTAATTTTAGGATTTTATGACTCTTTTGAAGGGGAAATCTTAGTAAATGGAATTGATATTAAAAATATAAGCAGTGATAATTATAAATCTTGTTTATCAGCCATATTCCAAGATTTTGCTAAATACGAATTTAAAGTAAGAGATTCAATATCAGCAAGCCATATTGAGGCTGCAGCTGATATTAATAAAATTATATATTCTAGTAAAGAAGCTAACGCTGATTTTATCGAAATGCTACCTAATAAGTTTGAACAACAAGTAGGTAATTGGTTTGAAAATGGAAAGCAGTTATCAGGTGGCGAATGGCAAAAAATTGCTATTGCAAGAGCATTTTTCAGAGAAAACTCTTCTTTAATTGTTATGGATGAACCTAGTTCTTCCTTAGATCCTATTTCTGAGAGTAATATTTATCGAAGTTTTCAAAAATTAAGTCAAAAAAAAATAGGTATCTTTATAACTCATCGATTAAGAAATTTTGAATTAAGAGGGACAATACTCTTTCTAAACAACGGAAAAATTGAAGACCATGGAAGTTTTGATGATTTAATAGAAAAAGCAGGTAATTTTGAGAAGTTTTATCATATTCAAAATATAATTGAAGACTGAACTTTTCATTTAATAGAGCTATTAGTGTGGATGAATGAGTATAAGATTGTTATGTTATGTGGGTTTTGTTAATTTAAAATCCATTTATGAGGCAGAAGAGAGCTGATCAGAATGTTGAAGGAAGTATTACAAACGGACCACTTTGCCGATGATTGTCATATTGGCAAAGTGCTTAAAGAAATGATTATTTCGGGTTGATTTGAGCCATCAATTCGGATAGCTTGAGCCACCAAAAC
>NZ_CAUQJB010000012.1:0-122531 GCF_963518325.1 uncultured Vagococcus sp. | reverse complement strand
TCCGTCAGAACTTACTGGGTAAACGGGTTGACTATTCTGGTCGTTCGGTTATCGTTGTTGGACCTAACTTGAAAATGTATCAATGTGGCTTGCCGAAAGAAATGGCCATTGAATTGTTTAAACCATTCGTGATGCATGAATTGGTTGGCCGTGAAATTGCCAGCAATATCAAAAATGCTAAACGTAAAATTGAGCGTCAAGAAGATGAAGTTTGGGACGTTCTAGAGGACGTTATCAAAGAACATCCAGTTCTTCTTAACCGGGCACCTACGCTACATAGATTGGGAATTCAAGCTTTTGAACCTGTCTTAGTTGAAGGTCGCGCGATTCGTCTCCATCCATTGGTTTGTGAAGCTTACAATGCCGATTTCGATGGTGACCAAATGGCCGTCCATGTGCCACTTAATGAAGAAGCTCAAGCAGAAGCACGTATGTTGATGCTAGCAGCTCAAAATATCTTGAACCCGAAAGATAGTAAACCAGTTGTCACACCGTCTCAGGATATGGTCTTAGGTAACTATTACTTAACCATGGAAGAAGATGGTCGTGAAGGGGAAGGCATGATCTTCCGTGATGTAGAGGAAGCTGAATTAGCTTGGAAAAATGGTTACGTCCATTTACACACGCGTATCGGTTTGCAAACATCGTCGATGCCAGAAAAACCTTTCACTGATTGGCAACGTGAGCGTACCTTGATTACAACAGTTGGTAAGGCGATTTTTAACGAAATCATGCCACCAGAGTTCCCTTATTTAAATGAGCCAACTGATTATAACTTAACAATTCAAACACCTGATAAGTATTTTGTTGAAAATGGCACGGATATTCCTGCTCATATTAAAGAGCAACCTTTATTAGGCCCATTCAAGAAGAAAAACTTAGGGAATATCATTGCTGAGGTCTTCAAGCGATTCAAAATTACTGAAACCTCAAGAATGTTGGATAGAATGAAAGACTTGGGTTATAAACACTCAACGATTGCTGGGATGACCGTAGGGATTGCCGATATCGTGGTCTTACATGAAAAACATGAAATGATTGAAGAAGCTCATACAAAAGTTGAAAATGTGACAAAACAATTCCGCCGTGGTTTGATTACAGACGACGAGCGTTATGAACGTGTTATTGGGATTTGGAACGCTGTTAAAGATGCTATCCAGTTGAAACTGATGGAAAGCTTGGACGACAAAAACCCAATCTTTATGATGAGTGATTCTGGTGCCCGTGGTAATATCTCTAACTTTACACAGTTAGCTGGTATGCGTGGCTTGATGGCCGCACCGAATGGCCGAATCATGGAATTACCGATTATTTCTAACTTCCGTGAAGGCTTAACGGTCTTGGAAATGTTTATCTCGACCCATGGCGCTCGTAAAGGAATGACCGATACCGCTCTGAAAACTGCCGATTCAGGTTACTTAACTCGTCGTTTAGTTGACGTGGCTCAGGATGTGATTATTCGTGAGGAAGACTGTGGGACTGACCAAGGTCTTGAAGTAATGGCAATTAAAGAAGGTAATGAAATCATTGAAACACTGGAAGAACGTCTTCTAGGTCGTTACGCTCGCAAGACGATTAAACATCCTGAAACTGGTGATGTGATTGTAGCGAGAAACGAAATGATTACAGAAGATTTAACGAAACAAGTGATTGAAGCGGGGATTGAAAAAGTAACCATTCGTTCCGTCTTTACTTGTAACACTAAACATGGTGTGTGTAAACATTGTTACGGTCGTAACATGGCAACAGGTCTTGAGGTTGAAGTTGGGGAAGCAGTTGGAACAATTGCGGCTCAATCAATCGGTGAACCTGGTACACAGTTAACCATGCGTACCTTCCATACAGGTGGGGTTGCCGGAGATGATATTACTCAGGGTCTTCCTCGTATCCAAGAAATCTTTGAAGCACGGAATCCGAAAGGGCAAGCCGTTGTGACTGAGGTAACGGGTGATGTGATTGAAATTACTGAAGATCAAGCAACTCGTATTAGAGAAGTAACGATCAAAGGTAAAACTGATACACGTACTTATGCGGTTCCTTATACCTCTCGCTTAAAAGTTGCTGAAGGTGACATTATTCATCGTGGTGACCCATTAACAGAGGGATCAATTGAACCTAAACAATTATTACAAATTCGCGATGTTATTTCCGTTGGAAACTACCTGCTAAAAGAAGTACAAAAAGTTTACCGTATGCAGGGTGTGGAAATCGGCGATAAACATATCGAGGTAATGGTTCGTCAAATGTTACGTAAGGTCCGCGTTATGGATCCGGGTGATACTGATATCTTACCAGGTACCTTGATTGATATTGCTGAATTTAAACAAGAAAACTACACTACTCTTATTTCTGGTGGAACACCTGCGACAGGTCGTCCAGTCTTACTTGGAATTACTAAAGCCTCACTTGAAACGAATAGTTTCTTGTCAGCTGCGTCCTTCCAAGAAACGACACGTGTCCTTACAGATGCGGCGATTCGTGGTAAGAAAGATCCACTACTTGGTTTGAAAGAAAATGTTATCATCGGTAAGATTATTCCTGCTGGTACTGGTATGCCTAAATACCGTAACATGGAACCAAAAGAAATTGGTGTGGCAAGTGAAAATGTTTATAGCATTAGCGATATCGAAGCCAAAATGGCTGCAGAAGACGCTATGTTAAGCGATAAATAATTGTCTTGAACATACTTATTGAAAACACCCCTTCATCTTTAGAAGATGAAGGGGTGTTTTTTTGAGAATTTTTTATTGGGATAGCTAAGATGCTTCTAGAATTTTAATACATCCCTAAACTAAAGACCCAAGCGATTAAGACGGAGAGGGGGCCGGTAAACATTCTGGAAAAGAGCACAGCTGGTACGCCAATCTCGACGGTATAAGGTTCTGCTTCAGCTAGAGTTAAGCCGACAGGGACAAAGTCGGCACCGGCCTGGGCGTTAATGGCGAAGAGGGCAGGTAATGCCATGGCTGGCGGAATTGTTCCTTTGCCAATTTCAACTCCCAGTAAAACACCGACGACTTGAGCAATGACGGCCCCTGGTCCGAGGATGGGCGACATAACTGGGATGGTACAGATAAAGGCTAAAATAACTAAGCCAAAGACATTGCCTGTTAAAGGTTTTACAGCTGTGGCAATCAGATTGCCAATACCTGTGTAATTGATTAGTCCGACTAGCATGCTAACAAAGGCCATAAAGGGCAGAATCGTTTTTAAGGTAATGTCGATAGTGTCTCGGCCTGCTTGATAAAAGAGGCCCACAACTCGACCGATGGACCGGCCCATTCGGGTAATGAAACCTGTCAAACCTTTTGCAGGAGTATCTTCCCTTTGGTTTTCGGGTTCAGCTGATATTTCTACTGGCTCTAAGGTTGAGTCTGTAGATACGGTATTAGCAGTAGTTAGTTCGATTTGTTTTTCCGTTACCCCTGAGACAAAATTTGTTTCCTTAATAAATTTCATTAAAGGGCCAGCTGGTGGTGTAGCATGCAAGTTAATGGTCATGACATTTAATTTGGGGTAAACGCCACAACGAGCAGTACCGCCACAATCGATCACAACGGCAATCATGTTTTCAGGCTCCACTTTTTCTTTAAAAGCATCAATAGCAGGGACACCAAGGCTATCGGCGATTTTTCTTGCCACGGGGTGAATACCACCGCCAGTGACTGAGGCAATGACGGTTTTAGTATCAGTTTTTTCTAGCGTTAAGGGACCTCCCCAACCTTTTGGTCCTTTAGAGACGATTACTTGTTTAGTCATGTTAAAAGCTCCTTTTATTGGTTAGTTGCTGTTGCGTCTGATTTTTTCCACATGGCTTTGGTGAGCATTTCAGTGACTATTCCTTTGATTAAAATAACAATCATTCCGACGATGAAGTATCTAACGGCTAGTGGCATGACGGATAAACCAAGGGTTGTGAGACCCGAAGAAATCCCAGTCCAGACAAATAACTCACCGGCATTTGCATGGGGAAAAAGCCCTGTAATAGGGTGAACTAGAGAGACTGCTGAATCATAAAAAGCTGGTTTTTGTTTCTCATCTAAAAAGCGTCCGAATGAATAACACATCGGGTTTGTCAAAAAGAAAACTGAGAGCAAGGGGAAAATAGAATAACGTAAAATAATATTTTTGGTACACATTCTTGCAAAGTTTGTGACCCTTTCTTCTCCGATCATGGCGACTAGTGCGTTGACGAATGTCAGCAACACGATTAGGGTGGGTAAAATCCCTGTGACAAGTCCCATGAGGTTTTCGCCCCCAGCGTTAAAAATCCCGATAAAGCCTTCTGCTAGTTTAACTAAAAAGTCCATTGTATAAGTCCTCCGTTTCTTTCTTTACAGACTGAGTGATTCAAGGTTTGCTTTAGCTCGTTCTCGATTGATTAGTGATAGGGCTTGTTCTAAGGCTGACCGTTCTTTCTTTTTTACGAGGGTGCTTAGTTGACTAATGTGTTTGCCAACTAACGGTTGCCGTTTTTTGAAGCGTGAGAAGACGGTCATTCCTTTCATTTCCCGTAATTCAATGATATTGCCCTTTAGATCGGTTGCCACAATCATCACGATGCCACGACCTAGATTAAATTTTGCTTTCGTTATGCCCACACCGATGTGACCGGCAGGGAGTTTCTTCATCTCGTTTAAACTCTCTTGATAATGAGAGGACTGCTTCATTGACATCAAAACTTGCATCAACCAGCAGCTGACAAGTAGCGCGATAATGCCCCAATATTCCATATAGATATCCTCCTAACTATTCGATTTTTTGAAAGCGGTTTATACCTGTATCCTAAACAGGAAAAATGGAAAAGTCAATATGTTTGTAAATTTTTCCATAGCTTTTCACATATGTTACACTTGTGAAAAATGAATCAAAAACCATATGTGACAATGTTTGAACGCGCTTGCTTTTTCACGTTAAACCATTGACAGCGTTTCCGATAAATTGTATGCTTTCAGTGTGTCATATGACTCTACGCGTAGCATATGTTAAACAGCATGGTTTTTTGTTCTAGTTTTTTTGAAATTAGATAAATAGAACCGTTACTTTTTTATCTTATTTTGAAAAAAGCTAAATGAGGAATGAGGAACTTTTCAAACGAGGAGGAAGGAACATGACAATTTATCAAGAACTTTTAGTAAGAGAAAAAGAGGGGAATCCTATTCGAGTAGGTGTTATTGGTGCGGGGCAAATGGGCTTCGGGATGATCGCTCAAATCAGTTCGATTCCTGGCATGATTGTGGCAGGTATCAGCGATATTCAATTGAGCAATGCGCAAAAAGCAGCAGATGCCTACTTAGCATCAGAAAATAAAAAGAATCAGGTGCAAACCTCTACCGACTTTAAGGAAATTGTACACTCTCCACATGTTGAGGTTGTTGTCGATGCCACAGGTGTACCAGAGGTTGGCGCAAAAATTGCTTTAGAAGCGTTACTGGCTAAGAAGCAGCTAGTCTTACTAAATGTTGAAATTGATATTACGATTGGGCCACTTATGCATAAATTGTTTAATTCTGCTGGGTTAGTGTACACGGGATCTGATGGTGACGAACCAGCAGCGACAACGGAGTTATATGAATTTGCCAAATCAATGGGGATGGAAGTGGTTGTGGCTGGTAAAGGGAAAAATAATAAACTAAGAGTGGGCGCAAATCCTGATACGTGTCAAGAAGAAGCCGATAGCAAGGCAATGTCGTCTCACATGCTAGCGGCCTTCCAAGATGGCACCAAAACCATGGCTGAAATGAACTTACTGTCTAATGCCATTGGCTTTATTCCTGATAAGGTGGGCATGCACGGTGTCTCGGCGACGCTAACTGATGTGGTACAAAAGCTGCGCTTGAAATCTGAAGGCGGTGTTTTGGATCGGTATGGTGTTGTGGAATATGTTGATGGGCTGGCGCCAGGTGTTTTTGTTATTGTGAAAGGGCAAAATGAGGGGGTCCGTCATGAATTAAACTATTTGATGAAGGCTGGTGATCAAGATCATCATATTTTATACCGACCTTTCCACTTAGCCAGTTTGGAAACGCCTTTAACTATCGCTAAAGCAGTCATTCGGCAGGATCACGCGATTGTGCCAATGGGGGCACCGGTTTCGGAAACCGTGGCTGTGACGAAAAAAGCGATTAAAGCTGGCGAACGGCTTGACGGTATTGGCGGCTATTGTGTCAGAGGGGTTCTGGAAACTCATGGTGATATGAAGTCTGGGGGTCATATTCCAATTGGGTTGATTTCGGGCGTGGTTGTGGCAAAACGAGACATTCCCTCAGGGACATTCGTGACAGAAGACGATGTGGAATTGGATCAATCAACGACCGTTTGGCAGTTACGTCAATTGCAGAATCAAACATTTGGCTAAAGATTAAGAAAAGAGAGGGGAACCATCAATGGTAAAATCAATCGTAAAAGAAATTGGGGAATTTGCATTCTTTGAGGATGAGCCGATTATTATTTTATTTAATACAACGGCTCCAGAAGGGCTTAAGGAGGTTTGTGTTCTTCATGATTATCAGGAGGAACCGACAAGTGATTTGCTTCAAGTCGGAAGCAAGATTTATTTTGGCAGTCAGGAATATCGGGTAAAGGAGATTGGCAACTTAGCTAACAGCAGTCTCAAGGAGTTGGGGCATGCTTCCTTCTATTTCGATTTAGCACCAGATCAAGAACTTTTACCAGGTTCGGTCTCTCTTGAGCCCCATCAAGTGCCAAGCATTAATGAAGGCGATGAAATATGTTTTAGTTATTAGAAAGGATGGCGGAGAATGGCTTATTCAGATGATTCCAGATTGTTGATTGAAGTTGCTCACATGTATTATGAAGAAGGTGCTAAACAAATTGACGTAGCGAAAAAATTTAATATCAGTCGTTCTCTAGTCTCCAAGTATTTATCTAAAGCACGAGACATCGGCTTAGTGGAAATCATTATTCACGATGAGCAGCTTCACCCTTATCGGCAATTAGAGGAACGAGTGAAACGAGTGTTTACTTTAAATGATGTGGTCTGTATTTCTCCAACGGGAGACTCACAACTGAAAAAGCGATTAGGTGGGGCTGCAGAAAAATACTTGGCCCGTATTATGAAACCTAATTCGATTGTGGGGGTCTCAGCTGGAACAACGGTCAAGGAAGTAGCGATTGCTTTTTCGACGAATTTACAAATGCCAACCGTGACTTTCGTTCCTTTAGTTGGCGGCTTGGGATCTGATCATACCAATCATCAGGCGAATGTTATCTGTGAAATGTTAGCCAAACAAACAGGTGGGATTCGGACGGAATTACATGCACCAGTTGTGGTGGATACGGTGGAAGCCAAGGGAGTGTTTATGGAACAGTCTTTTATAAAGGAGTCCTTCAATTTAGCTCGTCAGGCTGATATTGCCTTAGTGGGCATCGGCGGCTTACCAGTCTATTCGACGATGACTAAATACTATATCAATGAAGTCGATGATTCGGTGATTGGAGATGATTCCGGGGTAGTGGGGGATATTTGCTATAACTTTATTGAGTCGGATGGCAGTTTAAGTGATTGCGCCTGGAATCAACGGGTGTTAACCCTGGAATTAGCCGATTTGAAAAAAATTCCCAATGTGATTGCCGTAGCAGGTGGCCAAGATAAAGTGGATGGTATTCACGCGGCAATCCGAGGCGGGTTGATTGATATCTTAGTAACAGATGCCACAACGGCAAAAGCACTATTAAAGAAAGATGATTAGTTTGGTGTATTTAAGCAGTGAGAGGAGAAAGATTGATGAGTATTTCGATACCTAACAAGGCAGGCTTAACAGATAAAGAGTTAGTAGACTTATATGAGACGATGTGGACCATTCGTTTTTTTGACGAAAAGGTGGATCAATTATTTGCTCGTGGCTTGATTCATGGCACCACTCATTTAGCAGTTGGACAAGAAGCATCGGCGGCAGGAAGTGGTGCGGTTTTAAGACAGACGGATTGGATTACCGCCACTCACCGTGGTCATGGGCAAACCATTGCGAAAGGCACCAATGTAAAGGGCATGATGGCTGAATTATTTGGCCGGACTAACGGGACGAACAAAGGCAAGGGTGGCTCTATGCACATCGCTGAACTGGAGACTGGTAATTTAGGGGCAAATGGCATCGTTGGTGGTGGCTATCCGATTGCCACAGGCGCTGCCTTAACTGCTAAGATGAAAGGACAGGACCGAGTGGCCTTATGCTACGCCGGTGATGGTTCTACCAACGAAGGAAGTTTTCATGAATCGATTAACCTAGGGGCAATTTGGCAGTTACCAGTGGTTTACTTTATTGAAAATAATCAGTATGGCATGAGTGGGTCAATTAAGAAAATGGCTCGGGTTGATAAATTAAGTGATCGGGCCATCGCATATGGGATCCAGGGCGTGACGATTGATGGAAACAATGTGATTGATGTGATTGACGCCACTTATGAGGCCGTTGAAAAAGCCAGAAGAGGGGGAGGCCCAACGATTATTGAAGCCTTAACCTATCGTTGGAAAGGCCATTCTAAATCAGATGCCAAAAAGTACCGGACAAAAGAGGAAGAAGAAAGGTGGCGCAAACAACGTGACCCAATCAAATTGGCTAAAGAGCGTTTTATAGAAGCGGGAATTTTAACGGAAGAGCAAGCGGAAGTGATTCGTTTAAAGGCCAAGGATGCCATTGAAGAGGCGGTGGCATTTGCAGAAGCAGGCGAGATGCCTGAAGCGCGTGCCCTGTATGAGGATGTCTATGCCAAGTAAGGGTGAGTCGAAAAGTTTGTTCAAACAGGAGGAAGTCGAATGCGTGAAATAACCTATTTAGAAGCAGTCAGAGAGGCCTTAAGGGAGGCGATGACGGCAGATCAAGATGTTTTTTTGATGGGAGAAGATATCGGTGTCTATGGTGGGGCTTTTGGTGTGACTCGTGGTTTGGTTGAAGAATTTGGGGAAGACCGAGTTCGCTCAACGCCTATTTCTGAAAGTGCCATAGCCGGCACGGCAGTTGGTGCGGCGATGACAGGGATGCGCCCTGTTTATGAGTTACAGTTTTCCGATTTTATTACGATTGCCCTCGATCAAATTGTCAATCAAGCGGCAAAAATTCATTACATGTATGGCGGGAAAGCTAAAATTCCGTTGGTAATGAGAACCCCAGGTGGTTCAGGAACTGGGGCTGCCGCTCAGCACTCCCAAAGTTTGGAAAATTGGACTGCTCATATTCCTGGGTTGAAAGTGGTTCAGCCGGCGACCGCTTATGACGCGAAAGGTCTGTTACATGCGGCCATTGAAGATGATAACCCGGTGATGTTTTATGAACACAAGCTCTGTTATAAAACTAGCAGTGACGTTCCAGAAGGGAAGTACACGATTCCTTTAGGTGTGGCAGATATTAAACGTCAAGGGGAAGACATTACGATTGTTGCCACAGGGATTATGGTTCATAAGGCCTTGGAGGCAGCAGATCTATTAGCAAAAGAAGGCATTGGGGTTGAAATTGTCGACCCAAGGACGATTGTCCCTTTAGATAAGCAGACGATTATTGAGTCAGTTAAGAAAACAGGACGGGCAATTGTGGTGACAGAGGCGGTTAAGCGGAGTGGCTTTAGCGCAGAGTTAGCCAGTGTGATTGTGGAAAATGAATCCTTTGATTTTCTGGATGCGCCGATTATTCGTTTGGCTGGAGAAGAAGTTCCGATTCCTTATCACCCGGATTTAGAGAAAATGGCTGTGCCTCAAGTAGCAGATATTGTGGCAGCTTGTCAAAAAATGATGGCAAAAGGCTAGTGGGATGGCAGGAAATGTATGATGAAAGTGAAAGATCATCTAAGGAGAGAGGCTACAATCCTTTGAGGATTAAAAAGCGTGTTAATCAGGAGGTTATCTAATGGCTCATGAAGTATTGATGCCCAAGCTTAGTTCAACCATGGCTGAAGGCAGTATTACCCAGTGGTTTAAAGAAGAAGGCGATCCAGTTGAAGTTGGTGAGGCTATTTTTGAAGTGATGACAGATAAAATTGCCATTGAAGTGGAAGCCTATGAAGAAGGCATTTTGTTGAAACGATATTATGACATTGATGAAAGTGCCCCGATTAATTCGGTGGTGGCTTACATTGGTGAATTGGGAGAAGAGGTACCGGAAGCTCCTGAAATCTCCCATACGACCGAGTCAGATTTGCCAGAAAGAGAGGATAAAGCCGTCGTCACCCGTCCTGTTGCCTCTATCATTGGCGAAGGGATTCGCGCAACGCCTGCTGCTCGCAAGTTAGCTCGTGAAAAAGGACTCGATTTGTCCCAACTAATTGGCAGTGGTACCAACGGTAGAATTCACTTAAGCGATGTCCAAGGTGTTTCACCTGTAAATGAGGAAACCGTGATGCTTAATGAAGAAGTGGTAATTCCTTGGGGAGGAATGCGAAAGGTTATTGCTGACAGGATGACTGCCAGTAAAAATAACTTGCCACATGTGACCATGGACGCACAAGTTGATCTAAGGGAAGTCGTGCGACTGCGCCAACAATTACTGCCAATCATTGAAGAACAGACCTCACAACGGCTGAGTTATACGGAGATTCTAATTAAGGCTGTCACGATTGCCTTAAAGCAGTTTCCACGTTTGAATGCACGAGCGATGGACGATGGCATTCATGAGTTTTCTCATGTTAATATGGGCGTGGCAGTTTCTCTTGAGGATGGTTTAGTCGTTCCTGTCATAAAAAACGCTGATTTAATGACGCTATCTGAGTTGACCACAGCAGTAAAACAAGGGGCAGCTGCGGCTCGAAATGGGCGGTTAACAGGTGATCAACTAGCTGACGGTACTTTTACTATTAGTTCTCTGGGGCCTGGAGTTGTCAGACAGTTTAACCCAGTCATCAATGCGCCAGAGGTTGCGATTTTAGGGGTAAGCAGTATCTATGAGGCGCCGTATCAAACCGAAAGTGGCGGTTTGGAAATGGGTTCATGCTTAACCCTTAGTTTATCTTTCGATCACAGGGCAATTGATGGTGCTCCTGTTGCCGCATTTTTATCGGTGTTAGTTGATTTATTAGAGAGACCTTACCAATTGTTGGTGTAAGGGAGAAAGGGTGTGAAACAATTTGACGAAAGAAGAGATTGAAACACTGGTAATCGGTTCTGGTCCTGGTGGCTATGTAGCGGCGATTCGGGCAGCACAACTGGGGAAAGCTGTCACGATTGTGGAAAAAGAGGCAATCGGTGGTGTCTGTCTAAATGTGGGATGTATTCCCTCCAAAGCTTTAATTACGGCAGGGCATCGCTATCAAGAAAGTCAGACGTCTCAATTTCTCGGTTTGAATGTGGCAGGGGCCGAGATGGACTTCTCACAGACCCAACGCTGGAAAAATGAGACGGTTGTTCGCGGCTTAACGGCTGGAATTGCGCAACTGTTAAAGAAAAATAACGTTAAAGTGATTAAAGGGACCGCTCGATTTACTGGCAGGCAACAAGTGGAAATCGTGACGGCTCATGACTCAAAGCATTACTCTTTTCAAGAAGCTGTCATTGCAACAGGCAGTCGACCAATCGAAATTAAAGGCTTTCCTTTTGGTGGTCGGATTTTAGATTCGACTGGGGGACTGAATTTAAAGGAGATTCCTAAGGAACTTGTGATTATTGGGGGTGGGGTCATCGGGTCAGAGCTGGGAAGTGCCTATGCTGATTTGGGAAGTAAGGTCACGTTGTTAGAAGGCTCTAATCAGTTATTGCCTAGTTATGAAAAGGACATGGTCTTAGCCGTGGAAAAGAGTTTTAAGCAAAAAGGCATAGAAAGTGTGATCAATGCTGTGGCTCAAAAGGCTGTCAGCTTTGATACTTATGTGGAGGTCACTTATGAAGCCGCAGGGAAACAACAGACGGTGACGGCTGATTATGTGATGGTGACCGTGGGCCGGCAACCAAATACCGATCATTTAGGACTGGATACAGCGGGGATTTCAGTGGATGCTCGTGGTTTAATTCCCGTGGATTCTCAATACCGTAGTGCTAATCCAGCTATTTATGCCATTGGCGATGTGGTTGAAGGGTTGGCGCTGGCTCATAAGGCCAGTTACGACGCAAAAGTTGTGGCGGAAGTGATTGTTGGTAGAAAGGTCCAAAAGGATTATCAGGCGATGCCAGCTATTTGTTTCACAACACCAGAGTTGGCAACGACAGGCTTCACATTAGCAGAGGCTAAGAAACAGTCGCTATCTGCTACTTCTTATGAGTTTCCCTTACAAGCCAATGGTCGAGCAATCTCACTCAATCAGACTGAGGGCTTTATCAGGTTGATTGTGGCAGCAGATCAACGAATTATTGGGGGACAAATTGTTGGGGCCAACGCCAGTGAATTGATTACAGAGATTAGTCTCGCAGTGGAAGCTAGTTTGACTGTCGAGGATCTTTCTTTGACAATTCATGGTCATCCGACCTTATCTGAGGCTGTGATGGATGTGGCGGAGCTTGCCCAGGGGTTACCCATTCATTTTTAATCAGCAGTAATAGGAAAAAGGTGCTCACTTCTCTACAGAATAGTGAGCACCTTTTTGGTTATAGAAATTCTTCAATCGGAATATCACCATTTTTAATGGTGTAAATATGACCATAGGTGGAGGGTAAAGGCAGAATGGTTTCGACAAATGTGGCGACATCACTGCGAGTTATGGTGGAGCCACCTAAAGAATCGACTTGTGCAATCTTTCCTGTTGGTAACTCATCTGTCAATGTTGTCGGACGAATAATGGTGTAATTGAGCTGACTTTGCTGAAGGGCGTCGTCAGCTTTGCCTTTCGCTTTAAGGTAAGTTGCCAGTGAGTCAGGGCCTTTTTCTGGTTGCCCAGCACCTACTGTACTGATCATCACAAACCTAGTGTGATGAGATTTCGCCAGATTAATAGCGTGAATGGCGGCATTTTGATCGATGGCAATGGTTTTATCGGGACCAGTATGACCACCTGAGCCAGCCGTGAAGATGACGGTGTCGATTTCATAATAGGCTGAGCTGAAATCTCTTTCTAAATCAGCGATGATGGGAGTGCCACCTAATTCTTTTATTACAGGAATTTGTTCTTCTTTGCGTATCATGCCAAAAACGTGATAGTCAGGTACTTTTGCCAGCTTTTCTACTAGCAGTTTGCCAATCTTGCCATGTGCACCAATGATGAGAATTTTCATGCTTTATACCTCCTTCTTAATTATATTAAGTATACTAGATGGTCTTCCATTAGACAAAAGAGGATGCTTTTAGTGTTCTATTTGAATTAAAACGAACTATTTGTTATTTTTTAACTATATCGTTCGTGAAAAACATTGACGAATGAGATATCACTTGTTAAACTAGAGTTAAATTTAGGCTGAAACCTGAAGGGTTCACTTGGTTGACCATGGGTGATATCAGTGTTAAAAAAATCAAAAAGTTTTTATAGGAGGCTATATGATGTCAGTCAAAGTATCGGTTATCATGGGAAGCACATCCGATTGGGAAACCATGAAACTTGCTTGCCATGTGTTGGAGGAGTATGGAATTGAGTATGAAAAACAAGTGGTGTCGGCTCATCGAACACCTGATTACATGTTTGAATTTGCCGAAAAGGCTCAAGCTAGAGGGATTCAAGTGATTATTGCAGGAGCAGGTGGGGCAGCTCATTTACCTGGAATGGTGGCGGCCAAAACAATCTTACCTGTCATCGGTGTTCCAATTAAATCCCGAACATTGAATGGATTGGACTCGTTGTTGTCAATTGTCCAAATGCCTGGTGGCGTTCCAGTTGCAACGGTGGCCATCGGGGAAGCTGGAGCGACAAACGCCGGTCTTTTAGCGGCCCAGATCATAGGTCTTCAAGATGATCAGTTGCAGCAGAAACTAATAACTAAGCGTCAGGAACGAGCTGAGCAAGTGATGGAGGCCAGTGATGAATTACGCTAAGGCAATTTTACCAGGTGAAACCATTGGCATAATCGGTGGTGGGCAGTTAGGACGTATGTTGGCTTTTTCAGCTCAGTCAATGGGTTATAAAGTAGGTGTCCTAGATCCACAGGTCGATTGTCCTGCTGGTCAAGTGGCTACATGGCAAATTGTTGGTGAGTACAGTGATGATATGGCACTAGCTGAAATGGCCGAACGATGTGATGTGTTGACCTATGAGTTCGAGAATATTGACGCAGAAGCATTAGATCGTGTTCGTGAGCAGGTCTTCGTTCCACAAGGGGTGACGGTTTTGGAAGTGACGCAAAATCGTCAACTAGAAAAGAATTTTTTGAGTGAACATGGTTTTCCAGTAGCCTCCTATGAGATGGCTGAACAGGTAGCAGAGCTGGATCGCGCAATTGAAACCATTGGTTATCCCAGTGTCTTAAAAACCATTCGCGGTGGTTACGATGGTCATGGTCAAGTGGTTTTGAAAACGTCTGAAGATTTGAGCCTTGCCAGAGAATTATTAGTGGGTGGAACCTGTGTCCTTGAGCAGTGGGTGAGTTTTGAAAAAGAAGTGTCTATTATGGTCAGTCGTAACCTGGCTGGCGAGATTGCCGTGTTTCCAGTTTCAGAAAATGAACACCGACAGAATATCTTACATCAGTCAATTGTGCCAGCACGTGTGACACCAGCCGTTCAATCGGAGATTCAAGTATTAGCGAAAGCGTTAGCTGAGAAACTTAAGTTATGTGGCGTATTAGGGATTGAATTTTTTATTGGAGAGACGGTAATTATTAACGAACTGGCTCCTCGTCCTCATAATTCTGGGCATTATTCTATAGAAGCGTGTGACTATTCTCAGTTTGATTTACATATATTAAGTATTTGCCAACGGCCTTTACCAGAGGTGAACTTACTACAACCAGCGGTGATGGTTAATATTTTGGGGCAACATGTGGCCCCTATTTACGAGACCCTGTTACAAAAAGCTGAATGGCACGTTCACTTTTATGGAAAAACAGAAGCCAAAGAAAATCGGAAGATGGGTCATGTGACGATTTTGACGAAAAATTGTGAGGACACGTTAGCTGAAATTAAAGGCGAACATATTTGGGACTAACTAACAAAAGGAGAACACTCGCTGATAGTGTTCTTTTTTTTGTTCCCCATTGTCAGGTTCCTTTCTAAAATGAAAACAGGTGATTGTGGCATCCCTCCGACTTTTATCAAGAAAAATGAATTTTTGGATCATTCTGTCTTAGGTTAACCAGTCTGTCTAAACGATACTTGGAGAAGTTGGGACGACCTTAATAAGGAACTGTTGGAAAAGGTTGTTACTAACTAAAGTTCGTTTAAATGGTTGTAAAGTGATAAGTGTAAGAGGTAATATTCTGTTTTTGGGTAAAAGACGAACGATTGGTTAGTTAGTTGCTATAAAGTGTGTATTTTACTTTGACTTTGCTGAGGATACTTGTTAAGATAAATGAAAGAAATGAATGTCGTATGATTTATTCGTCAATCGTTTTAATGTTCGTGTTTAAAGTTAAGGGGGCTGAGAATTGAGCAAAGGACAATTAGTATACAGTGGAAAAGCGAAAGAGTTGTACACTACTTCAGAGCCAGGTGTTTTGCAGGTAGTCTATCTTGATCAGGCGACCGCCTTAAATGGATTGCGCAAAGATCAAATGAGTGGCAAAGGACAATTAAATAATCAAATTACCAGTTTGATTTTTAAGTATCTAAGTGAACAGGGAATTGCCAATCATTTTATTAAAGAGGTATCACCGACAGAGCAGTTGGTAACAAAAGTGGCGATGATTCCTTTAGAAGTGGTTTTGAGAAACGTGGCAACAGGCAGTTTTGTTAAGAAGTTTAACGCAGTAGAAGGAACCGTTTTGAATCCGTTGATTGAGTTTTACTACAAAAATGATGCTTTAGATGATCCGATGATGAATGACGCTCATGTGACCGTTTTGAAAATCGCCACAGCGGAACAAGTGGCTCAAATTAAAGCGCAGACTTTAGAGTTAAATCAAACATTGATGCCACTTTTTGAGAAGATTGGCCTAACCTTGGTTGATTTTAAAGTGGAGTATGGTGTTACCCCATCTGGCGAGCTTTTGCTAGCCGATGAAATCACACCAGATACCTGTCGCTTATGGGATAGGGAGACGGGGAAATCCTTAGATAAAGATGTTTACCGCAAAGAAACAGGGGATTTAATTGGGGTTTATCAAGAGGTTTTGGCACGGTTGAAACAGGCATTAGCACAATAAAAAATAACTGATTGAAAGTAGGCGTAGCATGTATCAAGTAGAAGTGTTTGTAACGTATAAGGAATCGATTTTAGATCCTCAAGGTGAGGCGGTTAAACATGCGATTCATCGTTTGGAATTCCAAGAAGTAGCCGATGTCCGTATTGGGAAGTACTTTGAATTAACGATTGAAAAAAGCCAGCGACCTGTGGAGCAAGTGGTAGCAGAATTGTGTCAGCAGTTATTGGCAAACGAAGTGTTGGAATCGTACCGTTATGATATCAAGGAGGTCAATTAATCGTGAAATTTGCTGTGGTAACATTTCCTGGATCGAATTGTGACAAGGATATCTTTCATGCCGTTAATGAAGTTATGGGAGCTAGTGCCTCCCTTGTGTCTCATCATGAAAGCAGTTTGGCTGGGTTTGACGTGGTTTTACTACCTGGTGGCTTTTCATATGGGGATTATTTGCGTTGCGGGGCGATTGCTCGTTTTGCCAATATTATGCCAGCTATTATCGATTTTGCAGAAAGTGGCAAGCCTGTTTTTGGGACCTGTAATGGGTTTCAAATTTTAGTGGAGGCAGGGCTTTTACCTGGTGCCTTAAAGCCTAATGAACAGTTGAAATTCGTCTGTGGCTCGGCTCCCTTAAAGGTAGTGAATAATCAGACAATCTTTACCAATGCTTATGAATCGGATGAAGAAATCAGTTTGCCAATTGCTCATGGAGAAGGAAATTATTATTGCGACGAGGAAACTTTAGCGGAGTTAGAGGCGAATAATCAAATCGTCTTTACTTATCGTGACAACAATCCCAATGGTAGCTTGGGCAATATTGCTGGGATTACCAATAAAGCAGGTAATGTCTTAGGCATGATGCCTCATCCAGAGCGTGCGATGGAGGACCTGTTAGGTTCAACAGATGGCGTGGCATTTTTTCAATCGATTATTAACCATTTAGGAAAGGTGACCGTATAAGATGAAGATAGAACCAACTCCTCAAGAAGTCAAAGATCAGAAAATATATGCTGAATGGGGCTTAACAGATGAGGAATATCGTTTAATTGCTGATGATATTCTTGGTCGTTTACCTAATTACACCGAAACAGGCCTGTTTTCCGTGATGTGGAGCGAACATTGCTCTTATAAAAATTCAAAAGTGGTGTTGAAAAAATTCCCAACATCAGGACCTCAAGTTTTACAAGGACCTGGTGAAGGAGCTGGTATCGTTGATATTGGTGATAATCAGGCTGTGGTCTTTAAGGCTGAGAGTCATAATCATCCTTCAGCAATTGAGCCTTTTCAAGGCGCGGCTACAGGTGTAGGTGGAATTATTCGTGACATCTTTAGTATGGGAGCTGAACCAATTGCTATTTTGGATTCACTGCGCTTTGGTGAACTGACTAATGCCCGAACCCGTTATTTAGCGGAAGAAGTGGTGGCGGGAATTTCCTTTTATGGTAACTGTATCGGCATTCCAACGGTTGGTGGTGAAGTGGCTTTTGATCCTTGTTATGAGGGGAATCCCCTAGTCAATGCCATGTGTGTCGGCTTAATTGATCACGCTGATATTCAAAAAGGGCAAGCCAAAGGTGAAGGGAATCCGATTATGTATGTAGGGGCTAAAACTGGTCGAGACGGCATTCACGGGGCAACATTTGCATCGGAAGAATTTAGCGATGAAGAGGAAAGTCAACGGTCAGCGGTCCAAGTTGGGGATCCTTTTATGGAAAAACTATTGATGGATGCGTGTTTGGAATTGATTCGCGATCACGCTGATATTTTAGTGGGAATTCAAGATATGGGGGCAGCTGGTCTCGTCTCATCGAGTTCTGAGATGGCTTCTAAAGCAGGCAGTGGTTTACACTTAAATTTAGATGATGTGCCTCAAAGGGAAACGGAAATGACCCCTTACGAAATGATGTTATCAGAGTCTCAAGAGCGGATGTTATTGTGTGTGACAAAAGGGGCGGAAAATCGGGTTAAATCCTTATTTGAAGGCTATGGGCTAGATGCTGTGGTCATCGGCCATGTAACCTCAGATGGCCAATATAAATTGTACCATCATGGTCAATTAGTGGCAGATTTACCAGTGGATGCCTTGGCAGAAGAGGCGCCAACCTATCACAAGGCTTATACTGAGCCAGCTCGTATTCAAGAATTCGCTGCTATGGAAGCCTATCTGCCAGAAGTGGTTAATCCAACTGAGACATTGGAACAGTTATTGCAACAACCGACGATCGCGTCAAAACAGTCATTTTATGAGACTTATGATTCTCAAGTGAAGACGAATACGGTAGTTAAACCAGGAAGTGATGCTGCCGTGGTTCGAATCAAGGGAACGAATAAAGGCTTGGCATTGACCATGGATTGTAATGGGCGTTACTTGTATTTAAATCCAGAAGTCGGTGGTCAAATTGCGGTTGCAGAAGCTGCGCGCAATATTATTTGTAGCGGGGGGCAACCTTTGGCGATTACGGATTGCTTGAATTATGGCAGTCCCGACAAAGAAGAGGTTTTCTGGGAATTATGGACCTCTGCTGATGGGATTTCCGCAGCTTGTGAAGTGCTGGATACGCCGGTTATTTCGGGTAACGTGTCCTTATACAATGAAACCAATGGTCAAGCTGTTTATCCAACGCCAGTTATTGGTATGGTGGGCTTGATCAGTGATTTAACTCATGTTACAACTCAGGGTTTTAAAGCAGCAGACGACTTGATTTATTTGATTGGTGATACGGGCCATGATTATCATGGCAGTGAGCTCCAAAAAATGTTAACAGGTGACATCTTTGGGTCATTAAGAGCCTTGGATTTAGTTCAGGAGAAAAAACATCAAGGATTTGTCTTAGAGGGGATTCAAAAAGGCTTGATTCGTAGTGCACACGATTTAGCTGAAGGTGGATTAGGGGTTGCTTTGGCTGAAGCTGGCTTTGAACGTGGTCTAGGTTTTGATGTGGCAGTTGGGGTAACCAATGCCCAGTTGTTTGCAGAAAGTCAGTCTCGCTTTTTGGTGACAGTCAAAGGGGATGACCAAGATGAGTTTGAAAGTTTAGTAGGACAAGCGGGTCAGTTAATTGGAAAAGTAAAAGCAGACAGTTTAGTGAAAATTGCGACGAAAGAAACGGTAGTGACCGGGAATATTGATCAGTTGAAAGGTTTATGGGAAGGAGCTATTCCGTGTCTAATGAAATCAAAAGCTTAAATGAAGAATGTGGGTTGTTTGGCATTTGGAACAACGGCTTAGCAGCAGATATTACCTACTATGGCTTGCACAGTTTGCAGCATCGTGGACAGGAAGGGGCCGGCATTGTTTCGACAGACGGCCAGTCCTTAAAGGGGCACCGGGGTCTGGGATTGTTGGCAGAGGTTTTTTCAGCCAATGAACTTCAGGACTTGACTGGGACAGCCGCTATTGGGCATGTTCGTTACGCTACTTCTGGTAATAAGGATTTAGCGAATGTTCAACCCTTTTTGTTTCATTTTCAAGAGGATTCCTTTGGTTTGGCACATAATGGCAATCTAACCAATGCTCGCAGCTTGCGCAAGGAGTTGGAAGTAGGAGGCGCTATTTTCCAAACGTCTTCTGATACAGAGGCTTTGGCTCATTTGCTGAAGCGGGCGGGGAAAGGTAGTTTTGTGGAAAATTTGCGTTCGGCACTGCAACAGGTTAAAGGTGGGTTTGCCTATTTGTTATTGACGGAAGATGCCTTGTATGCGGCGTTGGATCCGAATGGTTTTCGTCCTTTGTCCATCGGCAAGATTAACGAGTCTTACGTGGTGGCATCAGAAACCTGTGCCTTTGATACGGTGGGAGCAGAATTTATTCAAGATGTCCAACCAGGAGAGTTAGTTGTTATTAATGATGAGGGTCTCCATATTAGCCGGTTTACAGATGATATTCGGCCGGCGATTTGCAGCATGGAGTACATCTACTTTGCTCGACCTGATTCGGATATTGCGGGTATTAACGTTCATTCTGCCCGGAAGCGTTGCGGCAAGAAGTTGGCTCAAGAAGCCTTTGTTGAAGCAGATGTGGTGACGGGGGTTCCTGACTCAAGTATTTCCGCTGCCATTGGGTATGCTGAAGAGGCAGGGTTGCCTTATGAGTTAGGGTTGATTAAAAATCGTTACGTGGCTCGGACCTTTATTCAGCCCTCTCAAGCTTTACGGGAACAAGGTGTCCGCATGAAGCTATCTGCCGTTCGTGGAGTAGTTGAAGGCAAGCGTGTGGTGATCATCGATGATTCCATCGTTCGTGGCACTACTGTGAAGCGGATTGTTCAATTGTTACGGGAAGCTAATGCGAAAGAAGTGCACGTTCGAGTGGCGTCACCTCCCTTGATTTATCCTTGTTATTACGGGATTGATATTCGCACCCGTGAAGAATTAATCGGAGCCAATTATTCCATTGATCAAGTGTGTCGGTTGATTGGAGCGGATTCATTAGCCTATTTAAGTGTGGAAGGGTTGGTCGAAGGGATCGGCAAACCCTATCCTGAATATGAGGATGGTGGCTTGTGTTTATCTTATTTTACCGGTGATTATCCGACGCCATTATATGACTATGAAGTAGAATATTTAGCGTCCATTCAAGGAGCTGAGAATGTAGACGAGTTAACCCATTATATTATGGCACATCACGATAGAAGCGAGGGAAATGACTGATGAATGCATATGGTAAAGCAGGTGTCGATGTGACGGCAGGTTATGAAAGTGTCCAACGGATGAAAAAACATATTGATCGGACTCAGCGACCGGAAACACTTGGCGAGGTTGGGGGCTTTGGTGGTGCTTTCGATTTGTCCCAAATGAGGGTTAAAGAGCCGGTCTTAGTATCAGGGACAGACGGAGTTGGCACGAAATTGTTAGTGGCGATTGAACAAGGTAAACATCAATCGATTGGCATTGATTGCGTGGCTATGTGCGTTAACGATATTATTGCTCAAGGGGCCTTGCCCTTATTCTTTTTAGATTATATTGCCACCAGTAAAGTGGAACCGGCGATTGTTGAAGAGATTGTGGCTGGAATTGCTGAAGGGTGTGTTCAAGCAGGAGCGGCTTTAATTGGTGGTGAAACGGCGGAGATGCCTGATATGTATCACAAGTCTCATTATGATGTGGCGGGTTTCACGGTTGGCATGGCTGAAAAAAGCCAGTTGATTCAGGCGGAAAATGTCAAAGAAGGGGATATTCTAATTGGTTTAAGTTCAAGTGGTATTCATTCAAATGGCTACTCCTTGGTGCGCAAGCTCTTTTTCAAAGACAATGACTATGGTTATGAAAGCCAGTTTGAAGCCCTAGGTGATGTCAGTTTAGGTGAGGAATTATTGAAACCGACTAAAATCTATGTGAAGAGTTTGAAACCGCTGATTGAAGCTAGTTTAGTTAATGGCATTGCGCACATAACTGGAGGCGGCTTTGTTGAAAATATCCCTCGGATGTTGCCCGCTGGCTTAGGTGGGGTCATTAACGAAGGGTCTTGGCCAGTCTTGCCAATTTTTGACGTCTTAGGAACGGTGGGATCGTTGACTTACCGAGAGATGTATGAGATTTTTAATATGGGAATCGGGATGGTCTTGGCTGTTTCACCTGAAAAGGTTGATCAGGTTCGAGACTTGTTGAAAGAACAGGGAGAAGCTAGCTACCTAATCGGCCAGGTCACTGCAGACGCTGATCAGACGATTCATTTTGCGGAGTCTTTATGAGAGTCGCTGTCTTTGCTTCGGGGAGTGGCAGTAACTTCGAAGCCATTGTCTCGGCTGTCCATCGTCAGGAACTAGCCCTCGAGGTAGCCCTCCTTTTTAGTGATCAGCCAGAAGCCCCTGTTATCCAGCGGGCTGAAAAGTGGGGGATTCCGGTGGTGACATTCTCACCGAAGAGTTTTTCCAGTAGAGCAGCTTATGAGAACGATGTGTTAAGTGTATTAGCTGCATATGAGGTGGAATGGATTGTGCTAGCAGGTTATATGCGTTTAATCGGTTCAGGCTTATTAAAGGCTTATCCTCAAAAAATTATGAACATTCATCCGTCCTTATTACCGGCTTTCCCAGGTCTTCATGGCATTCGTGATGCCTTTGAAGCAGGGGTTAGTGAAACGGGGGTTACCATTCATTTTATTGATGAAGGGATTGACACGGGACCGATTATTGCCCAAGAAAAAGTAAGGATTTTACCTGAGGACGATGTGGTTTCTTTAGAAGATCGAATTCATCAGGTGGAACATCGATTATACGTCGAAGTATTAAAAGCGATAAGCAACAGAATAAACAAGATTTAAACGCGTTTAACAAAGAAGGCAAAGAAAGGGCGTTATCATGAAAAGAGCATTGATTAGTGTTTCTGATAAAACAGGTATTGAGGGATTAGCTAAAGGATTAGTTGAGGCGGGCATCGACATTATTTCAACTGGTGGGACTAAAAGTTACTTAACGGATTGCGGTATTCCAACGATCGGCATTGAAGAGGTAACGGATTTTCCTGAAATGTTGGATGGTCGTGTTAAAACCTTGCACCCAAAAATTCATGGTGGTTTACTTGGTCGAAGAGATTTAGCTAGCCATGTAGCGGCTGTAAAGGAACATGAGATTCAATGGATTGATTACGTGGTAGTGAACCTTTATCCGTTTAAAGAAACGATAGCCAAGGAAAACACTACCTTGGAAGAAGCGGTTGAACAAATTGATATTGGTGGGCCAAGCATGTTGCGCAGTGGCGCTAAAAACTTTGCAGCGGTAACTGTTGTTGTGGATCCAGCTGACTATCAGGTTGTGTTAGATGAAGTTAAAGCCAATGGCCAGACAACGGTGATGACTCGGAAACGTTTAGCAGCTAAAGTCTTTCGTCATACAGCTGCCTATGATGCTTTAATTGCCGCTTATTTAACGGCTGAAGTAGGAGAGACCTATCCTGAAAAAGTAACGGTGACGTATGAGAAAAAACAAGGGTTACGTTATGGTGAAAATGGCCATCAACAAGCCAGCTTTTATGGGGATGTGTTACCTGTGACTTATTCGATTGCTGAAGCAAAACAATTGCATGGTAAAGAGTTGTCTTATAACAATATTCATGATGCCGATGCGGCTCTGCGAATCGTTAATGAGTATCAAGAGCCTGCCGTTGTAGCAGTTAAGCACATGAACCCATGTGGGGTTGGTTTAGGCAAGACGATTTTTGAGGCCTATACTCACGCTTATGAAGCTGATTCAACTTCCATATTTGGAGGGATCATTGCTCTAAACCGCCAAGTGGATGTGGCGACAGCTGAGAAGATGAGCGAACTATTTTTAGAAATTATTATTGCGCCAAGTTTTACGGATGAGGCCTTGGCTATCTTAAGTAAAAAGAAAAATATTCGTCTGATGACGGTGGATTTTCCAGAGACAACGGACCAGGCAGCGAAATTAGAGCTAACCTCAGTTATGGGGGGCTTGTTAATCCAAGAGGGTGATACTTTAAAAGAGCAAGTCGAAAGTTGGCAAGTGGTGACGGACACGCCACCCACCTCAGATGAGATTAAAGCTTTGGAGTTTGCTTGGCATGTGGTGAAGCACGTTAAAAGCAACGCCATAGTGATTGCTAAAAAGGATCAAACCTTAGGAATCGGCGCGGGTCAAATGAATCGGATTGGCTCCGTTAAGATTGCTATTGAACAGGCTGAGACGTCCATTGGGTCATTGGCAGGAACTGTTATGGCTAGTGATGCCTTTTTCCCAATGGATGATTGTGTCAGTTATGCGGCTGAGCATGGGATAGGTGCTATTATTCAACCAGGGGGCAGTATTAAGGATCAACAATCAATTGATAAGGCCAATGAATTAGGCATAGCCATGATCTTTACGGGCGTTCGCCACTTTAAGCATTAGAGAGGATGGAAGGATGAAACTTTTAGTTATTGGAAGTGGTGGTCGGGAGCATGCGATCAGTAAGAAATTATTAGCAAGTCCCTTAGTGAGCGATGTTTATTGTGCCCCAGGAAATCCAGGTATGAGTCATGATGGCATTCAGCTGGTCGGGATTGAGCAACGGGATCATAGCGGATTGATTGACTTTGCCATGACTCAGCAGATTGACTGGACCTTTGTTGGACCGGAGCAGCCCTTAGTGGCCGGAATTGTCGATGATTTTGAAAAAGCTGGTTTAAGGGTTTTTGGCCCGAATAAGGCGTGTGCGCAAATCGAAGGCTCAAAGGAATTTGCCAAAGAGTTGATGGTTCGTCATAAGATTCCAACTGGAGACTATCAAGTCTTTGATCAGTTAGCAGAAGCAGTTGCTTATGTGGAAATGAAGGGAATGCCTTTGGTGTTAAAGGCAGATGGCTTAGCTGAAGGGAAAGGGGTGATTATTCCTGAAACGGAGGAAGAAGCCATTCTTGCTTTAGGGGAGCTTTTAGGGGGGCGCTTTGGAGACAGTTCCAAGCGAGTGGTAATTGAAGAGTTCATAGTAGGAGAAGAATTTTCTTTACTGGCCTTTGTTCATCAGGGAAGAATCTATCCTTTGGAAATTGCGCAAGATCATAAGCGAGTTTTTGAAGGAGATACGGGTTTAAACACCGGCGGGATGGGCGCGTATTGCCCTGTCCCACAAATTGCGGCAGAGATGATTGAGACAGCGATTGAAAAAATCCTCAGACCAACGATTGCTGGGCTAAAGGCAGATGGTTATGATTATACCGGTGTGTTATATGCCGGTTTAATCGCGACCCAAGATGGGCCAAAGGTAATTGAGTTTAATGCTCGGATGGGTGATCCTGAAACTCAAGTTTTGTTGGAGCATATGACCAGTGATTTGGCAGAAGTTATTACTGGTATTTTAGGAAATCAGGAAGTGACCATTACGTGGGATAATGCTCATGTCCATCTTGGAGTGATGGTGGCAGCAAAAGGTTATCCAGAGAGTTATTCAAAAGGGGTGGCGCTGCCAGACCTTAGGGAGTCTCGCCAGGCGGTCTATTACTCTGGTGTTGACCAGGTCGATGGTAAGCTTGTTTCAGCAGGTGGTCGGGTGTTTATTATGGTCGGGAAAGGCCGTACGATTTCAGAGGCTCAAACAGCGATTTATCAGGCCCTTAATCAGTTGAATTTAGACGAGTTTCATTATCGGAAGGACATTGGCTTTAAAGGGCTTAAGTAAATCAAACAGGTACCCGAGAGTTGTCTCAGGTACCTGTTTTTATCGTCGGAACAATCGTTGGAGCAGTAAAAAAGGATGATTGTCTGTTAGGGTTAGCTCAATGTGTTTGTCTCCCTGTTTAAAACAATTAATCTGTTTGCGCCGATTGGAAATCATTGCCATGGGCAAACGATTAAGCTGAAACCAGCGTCATTCCTTAGTTTCCGGTCCGGTAGTTAATGGTTTGCCTGATTCAACAGTTGCGGCAAAGAGATGTTGGGTGTCCTTAAATTTCGGACGGTTAAAGGTGCCTATTTTATAATCTAAGACAATCGGGTAACCTGTTTCCTCATAAGCTTTCCGAGCGCACCGTTCAAGGGATTCGTCTTCCAACCTTCCTCCTGGCAAATCCCACAGAGGGGAATCAGTGCGTTTAACTAATAAGAGTTCTTTTTTTCATTTGTAATGATGCTAAAAACGCCAATTGACATAAGTCCTCCTTTAAAAGAGGCAGCAGGTAACTGCCTCTTAAAGATGTCTAAATATAGTCTTCGGTTAATGTCATAAATTCAGCAATGTCTTTTTTCACAATGTCGATGCCAGCTTGCCAAAAGTCTGGTTGTGTTAAATCAACGTTTAAGTGCTTCATTGCTAAGTCTTCTGTTGTCATCGAAGCCGTATCTCTTAGTAGCGCGATATAGTTGTCTTCGAAATCGCCTTCTGTTTGTTGGGCAAAGGCGTAAATGCCGTTACTAAACAAATAACCAAAGGTATAGGGGAAATTATAAAATGGCACACTGTCAATAAAGAAATGAAGTTTACTGGCCCAAAAATGTGGATGATAAGTTGCTAGTGAATCTTGGTATGATTCTTTCTGAGCAGCCAACATTAATTGTGTGATGTCTTCGTCTGTTAAGACATTGTCTTTCCGTGCTGTGTAAAAGTTATTTTCAAAAATAAAGCGTGAATGGATATTCATAAACATCGCTGTGGCATTTTGTAATTTAGTGTCTAATAAATTAATTTTTTCTTCGGTGGTTTCCGCACTTTTTAGAGTCGCATCAGCCACGATTAATTCAGCAAAGGTGCTGGCTGTTTCCGCTACATTCATAGCGTAATCCTGACTCATTAAAGGCATGTCCCACATGACTTCTGAATGGAAGGCGTGACCCAACTCATGAGCCAGTGTGGCAACTTCATTAATCGATTCACCGTAGGTCATGAAAATACGGGATTCTTGACTTTCACCAAGACCTGTACAATACCCGCCAGGACGTTTACCAGGGCGATCTTCTGCTTCAATCCAGCTGTTTTCAAAAGCTTTTTTGGCAAAGGTCGCCATTTTAGGGCTGAAGGTCTCAAAGTTTTCAATAATAAAGGCAGCTGCTTCGTCAAATGAATAACGTTTTTCTGTTAAGTCTCCTAAGATAATTGGCGCGTCTTGATCTTGCCACTCCATCTTATCCTTACCAAATAATTGGGCTTTGCGTCTTAAGAAGTCAGTGAAACATTGTTTGTTTTCAGTAATGGCTCCCCACATAGCATCTAAGGTTTCCTTTTTCATGCGGTTATACTGCAAGGGTTTTTCAAGATGATCCTCAATGCCATGAAGGTGGTTATTGGTTATCCGGAAACCGTCTAAGTGGTTTAAGGTGTCAGCAAAAAGAGGGGCTTTGTCTGCCCATGTTTTTTCCCAGATAGCAAAAAGATCTTTCCGAACCTTGGCATCAGGATCCCCCATCATTTTATTAAAGGCTTGGCCTGCTGATAGGATTTCACCAGCGTAGTCAATTTCAATGGAACCTACAATGGTATCGTAATGAGAACTCCAAGCGTTAAAGCCATCGACGGAGAGGTGGTTAATGATGTTTTCTTCTGCTTCGCTTAGGAGTTTTTGGCCGTCTCGTCGAGCTTCTTCTAAGTTAAAGGCAATACCGGGCTGTTGTGCCAGATCAGTTTGTAAAAGTTTTGACCAATGATCGCCACCAATAGCTGTTAATTTTTTGATAAAAATTAATTCAGCATTGCTGAAAAGTGTGCCTAAGCTGTGCAAGTTGCCAAATAAAGTATTGGTCTTTTTATCGTGAACATCTGCTGATTGGATAGCATTAATGAAGCTTCCAGTTTCCGAAAAGCCTTTTTCAATGATGTCTGATTCTTTAATAAGCTCAGCAAATAGCTTGAATTCGGGAAAATCTAGCTCTGGCTGCCAATCTGTTACATTTGTTTCGTAAGCAGAAATTTGATCGTTTAATAAATCCAAGCGAGCCTGTAGTTCAGGTGAGCTGCTGCCTCCAGGGAAAATAGACTCCAAGTCCCAGTTAAGTGAATAGTTTGTCATTAATGTCGCTCCTTTCAAATTACTTTCTATTATAGTATAAAAAAGCCATAATAGGCACTAATTAGCAGAAATCAATTGCTAATTAGCTAAATCTTTTGTAGGATTAGAGAGGGACAAGGAGATGAGCGTAATGACAAAAAATAAACATGTAAAAAATGGCAATGTCTACATTGCCGTGGCGATAGTGGTCATGGTCGTGCTTTTTATTAGTTCTTCTCAAACTTATGAGCAACAATCACAGTTGTCGTTATTAGAGAAATTGTTGAAGAATGAACCCTTTAAAGAAAGTCTAAGTAAGATTAGTTTTAGTTATGCTGATAGTCCAGTCAGTATTGAGGAGAGTGGTTATTTCAGTTTTGTGGAGTTTTTTATCCGGAAAGGCGCTCACTTTGGCACCTATTTTATCTTGGGAGGTTCTTGGTTTTTAGGGTTACAGCCGCGAATTAAAAATATTGGCATTACGGCTTTAGTTAGTTGGTTAGCCGCCACTGGTTATGCTGGTTTAGATGAATTTCATCAAATGCTCACAGGGGGAAGGACTCCCTTATTTCAAGATGTGATGTTGGATAGCATGGGCGCGTTGACAGCCATCATGATTTGTTTAATGGTGATTTTGTTCAAGCGCATGAGAAAAGGCAGCTAGGAAGATTTTTCTTAGTTGTTTTTTGTCGTGTCGATAATCATCTGGTTTAAGGGCTAGTTATGATCTGATGTTTTTGATTTCAAAAAAAGGTTTGAATATGAGTTCTATGGGATGTGATTGACTGAAGTCTTTTTAGAACATGTAAGAAATGTTAATAACGAAAGTGTCAATATTGATAGTATTCCGAAAGAATTGTGTCAACTTTTTTTGATATTCTTATGATAAATGGAGGAATTATATATATGATAAAGAAATAGGTACCCATGTAGAAATTGTATCTAGTAAAGCAAACGGATATGTATTAGTGGCTAATACTGTAAATGATCCGTGGATAAGGATATCGAAAGAAACATTTGATACTCTAACTCAGTTACTCGAAGCAGATTTAGTAGATGATATAGAATCAGCTTTATTTCAATCCGTAGAGGGTTTTCAATCTGTAAAAAATACAATTGAAAAACTTAAAAAAATGAATTTAATTAGTCGTTCAGGCGAGAAGTATGGAGTTGTTAATGAAACAGTATCGATAGAAATAACCCATCGATGTAATTTACACTGTGCCCAATGCTGTATGAATGCGTCAAATAATATGAAAGAAGAATCTGATTTGTCTTTAGAGCAAATGAAAGAAATGTTAAATAAGATAATTGAATGGAAACCTAAAAGAATTATGCTTAGTGGCGGAGAGCCAATGCTTAGAAACGATTTTTTCTTGCTTCTTTCTTATTTACGGATAAAACAGAATTGGAAACGTATATTCCCTCTGATTATATGGTTGAGCACTCGGATAAGCCTTTGTCTATTTGTTCTTGTATTGCAGGGAAAAAGGAAGTATTCATAGATTATCAAGGGAACGTTTATCCTTGCCCTAGTTGTATTCGTAGTGAACTTAAAATGGGAAATATTTTTGAAATTGACAAATTAACAGATGTAACCGAAAATGGAAGTAGAAAAATATCTTTAACATTAGATAAAATAGATCCTAAGAATTCAGAAAAATATTCTGAGTGTGAAGTGAAACTTTTTTGTTGGACCTGCCCAGCTTCTATAGATGATTTAAAAACAAAAGAAGCTCTGGATGATAATTGTCGGCTCATTAAACCAGTGTTAATGAAACGAGTTTGGAATTCATAAAAAAGAGGTGATTATTTGTTGATTAGAAAAATTCTTGTTGTGGAAGATGATATAGACTTAAATGAAGGAATAAAATTTGTCCTAGAAAATGATACAACTGAGATTTTTCAAGCATATTCTCTAAGGGAAGCAAAAGAACAAATTAATCAAACATTCGATTTGATATTACTTGATATCAACTTACCAGATGGAAATGGTATTGAATTTTGTAAAATAGTCAAACTTCGTTCAAGTAATAGTCCGGTTATTTTTATTAGTGCGAATGATACCGACATAGATGTTATTCGCGGATTAGAATTAGGAGGAGATGACTATATCATAAAACCTTTTAATTTAATGGTACTCAGAGCAAGAGTGGAAACGGTAATTAAAAGATACCATGCTCCTATTACTGATGAAAATTACATTGATCAAAATTATTGTTTTGATTTTGAGACAATGAATTATACTTGCAAAGGACAGGCTGTATTTTTAAGTAATGCAGAGCAAAAATTATTAAAAGTATTAGTTAGTAATAGAGGGCAAATAGTGCAAAAAGAAAAGATAATTGAGTTTGTCTGGGGAATAGATGGAGATTATGTTGAAGAGAACGCTTTAGCGGTTGTAATTAAACGACTTCGAAAAAAATTGGAAATGGATTCTGGTTCAAAAAATATTAAGAGCATTTATGGCATTGGCTATAAGTGGGAGAATTTTGAATGAGTATGAAAAAAAAGTTTCTCATTTTATTGAATGTGGGCATCGTTTTAGCACTAGGAATAAGCATCTACTATGAAATGACAAAAGCAATTATCTTTTTAGAATTATTTATTTTAATAGCTATTCAATTAGTATCTTACTATTTTTTTTCAAATAGTGTCTATAACTTATTAGAAGATTTACATGAGTTACTGTCTACTCCAAATCTTAGCCAATTAGAAAAAGAAACAGAAACTGAATTTTCTTCATTAAAGAATAGACTGATTAAGTATACAAAAATCGAAGAGTTAAAGCGTGTTGAGAATGAACAATCAAAAAAACAGATTGAAAAATTGATTTCAGATATTTCACATCAAACTAAAACCCCGATTGCCAATATTATTTTATATAGTGAATTGTTATTAGAAAAAGAGGTAAAAGAAAAAAAATACGTTCAAACTATTACTAATCAGGCTGAGAAATTACAATGGCTGATACAGAATTTACTACATCTTTCAAGGTTAGAAAATGGGATTATACAATGTAGAAAAGAAGTTTACATGATTGACGATATAATTGTACCTTGTTTAGAGCAATATAGAGTGGCATGTGATAATAAGAATTTAGATTTAATCTATAATCAGTTAAAAAATGTATCTACATCAATTTTTGCAGATCTCAAATGGACGCAAGAAGTTTTGTCAACTATCATTGAAAACAGTGTAAAATACACTGTTGAAGGAAGTATTCTAGTAGAAGTAGAAGTACAAGAATTATTTGTTTGTATTATCGTTTCAGATACTGGGATTGGCATTGATCAAATGGATATGGCACACATCTTTCAACGGTTTTATCGAAGTCAAAAAGTGAAACATATTCAAGGTGTTGGTATAGGTTTAAGTTTAGCCAGAGAAATTATGGAAAAACAAGAAGGGTATATGATAGTTGAATCTAAAATTGATAACGGAACAAAGGTTAAATTATTTTTACCAAAAGAGGAATAATGAGTTCGATTTTTGGGACTTATTATTCCTCTTTATGTCAATTTTGAAAGAATTTTAACATAAGCTCGAAAGAATTAGTTTATATAATTGTTTTAGATAGGAGTGGGAAATATGAACTCGGTAAGAGTAGTAGACGTATTTAAAAAGTATGATAATGGAATGTTGAAGGTAAATGCTTTGAGAGACATTAATTTAACTATTCAATCTAGCGAATTTGTATCAATAGTAGGCACCTCAGGTAGTGGAAAATCAACTCTTTTAAATTTAATTGGAGGATTAGATTATCCATCAAGTGGAGATGTTTTTGTCGATGATGTAAATTTTAAAGATATGAATGAAGAAGAGTTAACTATTTTTAGAAGAAGAAATATCGGTTTTATTTTTCAAGATTTCAATTTATTACCATTGTTGAATGTTTATGAAAATATTGTATTACCTATTCAACTGGATGGAAAAAAAATCGATTACGAATTTGTTGATCAAATTACTAGACAAATTGGCATCCAGGATAAACTTGAATTCTATCCGAATCAATTATCTGGAGGGCAGCAACAGAGAGTAGCCATTGCGCGTGCTATTGCTACAAAACCAGCCATTATTTTAGCAGATGAACCAACAGGGAACTTAGACTCAAAAACAAGTCAAGATGTTCTAGGCTTATTAAAAATGACTGGGAAAAAATATAAGCAAACGATTATGATGATTACTCATGATGAAACAATTGCTCAAATGGCTGATAGAGTTCTTAGAATAGAAGATGGAAGTTTAAGAGAGTGAGGAGTAATCTTATGTTTGAGACTAGAAACAAAAAGATAATGAGAAAGCTTGCTATAAAAGATTTTAAGAAAAATCTAAAAAGAAATATACTACTGTTAGCGTCAATCATCTTATGTCAAATGATACTGATAATTCTAATAAATGCGAGTACTAATTATAGTTCTGCTATTCAAAAACAAAAATTAAATGTAGATGGTATGGATTATCAAGCAGTTCTCACCTCTCCAACAGAAAAACAACTTAATATTTTAGGAAATCAGTCTAACGTTAAATTTACTGGGCAACAAATAGCCTGTGGAACGGGTATTTCCATTGATGATAAAACAACGGTTAAAATTGTTTTGAAGTGGAAAGACTCAATTAATTGGCAAAAACAAACAATCCCAGCTTTAGTTGAGTGGGAAGGAAGATATCCGAAAGAAATTAACGAAATTATGATGTCAAGTGCTGCACTTAGAGATGCAGCAATAAAAGATGTTAGATTAGGTATGAAAATTTCAATGAAGTATATTGATAAGAATGGTATTGAGGAGAACGAGTTCATTCTATCAGGTATTTATAAAGATATGACTGAACTAAATGGAAATAGTACACCATCGGTTCTTGTGTCCAAATCCTTTTTGGAAAAGAGTGGGTATAATGATAGTACAGAAGAATCAAGTAAAGCATATGTAAGTTTTAGTTCGTTATTTATCAGAAATGAAAAAGTTGAGATGTTGAAAAAAAAGTTAGATGTGTCAAGTAATCAAGTTTTTTTATACGATAATGAACTGGCTAAAGCTACTTTAATTATCTTAATAGGATGTATATTATTAGTAATACTAGTATTGTTGGCAACGTATTTAGTCATATTCAATGTTATGTACATTTCACTTGTAAAGGATATCAAAGTCTTTGGATTGTATAGGGCAATTGGCATGACCTATACTCAAATCAAAAAAATGTTTGTGCAGCAATTATTCTTCTTGTTAATCATTGGCATACCAATTGGTGTAACTTTAGGTATGACTTTTAATCATTTCATTATCCCTGGTGGAATTGCTTTTTTTAGCGTGAGTAAAATCAGTTTTAATGGGGCATCAATAATTTGTTCCTGTCTATTTGTTTCCATTACAACATATGTTTCATTGAGCTTTCCTATAAAAATAGCGATGAAGCGTACGGTAGTTGAAGCTAAAGGTGTGAGCTTTCAAAAAAATAAACAGGGACATAAACGGTTAAAAGGGACTAGTTTATTATCAATGTCAAATAAGAATATTTTTAGAGACAAAAGGAGAGCCTTCTTAGTTATTACATCGTTATTTTTAGCATTTACTACTTTTATAACGATTAACACTTTAATTTATAGCAGAAATGATGAAGATTTTGTAAATGCTCATATGGAAGATGATCTTATTTTAGAAAACCAAACTGGATCAGGAGAAGATGAACAGCCAAAGCAGGTTTTTTCAGACCCAATTATGACGAAATTATTTTCCCAATCTGAAATAAAAAATATTAGTAAAATTTCTTTTACACCAATGGTAATTAAGTATGAGCACAAAAAGTATAATAATTATCTGGATAAATACTATAAAAAGTACATGAGAATTTCAGCAAGTGAAGGAGAAGAAAATATAAAAAAAGATCCAAACCAATTTTATGGCTTTGTCGTTGGAATTGGTAAAGAGGATTTTAAAAAGATTCAAGAAGAGCTAACTAGTAAAGTGGACGAAGCTGACTTTTATGAGGGAAAGATAGGGATACTAAATACAGATATTGATGAAACATCAGAGTTTGTTAATAAAGTGTTGAATGGTGAAGTATCTGGGAAAAATTTAACTGTTGAAGTAGCGGCTGTTACTAATCAAAGCCTTTCGGATAAAGCAGGGATAGCACCCAATATCTATTTGTATGAAGATGCAGTGAATCAAATGGGGATCTCCTATATCTATGAAAAAATCCGTCTGAATTTTGAGTCTGAAAATGCTCGAGACGTAAATGAACAAATAAAGGCTATAGTAAAAAAAGATAATAGAATAGGTGTCGTTAGTAAAATAGATATTCGAGATGAAATGAAAAATAGTCTTAAAGAAATTTCAATGATATCTAATGCTTTGATTACTCTATTTGCTTTAATAGCTATGATTAATTTTGTAAATGTTATAACAGCGGGAATTGTGGAACGGAATAAGGAATTTTCCATTTTAGAAAGTATTGGTATGACCAGAAAACAAATTAGAAAAATGGTGATGGTAGAAAGTATCGAATATCTCGTACTTTCAATTGGCTTGACTTTAATTATTGGGGTCCCCATATCATACTTCTTGTTTAATCTTTTTAAAGAAGAAAGTTATATGCAGTTTACTATCCCCTGGAGGGCTCTTGCTTGGATGATAGTGAGTGTTGGTGCAATAGGTATTCTTATTCCAATTCTTTCCTTTAGAAAGAAGAAAGAATCCATTAGTGCAAGACTAAGAAGTAATAACTAAAAAATGAACAAGGTTCTGATTATTGCGAAAAGATAATCAGAATTTTTTGAATACAGCCATAAAAAATGATGATAGTGATAGATTTCTGACCTCATTTGGAAAGAATAGTTGGCTATAATTAATAATTATTGCTCATAGAATGGAATTGATTCGTAATAGTGACATGATTTCTGTAAGCCTTTGCTGTTAGACTCTATCTTTGTTAAAATAGAGAGGTAAGTAGGCAATGCCTACATTAATTGAAAGTGGGTGTAAAGAATGGCAGGACATTCTAAGTGGAAGAATATTCAAGGGAGAAAAAATGCGCAAGATGCAAAACGTGGCAAAATTTTCCAAAAATTATCACGTGAGTTATACATGGCGGCAAAAAGTGGTGGACCTGACGCTGATTCAAATCCTTCTTTACGAATGGTTCTCGATAAGGCAAAAGCGGCAAATATGCCTAATGACAATATCCAACGAGCCATCAAAAAAGCCAGTGCCGCTGGTGAAGGTGAAAATTACGATGAAGTTATTTATGAAGGATATGGTCCAGAAGGCGTGGCGATCTTGGTGTATACCTTAACGGATAATCGGAATCGAACAGCAACTAATGTGCGAGTGGCCTTTAATAAAAATGGGGGTTCCTTAGGTGAAACCGGGTCGGTCAATTACATGTTTGATCGCAAGGGTTATATTGCGATTGATCGGGAAGACCTGACTGTAGATGAAGATACGATGATGATGAGCGTGTTGGAAGCCGGTGGGGAAGATTTGGAGACCTCTGATGAAGTTTTTGAGATCTATACGGATCCAAGTGATTTCCAACGTGTTCGTGATGCCTTAAAAGCTGAAGGGTATCAATTAGCCCAAGCCGAGTTAACGATGGTGCCTCAAACTTTAATTGAAGTGGATGAAAGTAAAGCAGATAAGATTCAGCAATTAATCGATGCTTTAGAGGATGACGACGATGTCTCAGAAGTTTACACTTCTGCGGAGATGTAGCGATGACTAAAACAGAATTAAGTCGATACCGAGTTTTATCAGGAAAAGAAGAGCTGGTAAAAGAGTGGATGGCTTTTTTGAATGATCATCTTTCTGAGGTGCTATTGACTTTGCCTCAAGAGAAGATGTATGTTGAGGCGATTTTCCAAGAAGAGTTGGCAGGCGTTACCTACCTTTATTGGTTTTCCGTCCAAGGTGAAGGGGCAGTTGAGGTGGCTGATTCGGATTTTGCTGTGGACAAACAACACCTGATGTACTGGGAAGCCTGTATTGATTCGGAATATGGTGAAGCTTTGTTGCAGACTAATATCACGATGATACCTGAGACTTTATCAAAATGGATGAACTAAATGAACTAAATGAACTAAACGATTTTTCTGAATAGAGAAAAATCGTTTATTTTTTTTACGAATTTAACGAGAATTTCCATTTTTTGCGAAATATATTATAGGGAAGGAGAATCGGATGGATATTTCGAGTTTTGGGAAACAGTTGTTAAAGTTTGGCGTACAACATCAAGCCAGTGATATTTATATTTTTCCCATAAAAAAGGGCTATGATGTGTCATTTCGATATCATCAAGGGAAGGTTCGTTACGCTAAGTTACCGCTGGAAGAAGGGGAGAAATTAATTTTATTTTTTAAGTATATGGCAGATATGGATGTAGCAGAGAGGCGTAGAATTCAAGTGGGGGCAGGAAGCCGAATTATTTTGGGCAGGAAGAGGCGACTACGTTTTTCCACCGTTGGAGATTTTCAACATCGGGAAAGCTTGGTAATTCGCTTATTACATGATTTTACCGGGAAGCAAGATTATCTGGTCCTTTTTCCAAAGCAGTTACCAGTGATTGAAGAAGCCGTTAAGCGGTCAGGGCTCTATTTGTTTTCTGGGCCAACAGGTTCTGGAAAGACAACCTCAATGTATCGTTTGGCCAAACAATTAGGCAGTCAAAATAGACAAGTGATTACAATTGAAGATCCTGTGGAAATTGAAGATTCAGCTTTTTTGCAGTTGCAGGTAAATCGAAAAATCAACTTGAGTTATGAAAAGCTGGTTAAAGTCTGTCTGCGCCATCGGCCGGATGTGCTCATTGTTGGTGAAATTCGCGACCGTGAAACTGCCCAAGCTGTTATTCGGGGAGCTTTAACGGGTCATACGATTTTTTCGACGATTCATGGATTAAATAAGGAAAGCATTGTTCCTCGATTATTAGAACTTGGCGTGGCGAAGGAGGAATTAAGTCAGTGTTTAAGAGGGATTATTTACCAGCGCTTGTTACCGATAGTTTGCCCATACTGTCTTGGCGGGTGTTCTCAGTTTTGTCAAAGTGGTGGAAGTGGAGTGATGTTTGATGTGGTCTTTACAGAGAACGGGGAGTTACCGAAAAAGACCTCAAAATCGTGGCAAAAAACGATACAAAAAGCTTGGGTTTTGGGCTATATTTCAACGGAAACCTACCAGAAAGAGTGTTAAAAAAAAGTTTAACTTATCTAATCAGCGCAAGCGGGAGTTTGTTTTATTATTAGGGGATTTATTAGTTAACGGCTTTACGTTACAAGAGAGTTTGCGGTTTATGAAGCAATTGGTGCCTAAAGAAAGACCTGCGATTCAGTTAATTGAACGGCGTTTGACTCGTGGTACCTTATTTTATCATTGCTTTCAGACGTTAAATTTTTCCAGTACGTATGTCACTCAATTACGCTTGGCAGAGGTCCATGGTGATTTAAGTGGGACATTGATTCAAATTGGCCGCCAGTTAAGCGACCGTGAGAAGCAGCGAAAGCAAGCGGCTAAGGTGTTAGCCTATCCACTCATGCTGGTGGTATTTTTAGTCGTGGTGATTTTGTTGATGAAGTGGTTACTGCTTCCTCAATTGGGAACTTATAGTGATCAGGACGCAACAACTAATATAGGTTTTTTAGTGATTGAGTATGGTCCCATAGGGGTGGTCGGTGTCGTCATTGCTGGATTGCTCTTGTTTGGAGTGATCCGCTGTTATTTTAAGGGGAAATCAGCGATTAGACAAAGCCGTTTTTTGATGAAAATTCCACTTGTGGGACTGTTTTTTCGGTATTATTACACTTCTTTTTTTGCAGGAGAATTAGGGAAGCTGTTGAATTTAGGGTTGGAGATGAAGCAAATTTTGACCATCATGAAAGGCGAGGATAGTAGTAAGTTAATGGGGGAAGTGGCAAGATGTTTAAGTTTGGACTTGGAGCAGGGAAATGGCATTCATTTGCAAATTAGTCAATGGGCATTTTTTCAGGATGAATTGTCAGGGATTATTCGCCAGGGGGAAGCTAAGGGAAAATTAGGAGATGAATTAATCGTTTATAGCAATCGGTTGTGGGAGCAGTTAAGTCAGAAAGTTGAAACGTTATTGTCTTGGCTACAGCCGCTGATTTTTATTTTTGTGGCGATTTTAATTGTGGCCGTTTATGGTGCGTTACTATTACCGATTTACAATGAAATGGGGGAAGTATTATGAAAAAAAAGAAATACGCCGGCTTTACTTTGGTGGAAATGTTGATTGTTTTGCTGGTTATCGCAGTGTTGGTGTTGTTGTTTGTCCCGAACTTAACGGGCCAACGTAACAAGATTAATACTCAAGGTGATGATGCCTTTAGAAAAGTTGTTGTTACACAGGTTGAATTGTACACTCAAAATGAAGATGAAAGTATTCCTGGGAATCAGCTGTCTCTAGATAATTTAGTCAAAAAAAAATACCTGACGAAAGAGCAACAAACAAAAGCGCTGAAAATTGGGTTTACCGATGAAACTCTTAGGGAATAAGCTGCTCAGTGGCTTTACGTTGGTGGAATCCTTGTTGGTTCTGCTGGTGGTGACTCTGGTTCTTGGTTTACCAACTCTGCAAATTCGTCAGTGGCGAGAGCGTTTGGAATATCAAGGGTTCATTGAAGAATTTGAGCAGCGATTAATTCAAACTCAGCAATCTGCTATTGTTTTTCAACGGCGAACCAGAGTTCAAACGGAAAAAGAGGCATCGACCATTGAATTTGGCTTTTTTAAAGGGGATGGCCGGTTTGTAATTGAAACGCTAAGTATTCCAAGGGGCGTCACGATTCAGCGTAGTGTATCGTTGAGTTTTATAGGTAAGTCAGGAAATGTTGAGCAACATCATACGTTTCGTTTTCAGACACCTTATCATGAGCAGTATTTAGAGTATGTCTATCAGATTGGAAGTGGGCGTTTTGTTATTAAAGAGAGGTAAGTATTCAGGGTATATTTTATTGGAAAGCATGGTAGCTCTAGCCCTTGTGACAGTGATCCTCTTGCAGCTAATTCCTTTAACTGTTTTTGTGGAAAATAAAAAGCAAGAACATCGAGATAAATTGGAAGTTTATCGTTATTTTAATGAATTAGCCAGTAGTTTTTACTATCATGGCCGAGTTGAATTTGTTAATAAAAGTAGCAATGGGTTGGAGATTTCCGCTAAAGGTCGTTATACGGAGGAACAAATTAAGTCGCTGGTGTTGGAAATGGATGGTGAGAGCTTTGAAATTTGCTGGCTTTCGGAACAGAATGGGACGTGATGGCAGGTTATACGAGGGATTTACGTTGATGGAGTGTCTTGTTTCCTTGGTCGCCCTTGGGCTAGTCATTCTTTCTTTTAGTTGGTTTTTACAAATAGAGCAAAAGCTAATCAATCGCTCAAAAGGTGTGTCTACTGCTTTGGAGTGGCATCTATTTACCGCCAATCTGGATAACACATCTGCCAATTGGTCTTTTGTTAAAGTGGAAGATGAGACTATTTGGTTTAGAGAGGTGTCGGAGGGAGAGGGGACTACCCTTTTCTTCATTGAGCATGTCAATGGGCAGTTGCGGAAACGAAAAAATAGTGGGATTGAATTATTATTGGATCATGTGGAAAAGATAAGTTATGGCGTTAATGGGGCAGATGTTAGAATGGATGTGGTATTTACCGATGGCCAAAAATTTCAAGGTGTTTTTCCACAATGGCGTAAGAAATAAGTATGTTGGCGGAGTACTCCCCTCAGTATTAGCCTTGCTGTTAATTTTTAGTTTGATTTTTAGCCAGCAGTTGAAGAGTTACCGGAATGAAGCGATTCTCTATCAGCAAACTAAGCAGATGTATCAAGGAAAAACCTTAGAGAATATGACATTGGCGAAGCTTCAAAAACGATATGGCAGTGGTGAAGAGCTTGTTTGGGGTGAGGATTGTTATAATATTGGTGTGGTGACTTATAAAGTGACGGGTGATCAAGTTGACTTGGAGATAGCTTTGAATACTGGTTTAAGGTATCAGGAAAAGGTTAGTTTAAGTGACGATTAAGAGCACAGGCATTCCCCCTTAGGCGTCAGTATGTCGAGCAATTGACACTAGAGGTAGCTATATAAGATGGAAATGAGAGAGACGGCTTATGGTTAACCAACCTTGAGCCTTGGTAACTTATAAATAGAGGCATCCCGTATAATAATGTGAACAGATAGTTCCACTAATCCATCTGCCTATTGACTAACAAAGAGTGGTACTTTCAGCATGTTTCAGCTGGAAGTTTAACGGTTGATCGCCTTTAAATTTCAGTTCGTTACTATGATGTCCCTTATCTCTAACGAATAAATTTGTAAGAATAATGGCAGCAATTAGTGACAAGGGAGTGAAGGGTGAAGAGCCTTTAGAATGTGGTGAGATCGGAGCGAAGCATGGTGATTAATATATAGTCAAAAAAAGACTCCAATGCTTGATAAACAAGCTTTGGAGTCTTTTAAGGATCTTAAAGTTTTTTGTTGTAGAACTCAACGATGTAAGCTTCATCAACTTCTTGAGTTAACTCTTCACGTTCAGGTAAGCGGCTTAAGCCACCTTCTAATTTCTCTTCATCGAAAGTGATGTATCCAGGACGGCCTAAAGCAGACTCGATAGCACCTTTAACGATAACTAGGTTTTTAGATTTTTCACGAACAGAAATCACTTGACCTACCTCAACTTGGTAAGAAGGGATATCTACGCGTTTGCCATCTACTAAGATGTGACCGTGGTTTACTAATTGACGAGACTGACGACGAGTAGTCGCTAATCCTAATTGGTAAACAACGTTATCTAAGCGTTGTTCTAATAAGATCATGAAGTTAACACCATGTTTACCTTCTCTGATTTTACCAGCTTTGATAAATGTGTTAACGAATTGACGTTCGTTCATGCCGTACATGTTACGTAATTTTTGTTTTTCAGTCATTTGCAAGCCGTATTCAGATTTCTTTCCGCGGCTGTTAGGTCCATGTTGACCTGGTGCATAAGGACGACGTGCTAATTCTTTACCCGTACCTGATAATGAAATACCTAGGCGACGTGAAATTTTCCAACTTGGTCCAGTATAACGTGACATTTAAAATTCCTCCAATAATGTTTTTTTGGAGTAAAATAATTTCTGAAAACTTAGTATTCGTTCAGTTCAACCTTCAATCTTCACCCCTTGCAGCCGTGGTTACGCAATTGAACCCAATTGGGCGTTAAACTGTTGACGAGTTACTTATCTTCTAGCTGCTTATTTTACACAAAGATTAGTATACCTCACAATCCTGTCTTAGGTCAAGTGAATTATGGTTTTTCTTTGATAAATGGCCCGATCATGTGATGGTTGTAATAAATATGAAAAAAAATGAAATTTTCATTTTTATTAAGTGAAATCTGCTATATAATGGATGGGTAGAGTTTGGAGGAAACGTTAAAATGAAGTTATTTAAACAGTTTTTATTAATCATTAGTTTTACTTATGCAGGTGAGATTGTTTCCAAGTTATTTAAGTTACCAATACCAGGCAGTGTTATTGGGATGTTGCTGCTATTCGCTGCCTTGTATTTTAAGGTGGTCAAAGTGAATGATGTTGAGACTGTCGGCGTCTTTTTATTGGATAATTTGAGTATTTTATTTTTACCGGCTGGGGTGGGCATTATGGTCTTTTTCCCAGTGATTCGCGAGACTTGGTGGACCTTGCTAATTGCCACGCTAGTTGTCACACTGTTGACGATGGTCGTGGTTGGGCGGATTGTTCAAGCTGTTAAATGCAGATTTGAAGGTGATTTAGTTGAATTAGATGAAGAGGAGGAAGAGGGACATGTTACACGAATTGACGAGTAATCCTTTATTTGGCTTAATGCTGTCTATCATGGTTTTTTTAGGGGCCCGTCGTTTGGCGGCTCGCTTTAAATTACCGATCTTAAATCCTTTGATTATCTCGATCATAGTGGTCATTCTTTTTTTAAAGCTGACAGGTATTACCTATGAGGATTATTATATTGGTGGCGGAATGCTGAATATGTTAATTGCCCCAGCTACGGTGGCACTAGCGATTCCCTTATATCAATCCTTTCATTTATTGAAGCATCACGCCCGTTCAATTTTGGCGGGGATTATTGCCGGTTCACTGATCAGTACTGTTACAACGGCTTGTTTAGCGGTATTGTTTCACTATAATAAGGAGCTGATGGCCTCTATTTTACCTAAATCCGTCACAACGGCTATCGCCATTGAGATTTCTGCTAAAATGGGGGGGATTACAACGGTTACGATTATTGTGGTGATTATTACGGGAATTATAGGGGCGATGTTTGGCCCAACTGTGTTAAAATGGAGCAAAGTAGAAGAGCCTGTTGCCAAGGGGATTGCTTTAGGTACCTCTGCCCATGCTATCGGAACTTCAAAAGCCATGGAATTGGGCAAAGTAGAAGGTGCTATGTCGGGTCTGGCTATTGGCGTGACCGGTTTAGTGACGGTTTTCGTGGCGCCTTTGGTGATGCAACTGTTTAGCGGCCTACTATAATGGAAGGAGCGATTTCCGATGGAATTAATCAGTTTACCAGTTAATCTTGACAATCAACGGCCTATGGCAGCTTACATGAAAAATCGGTTTGTTTTTTTAGGGCTTAAGGCGCCACAACGGCAGGCAATTTGCCAGGATGTGCTTAAAGCGAGTAAGCAGATGCCCACCGAGGAGCTTATGGAGCTGATTGGGGCTTATTATAATCTGAGAGAACGGGAATACCAATACTTGGCCATTGATTTAGCGATTGCTAATGTCAAACGGTTTAGTAAAAGTCAGACGGTGGCATTAGCTGAATACGTTTCGCAAAAAGCGTGGTGGGATAGTGTAGATGCTTGGCGCAAGTTTTTCGGGTTGCGGATTAAGTATTTTCCCGATGAACTTCAGGAGATGTACCATCATTTCCATAGCAGTGATGATTTTTGGATGCGGCGAGTGGCGATTAATTTACAATTGATGCAAAAGGATGAAACAGATCTAGTCTTATTGACAAAAGCGATTTTAAAAGATCAGGAGACTGATGAATTTTTTATTCAGAAGGCTATTGGTTGGTCATTGCGACAATACAGTAAAACAGATCCACAGTGGGTTCGTCAGTTTTTAGAGGACTATCAGTTAAGTCCCTTGGCGGTTCGAGAAGCGACGAAACATTTAAAATAAGTAGATATCTGCATTATCATAAGTAAAAGTGAAACAATCAGCGTCTTGGCTGATTGTTTCATGGTTGGTAGTGAGCTATTTAGTTAAGGAGGCAGGATTATTGGAGAGAAAATTAATTGCCTTTGATATTGACGGGACCTTGCTAAATTCACAGCATGAGGTTTTGGAAAGTTCTTTGGAAGTAATCGACAAGCTCAAAGCAGCTGGTCATTTAGTCACGATTGCCACTGGTCGCAGCTTGGCAACGGCAAAAGCGGTCATTGAGCAAGTTGGTGTCAGCAATTATTTATTGTGTAATGGTGGGTATGCCTTTCTGAATCATCAGCAAGTTTTTAGTAACCCCTTAAATAAAGGTGAGTTAAAGAAGCTGGTGGCCATGGCAAACGACAAACGAATTGATTTATTGTACCAGACGATCGATCAAGTTAAGCAGCAGGGGCCTTTCATTCATGAACGGAATGCGGAAATGCAAAAGGCTTTTAACAGTGAACAGCCTTCTTATGAGTTTGATATTGATGGGGAAGAGGCCATTTATCAAGCCATTCTTTTTTGTAATCGACAGGAAGAGCAGTTGTTTAGTGGGCAATTTGAACAGATTCGCTTTACGCGCTGGGGCGATGATGCCATGGATGCAGTACCGAGTAATAGTTCCAAGGCGGTAACATTAGAGGCAATCGCTGTTGAACAAGGGTTTGCTGCAGCGGATATCATTGTCTTTGGTGATGGTGAAAATGACATTGAAATGGTTCAATTGGCAGGTGTGGGGGTTGTCATGGATAATGCTACGGATTACGTGAAAGGCTACGCTGATTTTGTGACAAAAAGTCACGATAACCATGGTATTTGGCACGCTGCCAAAGAATTGAAGTTAATTTAAACGCACCAGACTCTCTGTGACAGGAAGTCTGGTGCATTTTTAGATAGGAATTTGAATGACGTTGACGCCCTTTTGTTCAATTTTTTCTATCATGGCTGTGTTGGCGAAAGAATCCGTAATCAGATAATCGATTTCTTCTAGGCGACCACTGAGAAAATTAACGGTTTTGCCGATTTTCCGATAGTCAGCCACGACAATTTTTAGTCCATGTGTCCGGTCGATGATCAGTTTATTTATTTTTGCTTCATGGAATATGGGAGTGGTAATGCCGTCTTCAGCAGTTATACCTGAACAGCCAATGATACAGATGTCCGCCTTCATTTTTGAAAAGGAATCGATGGCGATGTCCCCGACAAGCGCTTCTTTGGGGAAACGAATTTCACCACCAGACAGAATAATGGTCGAATGAGGATTATGATCCAAATTGGCGACTTTAACGTTGTTGGTAATAACAGTTAACCGTTTGTCCTCGGTATAGCTTAAGCTCAATAGGGCAGTCGAGCTAGTATTAATAAAAATGGTGTCGTTTTCTTTAATAAAGGAGGCGGCTTTTTTAGCTAGCTGTAATTTGATGCAGTCCAGTTGGCGGTTTTCTTCGGTATAGTCGTCAATGTTGTCGACTTTTTCTGCCCCTCCGTGAAAGCGGCGGACTAAGCCCATTCGATCTAGGGTGGCTAGATCTCTTCTGACTGTAATTTCTGAGATACCTAATCGTTCGGACAGGTCAAATACAGATAGAGAATTAAATTCTTGTAGCAAAGATAAAATCTTGTTTTTACGTTTTTGAATTAGTTCATTGGTGTTCTTCAAATGTTATCCACTCCTTTCTTTTAGCTAATTCAACCAAATGTAGCTGGTTTCCTTGTGCGATGACGTCTTTCAGTAAACGGTGGGCCTCAGATGATTTGTTTAGAGCGTGATTAACTTGGGCTTTCTCAAATAATAAATAAGTGGTCTCACGTGGATTAAAGTTGGTTGTATCCACTCCCTCAAGTTTTTTTAATGCTTGGGAATAACGCTTGTCTCTCAAAAAATGTAGGCCGTCTATCTCTTCCCAGGAATAAAGAGGGGAGAGGTCTTTTTTAGTTTGCAGACTGTACTTTAACTGAGACAGTTTTTTGAGGGAGTCGTCAAACAATTCACGATTATTTAAGTAATAAGCGCACTGCATCTGGGTGTGGTAGTTGATTAACAAATAATCTTTCGTTCCATGGAAAAAGCGGTGATGCTTGTCCAGATGGGAGAGGCATTCTTGGAAAGCCCCTTGATCTAATAGAAGCAACGTGTCGAATAATTTCAAAGAAGGGGCGAATCCGTGAAAGTAGTCAAATTTGATTAGTTGATCTCTTAGCTGGCGGGCCTTCTCTTGATTGCAGTCAAAGGTTAAAGCGAGAATCATCCTGTCATAAAGTGACTTCAACCATTCAAAAAGCAGGATGATGCTTAAGACCACTAGTCCAATCATCCCATAAACAATCTTTAATGGCTGGGGAGTGGTAAAAACCAAATAGAGGATATAGGCACTAAAAATAATATACAGCGTCCAATTGCTCCATTTTCTTATGGAAGAGCTGTGTTTAAATAAAATACGTGATAATTTGTTCATTTCTCTTCACCTCGATCATAATATATCATGGAAGCGGATTAATGACTATAAAAAAAACAGAGATATGATCGAATGATCGTTAAAAGTGGGGAAACAGTCATAAAAACTGATTGTATTCGCTAACAATCCGTTTAGAATAGAAGTATAGTCATCTCGTTCTCCTAAGATGCGCCTAGTTGAGTGGCAGTAGTCGAACCAAATCTAAAATAAACAGGTTGTGCCCACAGAACAGGTTCATCAAAGGGAGCGACTCAGGTAATGTTTAAGTTACTGAATGATTAAAGGAATAGAGTTTTCATGTTAGAGATTAGGAGGAATGCTAAGTGAGTCAAGTTGAGCAGGTCACAAGAGAGAATTGGATATTAAATACTTTTCCAGAATGGGGGACATGGCTAAATGAAGAAATCGAACAGGAGGTAGTAAGCCAAGGAACAGTTTCCATGTGGTGGTTAGGTTGTACAGGCATTTGGCTAAAGTCGCATGAAGGGACGAATATTTTATGTGATTTATGGTGTGGGACGGGTAAACGGAGCCACGGTGATGGCAAAATGAAAAAAGGCCACCAGATGATGCGAATGAGTGGTGTTCAGCAGATGCAGCCGAATTTGCGGACCCAACCCTTTGTGATTGATCCTTTTGCAATCAAGGATGTAGATGCCTTGGTAGTCACTCATATTCATTCGGATCATTTAGATATTAACACGGCGGCAGCTGTTCATCAGAACTGTCCCGAGGCATTATTCATTGGGCCTCAAGAAGTGGTAAATACATGGCTTGCCTGGGGCATTCCAAAAGAGAAAATGATCGTGGTGCATCCTGGTGATCAAGTGACGATTAAGTCAATCAAACTAGTGGCCTTAGAGGCCTTTGATCGGACTGCTTTGATTACCTGCCCCGATGAGCATCAGGTTCTGGCAGGTAAACTACCCCAAGACATGGATGAAATTGCGGTGAATTATTTGTTTGAAACCTCAGGAGGAAATATTTATCATGCAGGGGATTCCCATTATTCCAATAAATTTGCCGAACATGGTAATCGTTATAAGGTGGATGTTTGTTTAGGTGCTTACGGTGAAAATCCTCGGGGAATTACCGATAAGGTGACGTCAGTTGATATGTTGAGAATGGCAGAATCCCTTAAGGCGAAGGTTGTGATTCCTGTTCATTACGACATTTGGTCCAACTTTATGGCTGACCCAAAAGAAATCACCTTGTTGTGGAACGCGAAAAAGGATCGTTTAAATTATGAGTTTAAGCCATTTATTTGGCAAGTGGGAGGCAAGTACACTTACCCGACAGATAAAGATAAGTTGGAATTCAATTTCTATCGTGGCTTTTCGGATGTTTTTGCCATTGATAATGATGTGCCTTTTACATCATTTTTATAAGCTAGGTAACTCAGGGGAAAGGGGGCTAGCTAAGACAGGATAGGTGATTAAAGAAAGTTGCGTTTGGAATCGTTTATGAAAGGAGCAGGGGAATGTTACATTATTTTTTTGATAATCAACTGATTCGGTATTGTGAGGAGCAGCCTGCTGACTGGCGGGAAGCTATTAAAGAAAGTTGCCAGTTATTATTAGAGCAGCAGGTGATTGATCAGGTTTATGTGGATGAGGTGATCAGCAGCGTGGAAGAGTTTGGGCCTTATATTGTGATTGTTCCTGGGGTTGCCATGCCACATTCATCAGAACAAAGTCAGGGGGTTTTTGGTACGGCAATCTCCTTTACGAAGATGAAAGAGCCTGTGGTTTTTAATGATCAGGATGCTGAAAAAAATGCAAGCCTTTTCTTTACATTAGCAGCCAAAAATCCTGAGGAGCACATTCAAAATATTTCGAATTTATCTGAAATGTTAATGACCGAGGGGCTAATTGGCGCCTTAGAAGCCACTGATAATTTAGATGAGTTTCAAGAAGTGATGAGGCAGTTTAGCGGGGAAGGCCATCTGGATTAGGATGGTAGTCTTGAATTTTTAAAGGAGGAAGAAGATGGAGGCAGTACTAAATTTTCTATTATCTATTTGGAGTTATTTTGCAGCAAATATCTTGACGCAGCCGGCATTTTTAATAGGTTTTATCGTATTACTGGGCTATATCTTACTAAAGAAACCTTTATATGAAAGCGTCGCCGGCTTTCTTAAAGCGACTGTTGGTTATTTGATTTTATCTGTCGGGTCTGGGGGGTTGGTCAATAATTTTAGACCGATATTAGTTGGGTTAAAGGAACGGTTTAATTTAGATGCCATGGTGATTGATCCTTATTTTGGTCAAAATGCCGTGACGGTTGGCATCGAAGAAACCTTTGGTAAAACATTCAGTGATACGATGTTGTTATTACTGATAGCCTTTGTCATGAATATTTTACTTGTTCGTTTTAAGAAGTATACAAAACTTAGGGCCGTATTTACTACGGGGAATGTGCAAGTGCAGCAAGCGGCCACGGCCTTTTGGATTTTATTGTTTTGTTTTCCCGATTTAGGCCGAATCCCTGTTTTATTGATTATGGGCTTGATTTTAGGGGTATATTGGGCAGTTGGTTCTAATTTGACGGTGGATATCACTCAAGAGCTGACAGAGGGGGCTGGGTTTGCTATTGCTCACCAGCAGATGTTCGGGATAGCGATTTTTTCTAAACTATCTGAAAAGATGAAACAAACCAAGAAAAATAAAAAGCTTGAAGACATGGAGTTACCGGGATTTTTATCGATTTTTAATGAAAACATGGTTGCGACGTCTATACTGATGTTATTTTTCTTCGGTATTATCCTATTGGTTTTAGGTAAACCTTACTTGGTTTCGGCTGAATTTATGTTGCCAGAACAAAGTTTTTTCTTCTACATTTTATTGACGTCACTTAATTTTGCTGTTTACCTGGCTATCTTACAATTAGGGGTTCGGACATTTGTGGCGGAATTAACGGAATCCTTTCAAGGGATTTCCAATACCTTGCTACCAGGAGCTGTTCCAGGTATTGATGTAGCGGCTTCCTTTGGCTTTGGCTCACCGAATGCGGTAACCATTGGTTTTCTTTTTGGGGCCTTGGGTCAATTCATCACAATCGGCTTATTGATTTTACTGAAATCGCCGACCATTGTAATTGCAGGCTTTATTCCGTTGTTCTTTGATAATGCAGCGATTGCTGTTTATTCAAATAATAAGGGAGGCTTTAAGGCGGCTTGTATCTTCCCTTTCATTTCAGGCATTATCCAAGTGGCAGGATCTGCTTTAATCGCAACATTTATCGGTTTGTCTCAGTACGGCGGTTATTTAGGCATGTTTGACTGGGCGACTGTCTGGCCATTGATGACGGTCTTGATGAAATATTTAGGGTTTGTTGGTATCGGCGTGGTGGTGATTGGCTTATTGGCAATCCCACAAATTCAGTATCGTAGACGACCAGAGACGTATTTCTTAATAACAGAGGATTATGAAGAGTATGAAGCAGTCATGAATAAAGGATAAGCAGTTGTTTAAAAAGAAACAGGAAGGAAGATTAAAATGCGAGTATTAGTAGCGTGTGCCAATGGGTCAGGAACGAGTTTAATGATGAAGAAGAGTGTTGAAAAGGCCTTGAAGGAATTAGGTTTTCATATTACCAATATCCACCATTGTGCGATTTCCGAAGGGAAAAGTACGGCGACTCAGTATGATGTGGTTTTTACCCCGATGAATTTTTTGAGCATGTTTGATAATGCCAAGAAAAAAGGGGTGACCATCGTTGGCGTAAAAAACGTCATGTCTGCTAAAGAAGTAGTCGAGCGTGTGAATGAAACTGATTTAGCAGAGAAATTTAAATAAAGGTGGGAGGAATGGCTGCTGGACAAAGACGTCATTCCTTTCTGGAAAAGAGGGATTATCAGGTGAGTAGACCTAATTTACAAGTTGCTTTGGACCATTCAGATTTACCAAGTGCCATAGCAGATGTGGTCAAGGTAGGCGCTGAAGTTGATATTATAGAAGTAGGGACCATTCTTTGTTTGCAGGCGGGAGAAGTGGCCATTCAGAGTATGCGAGCTTTATTTCCGGATAAACGAGTGATCGCAGATACTAAATGTGCTGACGCTGGTGGAACTGTGGCAGGCAACTGTCGGCGAGCTGGGGCGGACTGGATGACGGTTATCTGTTGTGCCACACTGCCGACGATGATTGCTGCGGCTAAAGAGGTCAAAGAAGTTCAAGTGGAACTTTATGGTGACTGGACATTTGAGCAAGCTCAGACATGGCTAGAAGTTGGCATTAGCCAAGTGATTTATCATCAAAGTAGAGATGCCTTGTTCGCTGGCGAGAGTTGGGGAGAAAAAGATTTGGAAAAAGTTAAGAGGCTCATCGAGATGGGCTTTAGAGTGTCGGTGACGGGAGGACTAACCATTGAAACGCTAAAACTGTTCTCGGATCTTGAGGTTTTTACCTTTATTGCGGGCAGAGGGATTACAGAGGCAAAAGATCTTGCTTTAGCAGCAAGGGCTTTTCAAGAGGAGATTAAACGAATTTGGGAGTGACATCAATGACGACAATTGGAATATATGAAAAAGCTTTGCCAAAAAACATAACATGGCTAAAGCGGTTGGAATTAGCCCAATCCTTAGGGTTTGATTTTGTTGAAATGTCCATTGATGAAACAGATGAACGACTGGCGCGCTTGGACTGGACGCCAGCAGAACGTCTGGCAGTTGTTCAAGGGATTCATCAAACTGGGGTTAAAATTATGTCGCTTTGTTTAAGTGGTCATCGGCGCTATCCTTTAGGTTCAAGGGATCCCTTAAAGCGTGAAAAAGCGATGGAGCTGATGGCTAAAGCCATTGATTTGGCCGCAGATTTAGGTATTCGAACCATTCAGCTGGCTGGATACGATGTTTATTATGAAGAAAAAACAGTGAGTTCCCGTCATCTTTTTATTGAAAACTTGAAAGCGGCGGTGGGGCTTGCGGCAGCTAAGGGCATTACCTTAGCTATTGAGGTTATGGATGATCCCTTTATTAACTCCATCAGCAAATTTTTAGAAATTAAGGAACAAGTGCCATCACCTTGGTTGCAAGTCTATCCGGATTTGGGAAACTTATCTGCTTGGCCAGAAAATGACATTGGTTTGGAGCTGGAAAAAGGAATTAACAGTATTTCCAACGTCCATTTAAAGGATACCTTGGCAGTGAGGGGAGAGTTTCCAGGGAAGTTTAAAGAGGTGCCTTTTGGCGAGGGCTGTGTTGACTTTAAGGGCTGTTTACAAACCTTAAAGCGCCTGGGCTATACAGGGCCCTTTCTCATAGAAATGTGGAGTGAAACGTCAGGCCAACCTGAGCTGGCGATTAAAGAGGCCCAAGGGTTTTTATTGCCCTTGCTAAGGGAGGTCGGTTATGATGTCTAAAGCAAAGATCATCAGGGAAATGCAAGAACGGGTTTATCAGGCTAATTTAGTATTACCTCAAGAGGGCTTAGTTAAGTTAACTTGGGGGAATGCGAGTGAAGTCAATCGAGAGTTGCAATTGATTGTTATTAAGCCTAGTGGTGTTGCTTACAATCAGATGAAACCAGAGCAGATGGTGGTCACGGATTTAAGTGGCAAGGTGTTGGAAGGTAGTCTTAAACCTTCCTCTGACTTAGGGACTCACGTTATTTTATATCGTGATTTTCAAGAGATTCAGGGAGTGGTTCATACCCATTCTAAACATGCGGTTATGTGGGCTCAAGGGGCTCGGGATATTCCCCCTTATGGCACGACCCATGCCGATACGTTTTATGGGGAAATTCCTTGTACACGTCCTTTAACAGAGGCAGAGATTGTGGGTGAATATGAAATAGAGACGGGTCACGTGATTGTGGAGACTTTTAGAGTGAGACAGATTGATCCACTGGCTGTGCCAGGGGTGATTGTGAATGGACACGGGCCATTTGTATGGGGGAAATCAGTAGCAGAAGCCGTGGAGCATGGGATTATCTTAGAGGAAGTGGCTGAAATGGCGATGGGAACAGAAATAGTCAGGCCAGCCTCCGGAACTATTTCAGATGGGTTGCTTGATAAACATTATTTGAGAAAACATGGTGAACAGGCTTATTATGGGCAATGAGAATAGAAAACCAGTCTTGGAAGTCCAAGACTGGTTTTTTATTCAATAATAATAACGTCATTTTTAACGGCATATGGATTTGTTTCATTGATGTGATCAAAGAACATAACCCCGTTAATGTGGTCAATTTCATGTTGGATGACGATGGCTTCGTAGTCCTTTAGTTTAACCTTGTGAGGGTTGCCGTCTATGTCAAAGTAAGAGACGGTTACTCGTAAGTGGCGAACCACATAACCAGGTACATCACGGTCGACTGACAGACAACCTTCGCCGTCTTTTAGGCAAGCGTCTTGTACAGAATGGCTGATTATTTTAGGGTTAACCATGACAGTGCTTAAAGATGGTTCTGATACTTCAGGGTCATTGCTAGGGACATGTAAGGCTACGATGCGTTTTGATACGTCTAATTGTGGGGCTGCTAGACCAACGCCACCTCGCAACTCATATTTTTCGGCTAGTTCAGGGTCTTGGCTGTTTTTTAAAAAAGTTAACATCTCGTCGCCTAATTGGCGTTCTTCTTCAGTTAGAGGCAGGACCACTTCTTCAGCAACTTGTCGCAAAGTAGGGTGTCCCTCACGGATGATATCGTCCATTGTAATCATTAAACTCTCACTCCTTGTGCATTTTCATCAGTATATTATAACACATGGAGAACGTAAAAAGATAGATTTGCTCTCAGGTAGTTTTAGACGTTAAAAGGTCTTAATCAGCGGTATAGGCATTGCCATTCATCATTCCTTGACACAAGTAAAAAATGCCACTTGTTAATAAGAGATTTATGAGGGTGATTACTGGAACTAACAGGATCAGACTTGTATTGATATTTCCTGTCAAAGCGTAAAATCCTAAGGTGATAAGAGCGCTAGGAATCAGTGAAGCGCCAATGACCAACATTCGCAAGGCACTTTCCAACATAATATTACTGCGACTTTTCACTAATCGTAGTGCTGCCACATTGGCAGAATGGAAAACAGCGATAAGGGAGGCTAGTAATATAAAGGTCAATAAAAAGGTTGTCAGAGAGGCTTTTAAGAAAAGGGCGCCAGGTAATAAAAATAAGAAACAAAAAAGTAACGTCTTGCCAAAAGGTATTACTAGGATGTTTAAGAGTTTCTTTAATGGGTGACCTGGGATTAAATAAATATAGTTGCTTTTTAGCTCTTCTGTTATGCTGGAAGAACTAACAGTATTGATTAAGTAGAAAACTAGCAGCCCTGTGTAAAGATAAAAATTAGGTTTCAGACTAAAACAAAAGACCAGTCCAGCGAAGAGAGGAATTAGTTCGCCTTTCGTTAAAAATTGTCGTGATTTTAAAAGGATTAACCAATTTTTAGACAATAAAGCCCCTTCTTTTTGTTTGTAGCGAATCGTCACATTTTGAAGTTGCTTAGGCTGAGAAGTATCTTTACCAGCCAAGGCTTTTTTGTAGTAGTCCGTGTAATCAACCGCATCGATCATGGCTTGCTCATAGAAGTTTCCTTGGATACGGGTAAAATAACCAATTAGTAAGCCGTTAGTTAGAAGTGGTAGTCCAAGCCCAATAAATAAGCCAAGGTAGTCAGGAGCGAAAGAGCTGTTAATCGCCAGCTTTGCCCAACCAATAAGGGGAACCCAATAAAAATTTTTACTGGTAATAAAGGCTAATAAACCTGCTCTGACATCAAAATGAGCGACAAATATGTTATAGGCGATAAAGGCTGCCACGACTAGTAGTGAAACTAGGCCAAGGAGTTGATTTCGGCGACTCTTTTGCTGGCTAATGAGTTCTTTAACATAAGTGATTTGTAAGAGTGTCATAAAGGCATTGATCAGTAAGATGGAGCTAAGGCAGGCAGTTAACAATTGTAATAATGTGAACTTGCCAACAGACATTAAAAAAAGAACGGGTAATAACCCACAGAAGAGACCAGTTAACAGACTTTGTAATAGACTGTCGAAAGCGGCGTATCCTAAAATTTGGCGATTGTTAAAAGGGCCAATAAACATATAGTAGGAATCTTCTTCAAAAAAGAGGGACATTCTCTTCTGAAGCAAAATCATCACAACTAAGCCAAAAGAAAAACCGATGACTAATAAGGTATAGACAGAAAACATGTCTTCTGCTAATCGAGCTTGTTTGCTAAAAAAAACAGGTAAGATTGAAAAAGCAGTGCCGCCAATCATCAGAATCATAAAAATAGCAGAAAGAGGACTTTTAAATAAATCGCGAATTTTGGCTTTTTTCTTAGTCATATTTAATTTAATTAGCTGTTTCATCTTGCTCCTCCTCGTTTAAGGTGAAAAAGAGTTCTTTGAGACTTTGGTTTCCTAGAGATGTGCGAGTGACTTCCTGTAAAACCCGACCTTTTTTCATGATATAGGCTCGATCCCAGACGTCGTTTAACATATCGATAATATGCGTGCTCATCAAAATACTGACGCCTTGATGCTTCATGCCCTCTAAAATATCCAGTGTGTCTTGAATGCTATTGGGATCCAATCCCATCATAGGTTCGTCAACTAAAAGGGCTTTAGGGCGAACCATCAATGCCAAAGTCATGGATAATTTTTGGCGCATGCCTTTTGATAACTCTTTGGCAATTGACTGGCGTTTGTCCAGCAGTTTAAAGAGTGTTAGAAATTTTGTGGCTTCTCTTTGATAGTCGGAGATATTGTAGGCATTGCCAATAAAGTCCACATGCTCATCGATTGTTAATAAGTCGTATAAGACTGGAGTTTCAGGAATGTAACCAAAGGATTTTTTTGCTTCAATGCTTAAATTGGGGTGCCCGCAAATTTGAATATCGCCTGAGTACTTAAGGAGTCCGATGATACTTTTGATGGTGGTTGACTTACCAGCCCCATTGGCGCCTAATAAAACAGTGATTTCTCCTGGTTTTGCGATTAAATTAACATCAGTTGCACCAACGCCTTTACCGTAATCTTTTGTTAAATTTGTTACTTCAATCATTCTTATTCCTCCTCTGATGGGTCAGTCTCAACTCATGTTTTGTAGGTCAAAACAGTAAGTGGCGTAACCTTCTGATCAGTCCGCAAGTGCGGCTGACTTAAACCTATCAAAGGAACAAAGTAGATAAGTGAATTTTGCTTAAATGGTTGAATATTTCTCCCGAACGGTTTAATTTTGGTTGAAAGGTTGGGCAAGCTTGTTATTTTCATAAAAGTAAGGCAGAAACTGCTTGCATTTAACTGGTTATTCAGGTAAAGTAATATTGTACGATTATTAGATTGTACCGCCTATTACTTGGTTCGTCGAGTCACCTACGGCCTACTCAGTTATGGGATGAATTTATCAGGAAGAGGTGGAACACGCATGTCAATGTCAAAAGAAAAGAAAAACGAAATCATTAAAGAGTATGCTCGTCACGAAGGAGATACTGGTTCGCCAGAAGTACAGATTGCAGTTTTAACTGCTGAAATCAATCACTTAAACGATCACTCTAAACTACACAAGAAAGATCACCATTCTTACCGTGGTTTAATGAAAAAAGTTGGACACCGTCGTAACTTGTTAGCTTACTTACGTAACAACGATGTTGCTCGTTACCGCGAATTAATCCAACGTCTAGGATTACGTCGTTAATCAAATTGGACATATTTAAGAAAGTGAGGTTCGTTATGGATCTCGCTTTCTTTTAGTATTGAAGTATGTAAAAAAATTGAAGTTTCGAAATCGTGTTTAGTGATACTACTATGCAAATGAGAGCTGTCAACAAGGCCATTGTTGGGTGTTGACATTTGTTTAGTAGCCCACTCACGTTTTTCGAAAAGAAAAGGAGCAAAAGATGAGTTCAGAAAAAAAAGTATTCTCAATGGATTGGGGCGGACGTCCGCTATCAGTTGAAGTGGGTCATTTAGCAAAACAAGCAAATGGCTCCGTATTAGTGCGTTATGGAGACACGGTTGTCTTAACCGCAGCAGTAGGCTCTAAAGCACCAAAAGACGTGGATTTTTTTCCATTAACCGTCAACTATGATGAAAAAATGTATGCAGTAGGTAAAATTCCTGGTGGCTTTATTAAGCGTGAAGCACGCCCAAGCGAACGTGCAACCTTAACCGCTCGTTTAATCGACCGTCCAATTCGTCCGATGTTTGCGGAAGGCTTCCGTAACGACGTGCAAATCACTAACGTGGTCATGAGTGTGGAACAAGATTGCACACCTGAAATGTCTGCCATGCTAGGCTCATCGTTAGCCTTATCTATCTCTGATATTCCATTCAACGGTCCTATTGCTGGGGTGAACGTTGGTCGTGTTAACGGCGAATATGTCTTAAACCCAACAATTGAACAAGCTGAACTGTCAGACATTGAATTGACTGTAGCCGGCACTAAAGATGCCATCAACATGGTGGAAAGTGGCGCTAAAGAAGTATCTGAAGAAGATATGCTTGGGGCGTTATTATTCGGACATGCTGCGATCAAAGAATTAGTGGCTTTCCAAGAAAAAATTGCGGCAGAAGTCGGCAAAGAAAAAATGGAAATCATCTTGTTACAAGTCTCAGAAGATTTGGAAACAGAAATCAACGATGCGTATAAAGCGAAGATGGTTGCGGCGATTCAAACTGAAGAAAAATTAGCCCGTGAAGAAAACATCGAGGCCTTAAAAGCTGAAATCACTGAGTTATACACAGAAAAATTAGCGGCAGATGCAGATGCTGCTAAGAAATTAAAAGAAGTTCGTCAAATATTAGAAGACATGGAAAAGAATGAAGTTCGTCGTTTAATTACGATTGATAAGATTCGTCCTGATGGTCGTAAAGTCGATGAATTACGTCAACTTGAAGGTGAAGTCGGCATTTTACCACGTGTTCATGGTTCTGGTCTCTTCACTCGTGGTCAAACCCAAGCCTTGTCTGTGGTGACATTAGCACCTCTTGGCGAGCATCAAATTATTGATGGCTTAGGCTTAGAAGACAGCAAACGATTTATTCATCATTATAATTTCCCACAATTCTCAGTGGGGTCAACAGGTCCTTCTCGTGGTCCTGGCCGTCGTGAGATTGGTCACGGTGCTCTAGGTGAACGTGCGATGGCACAAGTGATTCCTTCTGAAGAAGAGTTTCCTTACATGATTCGTGTGGTGTCAGAAGTACTTGAATCAAATGGTTCTTCTTCTCAAGCGAGTATCTGTGGGGGGATCTTAGCTTTAATGGATGCCGGTGTGCCGATTAAAGCACCCGTTGCGGGGATTGCCATGGGTCTGGTGATGGATGGCGATAACTATACGATTTTAACTGATATTCAAGGGTTGGAAGACCATCTGGGAGACATGGACTTTAAAGTGGCTGGAACTAAAGATGGGATTACCGCCTTGCAAATGGATATTAAAATTGAAGGTATCACGGAACAAATCTTAACGGAAGCTTTAACTCAAGCCAAAAAAGCGCGGATGGAAATCCTAGACGTCTTGACTGCCACAATTGCGGCACCTCGTGAAGAGTTAAGCGAATATGCACCGAAGATTGAAATGATTCAAATTAAACCTGAAAAAATCAAAGATGTTATCGGTAAAGGTGGCGACACTATTAACGGTATTATCGATGAAACTGGGGTTAAAATTGATATCGATCAAGACGGTAATGTTAGTATTGCCTCTGCCGATGCAGCGATGATTAAGAAAGCTATCTCAATCATTGAAGAGTTGACTAAAGAAGTCGTTGTCGGCGAAGTTTATTTAGGAAAAGTGGTTCGTGTTGAAAAATTCGGAGCATTTGTTAATCTGATTAAAGGTAAGGACGCCTTAGTTCATATCTCTCAATTAGCTAACGAGCGTGTTGCCAATGTTGAAGATGTGGTGAAATTAGGTGACGAAGTCTTAGTTAAAGTCACTGAAATCGATAAAATGGGCCGTGTTAATGCCTCTCGCAAAGCAATGTTGACAGATGAAAAAGCTGGCGAATCAAAATAATTAATGATGAAGGGCAGAGTGGTTTTTCTCTGCCCTTTTTGTTTTTGGCTGAAGCTGTCAGTCTATTAAAAAGAAGTTGGAGGTGAGAAGATGCGTGGCATATCAACTGAATCAATTCATTGGCGTGACTATCAAAAGGAACTGCTGGCACAATTTGACGAGTTAAAAGCAGACCATTCAATTCACCTAGTAGCACCTCCAGGTTCGGGTAAAACCTTGTTGGGAATCGAATTAGCCCGATTGTTGGCTGGCAAAACATTGATTCTCGTGCCCTCATTGGCCTTGAAAAATCAATGGGGTCAGTGGTTAAACAACTTGTCTGAGGGAGGCTCAGAGAAAGCCGTGGTATCCTTTGACTTGGCAAGGCCATCTTCAGTGACAGTTGACACTTATCAAAAATTATTTCAGCTGAACTCAAGGGAAATGTTGCAGCCATTTGACACGTTGGTATTAGATGAAGTTCATCACCTTAAACGGAGCTGGGCAGAGGCTGTTTTAGAGTTAAAAGAAAGCAACCCACAAGTGGTCACTATTTCCCTAACGGCGACGCCTCCATTTGAAAGCGACTCTGGGGATTGGGCTCGTTATTTAGACGTTAGCGGGCCGATTGATGCCGAAATCAGCATACCTGCCCTCGTAAGGGAAAAGGTCTTAGTCCCCCACCAAGATTTTGTTTATTTATATTCGGCAGCAACTGATTTACAAGAGGCTTATTTGGCCTATGAAGAAGAGGAGGAAAGTCTCTTTCAGGATCTCTTAAAGGATGAACAGTTGCAAGCTTATTTACTAGAGTGTTCTTTTATTAAAGAGCCACTGACGGTCTTAGGGGAAATTTATGAGTCATTTGATGTCTATCAAAGTGGGTTGGTTTTTTTATGGCATTGTAATTACGAGTTATCAGAGGATCACTGGCAATTGCTGGGAGTGAGTAAGAAGCACGGAGAGAAGATAGGTGTGCCACCTTTAACTAAGGCTCATCTGGACACCTTGGCTAATTATGTGGCTGTTTCAGCCCCCGAACTGGCCATCAGTCAATTGATTAATCAAAAGCGTGGTCAGGAAAAGTGGGTGACTTTGTTTCCTTCATTTCCAATCAGTCGCTTACAAAAAAATCCATTGGGCAAAAAACAGGCGATTACGCAAATACTCTTGCGAGAATTTCAGTATGATAAACACAGGTTGTCGGCGGTTATTCTAGTTGATTTTATTATAGAAGAGGCCATCAGCAATCAAAATCAGCAAGAATTTGGTTTGTTTTCCTTATTTAATTATTTAAGGACAGTCTGTGAGTCAGAGATGAAAATTGGGGCGATCTGTGGGGATTGGTTGGTTTTACCAAGAGAGCTATCTCAGGAATCCTTAGGACTTTTCGGGGAGAGTTATCCAGAAAGTGAGGGCTATCTCCTGTTTCGTTTAAGGCAAAGTAATCGGCAGCAGGGTTTACAATTAGTCACAACTTTATTAAATGATAAAAAACTGCACGTGCTGTTAGGCACTGTGGCCCTCCTTGGCGAAGGCTGGGATTGTCCGGCAATTAATTGCCTGATTCTCGGCAATCAAGGCAGTGGCTTTGTCCAAACTCAGCAGCTGCGAGGTCGTAGTTTGCGCAGTTCCCTAGGGAAAAATGCAACCTCTATCTGGCATTTAGGCTTGGTTTTTAACGACCTGGAACTGGCAAGACAACAAGGGTTAGTCGGGTTGGATAGGCGCATGGAGCATGTTGTGGGCGTGACCTTCGAGAAGGATGGTTTGATTGAGAATGGCCTGGCTCGTTTTGAATTTCCTTTTATGCTAAATCAGCAGGAAATAGGGCGGTTTAATGACAAGATGTTTTACTGGAGCAGCCAGAAAGAGACCTTAGCTAAACAGTGGCAAAAAGCTTTGGCCAAAGGACAGCATTTGCGGCAAGTGGTTATGGCAAAGCCATTGGAGCAACCTAAAAATCAGATGCCTAAGCCAATAAAAAACAAGCGCTTGAGTCCGCTGCCTTTGCCAAGCTTGACTCTTGGCATTGGGGTTTCTTTGATTGCCTTACCTATTAGTTTAGCGCTAGCGCCGGGGTTTTCAGTAGGAATCGTTCTTTCTTGCGGGGTGCTGGCAGCCGGTCTGGCTCATAGTCAAAACCTTGGGGATAAATGGCAAGGATATCGAGCTGAAAGGGCGTGGCAAAAAGAAGCTAAAAGATGGCGAATCGCTGCCACGGCAGTCTATGAAACTATGATTGAATTGAAAATGCTAAACAATCGGTCCAAGGTAGTTGTGAGTGAAACGCCAACGACTATTCGCTGCTCTTTAGAAGGGGCGATTAAAAAAGAAGAATTGGTGTTTAATCAGACTATGACGGAGCTTTTTCAAGGAATTGGAATGCCTCGTTATCTATTGGTAAGTAATAAAGAGTGTTATCCTGTTCCTACTTTATTTGGCCAGAATAAAGAATTGGCCACCGTCTTTAAGAAAAATTGGGAAAACCAAGTGAAGCACGATTGGGAGCTAGTTTACACTAAAAATATAGATGGACGATATGTCTTAATTCAACAAAAATTGAAACAGTTGAATACACAAAAAGTAGAAGTTGTTCGAAAAAATCTTTGGTCGACTTAATCTACAAGAAAGAAGTGCTGTCGATGAAGAGAGTGCTTCTTTTTTTAACCTACCTTTATGAGTGTTTGATGATAATTATGATAAAACCATTAATTTACAATTAGAATTAAAAAGTGTATACTAATTCTATTAGACTTTAATACTAGGGGTAGTGCCCTAAATTTCGAAAGGAGTAGTGAAAAGAAATGAAAACATTTCGTGAAAAAAGTCAAAAGGGGATTGTCATTAATCAACAACCTTACACTTATTTCCACTTAGCAACGATTGCTAATGAGTTAGGTGTTACCTTGGCCAAAGTGCCTTACACGATTCGCATTTTATTGGAATCATTACTTCGTCAAGAAGATCAAATTGATATCACAGAGGAGCATATTCGCTCATTAGCAAATTGGAACCCGACACAAAGTAGTGGTGAGATTCCGTTTAAACCGTCACGAGTTATTTTACAAGATTTTACCGGGGTGCCAGCAGTAGTAGATTTGGCTTCGATGCGTGAAGCCGTTGTCAAATTAGGTGGTAGAGCAGAACAGATTAATCCGGAAATTCCCGTTGATCTAGTTATCGATCATTCGGTTCAAGTGGACCGTTACGGTAGTCCAGAGGCTTTGGAAGCTAACATGAAAATTGAATTTGAACGAAACAAAGAACGGTATGAGTTTTTAAAATGGGCCCAACACGCGTTTGATAATTACAAGGTGGTACCACCGGCCACTGGGATTGTTCACCAAGTGAATATCGAGTATTTATCAGATGTAGTGCTGACTAAAGAAATAGCTGGCGAAACTCAGATTTACCCAGATAGTCTAGTTGGGACGGATTCTCATACGACTATGATTAATGGGTTAGGGGTTCTCGGTTGGGGAGTAGGGGGAATAGAAGCAGAAGCCAGCATGCTGGGAGAGCCTTCCTATTTTCCAACACCAGAAGTTATCGGCGTACGGTTAGTCAATGGTTTGCAATTGGGCGCAACGGCCACTGATTTGGCTTTAAAGGTGACCCAGGTGTTACGTCAGGCCAATGTAGTCGGCAAGTTTGTTGAGTTTTTTGGCAGAGGTATTCAGGAATTAACCTTAGCAGATCGGGCGACTATCGCCAATATGGCACCGGAGTATGGTGCTACTTGCGGCTTCTTCCCAGTGGATCAGGAAACTCTCAATTACATGAGTTTAACGGGGCGTTCGTCAGAACTGATTAGCTTGACAGAAGCTTACTTAAAAGCTAATGATTTATTTTATGATGTGACAGTTGAAGCTGAGTATACAACGGTGATTGAATTGGATTTAAGTGAAGTGGAGTCTAATTTAGCCGGGCCAAAACGCCCTCAGGATTTAATTCCATTGTCAGAGATGAAGGGCAGTTTTAAAGAAGCCGTAACAGCGCCTGAAGGTAATCAAGGGTTTGGCTTAGCTGCTGAAGAGTTGAATAAGCGGGTTAGTTTGACTGTTGAAGGTGAGACGACTGACTTAGGGACAGGTGATGTTACCATTGCGGCCATTACCAGCTGTACCAATACCTCTAATCCTTTTGTGATGTTGTCAGCTGGTTTATTAGCAAGAAACGCTGTCAAAGCAGGCTTAAGTGTTCGCCCGACAGTAAAAACCTCCTTGGCACCAGGGTCGAAAGTCGTAACTGGCTATTTGGCTGATGCCGGTCTTTTACCAGATTTAGCAAAACTCGGGTTTGATGTGGTCGGCTATGGCTGTACGACGTGTATCGGAAATTCCGGTCCCTTTAAACAAGAAATATCAGATGCCATAACGGAAAATGACTTACTTGTGGGGTCTGTTTTAAGTGGGAATCGTAACTTTGAAGGTCGGATTCATCCACTGGTCAAGGCTAATTATTTAGCCTCACCGCCACTTGTCGTAGCTTATGCTTTAGCTGGAAATCTGATGGTTGATTTAGTCAAGGAACCTTTGGGAATTGGCAAAGAAGGGCAAGAGGTTTATTTGACGGATATCTGGCCTGCCGATGATGAGGTGAAAGCTTATATTAAAGACTATGTCACACCAGAATTATTCAAAGAATATTATGCCGGTGTTTTCACTTCGAATGATGAATGGAATGCCATTGAAACGACAACAGAGGCCAATTATGATTGGCAGGAGGATTCAACCTATATTGCTAATCCGCCATTTTTTGAGGAAATGAGTGAAGAAGCTGGGGAACTTGAAGCGTTAAAGGGCTTGCGGGTCTTAGCAAAATTTGGTGATTCTGTGACGACGGATCATATCTCACCAGCTGGGGCCATTGCGATGCGTTCGCCAGCTGGTAGTTACTTGCAAGAAGAAGGTGTGGCGCCAAAAGATTTTAACTCTTACGGCTCACGACGAGGGAATCATGAAGTGATGATGCGTGGAACATTTGGTAATATTCGAATTCGCAATCAAATTGCCGCAGGAACAGAAGGGGGTTATACGACTTTCTGGCCAACTGGCGAGGTTCAATCGATTTACGACGCGGCTATGAATTATCAAGACCAAAAAGTTGGCTCTGTAGTCTTAGCGGGAAATGACTATGGGATGGGCTCTTCTCGTGACTGGGCAGCTAAAGGGGCTCGTTTATTAGGAGTGAAAGCAGTCATTGCCAAGAGTTACGAACGGATTCACCGCTCTAATTTGGTTATGATGGGAGTTCTGCCATTGCAGTTCCAGCCTGGAGAAGATGCTGATAGCTTGGGGCTAACAGGAGCAGAAACTATTGAGATTGACTTGCCGAAAGACGCGGGAATTAAAGAAGTTATTAATCTTCGAGCCATTGATGATCAGGGACAGGTAACGGCGTTTAAAGCAGTGGTGCGATTCGATGCGGAAGCGGATATCCGTTATTACAAACATCAAGGCATTTTGCCAATGGTTATTCGCAAAAAAATGCAAGCTACACACTAATGATAGGTTGATTTACTTTAGTTCAAAATAGAAGCACTAACAAGTTTAAGGATGATTCGTTGATGTAGTAGCATCAACGGATCAGGCCTATTATATTATACGAGGAGAGGAAGCAGATGGAATTCAAAGGTGGATTAGAAGGGACGGTTGCTTGTGACACTAGGATTAGTTCAATCATTGATGAAACGTTATCCTATGCTGGTTACACAATCAAGGAACTGGTAGATAATGAGGCGTCGTTTGAAGAAGTGATTTTCTTACTTTGGCACTTACGCTTGCCGACAGCTGATGAACTCGCTGATTTCTCAGCGGATCTAAGAAATAATATGGAGATTGGTGATGCAGTAGAAACCTGTTTGCGGATTCAGTGTCGGGAGAACCTTCATCCTATGAGTGTGTTGCGTAGCACGGTTTCTTTGCTGGGGGTTTTTGATAAGGATGCCGAGTTAACGGATAATGAGAGTACCTATGAACAAAACATTAAATTACAAGCCAAAATGCCCACGATTGTGGCAGCATTTTCTCGCTTGCGTCAAGGATTGGACCCAATTCCCCCGCGGAATGATCTGTCCTTTACGGCTAATTTTTTGTATATGTTGGATGGTCGTGAACCGACAGCAACGGAAATTAAAATTTTGGATATGGCTTTGGTTCTTCATGCCGATCATGAGTTAAACGCCTCAACCTTTGCGGCTCGAGTCTGTGCTTCAACTTTGACGGATGTTTATTCGACGATTACAACGGCTATTGGAACCTTAAAAGGGTCTCTCCATGGTGGCGCCAATGAGCGGGTGTTTGAAATGTTAAATGCCATTGATGAACATGGCAATACGGAAGAATACTTGCAAGAAAAATTAGATTCAAAGGAAAAAATCATGGGCTTTGGCCATCGGGTCTATACGACAGTGGATCCTCGTCAACAGTATTTAAAAGCCATGGCAAAAGAATTGACGGCGGGAACAGATAAAGAGAAGTGGTACGATATTTCCGTGGAAGTGGAAACTTTTATTCGCGATAAAAAAGGTTTAATTCCCAATGTGGATTTTTATTCCGCAACGGTGTACCATTGTTTAGGCATCGATTCGGACCTCTTTACGATGATTTTTGCTATGAGTCGGGTGTCGGGCTGGTTGGCTCATACTTATGAACAAAAAAATAATAGTCGATTGATTCGCCCACGTTCTAACTATGTTGGTGAATTAGGCTTGATTTACATTCCAATTGAAGAACGCAACGATACTCGGGAGGTTATATAAGTGACAAATAAAATTACCATGGTAGACGGCAACGTCGTAACACCAGATAAACCAGTGATTCCATTTATTGAAGGGGACGGCATTGGCCCTGACATTTGGCAAGCTTCACAGCGTGTCTTTGATGCCGCTATTGAAAAAGCGTATGGCGGTCAACGTCAAGTTGAATGGTTAGAAGTATTGGCAGGTGAAAAGGCCTTTAAAGCCACAGGAGAATGGCTGCCAAAAGCCACTTTAGACACGATTTCCGAGTACTTAATCGGCATTAAAGGGCCTTTAACTACCCCGATTGGCGGAGGGATTCGTTCCTTAAATGTGGCCTTGCGTCAGGAACTTGATTTATATGTTTGCCTGCGACCTGTTCGTTATTTTAATGGCGTGCCTTCTCCAGTTAAACATCCAGAGAAAACCGATATGGTAATCTTCCGCGAAAATACGGAAGATATCTATGCGGGCATTGAATTTGCTGAAGGTAGTCCAGAGGCGGCTAAACTAATTGCTTTCTTACAAAACGAGTTAGGTGTCACAAGCATTCGTTTCCCTGAAACTAGCGGGATTGGTGTGAAGCCAATTTCAAAAGAAGGGACCGATCGCTTAGTTCGTTCAGCCATTGAATATGCCATCGAGCATCAAAAAGCATCAGTTACACTGGTCCATAAAGGCAATATTATGAAATACACAGAAGGTGCCTTTAAGAACTGGGGCTATGAACTGGCTGAAAAAGAATATGGGGAGCAAGTTTTCACGTGGAATCAGTACGATCGTTTGAAAGAAAGTAAGGGAACTGAGGCGGCTAATGACGCTCAAGCAGAGGCGGAAGCAGCCGGAAAAATCATTATTAAAGATTCAATTGCCGATATTTTCCTACAACAAATTTTGACACGTCCAGATGAATTTGATGTCGTGGCAACTATGAACTTAAACGGTGACTATATTTCAGACGCTTTGGCAGCTCAAGTAGGTGGTATTGGGATTGCGCCAGGCGCGAATATTAATTACCAAACGGGACATGCAATTTTTGAAGCCACCCATGGCACTGCACCAAAATATGCAGGACAAGACAAGGTTAACCCATCTTCTGTCATCTTGTCGGGAACGTTGATGTTAGAACACATTGGCTGGCAAGAAGCAGCCGACTTGATCGTCAAGTCTTTAGAAAAAACAATTGAAAACAAAACCGTCACGTATGATTTCGCCCGCTTAATGGAGGGGGCAGAGAAAGTTAGTTGCTCTGGTTTTGCTGATCTATTAATTGCTAATATGTAAAAACAAGCTGGGACATAAAGTCGTTTTGCTCCGAGCAATCTCGAAGAACCCGAACAATCGGCTTTTTCGATTGCTCGGAGCAGACTTTTGGAGCGCGTCTATCGCATAATGTTCGTAAAAATATCGGAGGCTGGGACTATTGTCCCAGCCTCTTTGTTACAGCGGATCGTCGATGATCAAGCCGAAGCCTAACGCAATGATCAGTGCTTGCTCTTGATTAACTGTTAGTCCTTTAATCAAGTCTTGGGATAGGGCTATTTTATCAAACTGGCAAGTGGCTAAATTGAGATCAGTTAACTCGGTATTAAACCAACTGGAGCCTGTTAGGACACAGTTGGTCAGTTCCAGGTGCTGCCAGCGTACTTCATGTAAATCGCTATCTTTCAGAGAGCAATCTTGAAACTGAACCATTTTTAGATTGCCGTAACTATAAGAAGAAAAATCATTGATGCACTCAATAAACTGACAGTCTTTTAATAAAGATTCGGCAAAATTTGTGCCAGTTAATTTGCAATTTTTAAAAATCACTCGGTGAAATGACCCACCAATCATAACAGCGTTAGAAAAATCACAATGGTCGAATAGGACGTCCTGAGCTTCAAAACTAGTTAGTTGACAGCCACTAAAGTTGGTTTTGCTGATTTGACAGGTCTGGAAACCAACGGATTGGGCTTCTTGATAAGAAAAATCTTGTTCTTGTAGTAACTGATTAACGATTAGTTCTTCTGTTTCCAGATAGCCTGTAAAGGGAAGAAGGGTAGCTGGTGATAGCTTAGGTTGGATTGGTTTTTTTATTTTTTTCATAGGGCACCTCACATTTAGCTAGTAGATACTTCTTGATACAATTAAGCAAGCCAAGGCCTGTGTCAATAGAATTATCTTAACCAAGTTTAACATAATTTGTCTAAAAGAAGAGCAGAAGTCCAAGTTTTTCTTAATAAAGTGTCTATTGTTAATGCTTGTTAAATGATATACTACAATTATCACAAAGAGACAGGCGGGGAAGCGATGAACAGCAAGGAATTAAAGAAATTAGAGCAAAAATATTTTAAAGTGAAGCTGAATCGATTAATTGATGAGCAAATGATTTTAGATGAAGAGTGTCATCGAGAAGTTATTAGTAGTTTAAATGACATGTTGATTGATTTGAGTGATAGTCGATTTATTGGATTTACGAATAAACCTGTCATGCGAGGTATCTTATTAGATATTTTTCCTGAGATGTTCTTTTTACAGCCTGATTTCGGCTCAGAAATATATGTGTGTCTACTGTCATATTATGATTTTTTATATACAGAAAAACGATTGAATAAAGAAGAGTATGTGGAGATGCTACTGTTTTTCCAAATGAATATGTATGCTTTCTTTAAGAAATTAGCTAAAGCATCTGAAAGTATGGAGGCTGGTTTTTCCGAAGTCCTTGAGGATTTCACAATCAATCCGGGGGTGAGTCAGTCGTCTGCTCCTAAAACAAAATCAAAGAACAATGTGATTCAAATGCCTGGTGCAACTCGTCAGCAGGCAGTCCCTAAGCAATACTTACAGTTTAGAATTGATATTGAAGGATTTAAACCATCTATTTGGCGACGTGTAGTTGTCCCAAATACGATTACCTTTGAAACCTTTCATCTAGTGATTCAAAACCTATTTGAATGGGAAAACAATCATTTGCATTTGTTTCAGACTTCTGTAGGTGGTATTGGCAACCTGGATAGTGAGGCTATTAAACCTAGTGAAAAAGTCCTTTTATCCTCAGTGCCTATGGATAGCCTCAGTGATATGGCCTATGTGTATGATTTTGGTGAGGATTGGTTTCACGAAATTGTTCTTGAAAAAATTATTGAAGAAAAAGAATGGACCAATTCCCAGGAGATGTATTGCGTAAAAGTCATTAATGATGCGCCTCTGGATGATTCCCGAATGAGCGGAAGAATGGGGCATTCGACGTTAAAAGAAATCAATCAACGATTAGCGAGCCTTAAGGTATAAGGGGGAGAAAGACTAAAGTTTTCAGAGTTTTAGTCTTTCTTTTCAGAAAACCTTGACTTAAGTGGCAAAGCTTGATATACTAGTGAAGTTGAGAATTAAGCAGAAGCACCCGCTTCTCGCCTTAGCAGACAATGTCTCTGGGCCAGATAGTTTTTTACAAAAATAGCTTGGCTATTTTGTGAAATTTTTGCGGGGTCTTTGAAAAGAAAGACTCTTTTTTTCTGCCTTAAAACTCGGAATAATTACAGAGAGGTGAATGACCATAGCAAAGGATATGATGGTAAACGACGGTATTCGTGCACGTGAACTACGATTGATCTCAGAAACAGGCGAACAGTTAGGTGTTAAAACTAAGGCGGAAGCTTTGAAAATCGCCGAAGACGCTCAATTAGATTTGGTAGTGGTTGCGCCAACAGCAAAACCACCAGTAGCTCGTATTATGGACTACGGAAAGCATCGTTTCGAGCAACAAAAGAAAACTCGTGAAGCTCGTAAAAATCAAAAAGTGATCAGTGTTAAAGAGGTAAGATTAAGTCCAACAATTGACGATAACGATTTTAATACAAAATTGCGTCATGCACGTAAGTTTCTTGAAAAAGGTGACAAGGTTAAAGCGTCAATCCGCTTCAGAGGCCGGGCAATTACTCATAAACAAATTGGTCAGGATGTCTTAATGAGATTTGCAGATGAAGCAAAAGATGTCGCAGACATCGAGCAGCGTCCGAAAATGGACGGTAGAAGCATGTTTCTAATGTTAGCACCAAAAAACGATAATAAGTAATAAGCAAGATGATCTGAGGAGGAAATTAAGATGCCAAAACAAAAAACACACCGCGGACTAGCTAAACGTGTAAAACGTACAGGTGGTGGCGGATTAAAACGATACCGCGCATTTACAAGTCACCGTTTCCACGGAAAAACTAAGAAACAACGTCGTCAATTACGTCGACCAAGCATGGTTTCAAAAGGCGATTACAAACGCGTACGCCAAATGTTAGCTTACTTGAAATAAACAGCAACATTTAGTGAATCCATTCTCGCTTTAACGTGAGACAACGTTACAATTAGAACATTTCGTAGGAAGACTCCGAAATGATGAACAGAACTCAAGGAGGAATTTATCATGGCACGTGTTAAAGGTGGTTCAACAACCCGTCAACGTCGTAAAAAGGTGCTTAAGTTAGCGAAAGGCTACTATGGCTCAAAACATACATTATTTAAAACAGCAAAAGAACAAGTGATGAAATCTTATAGCTACGCTTATAGAGATCGTCGTCAAAAGAAACGTGATTTCCGTAAATTATGGATTGCGCGTATCAACGCAGCTGCTCGTATGAACGGCTTAAGCTACAGCAAAATGATGCACGGTTTGAAATTAGCTGAAATCGACATCAACCGCAAAATGTTATCAGAATTAGCTATTAGCGACGCTCCTGCATTTACTGCACTAGCTGACCAAGCTAAAGATGCATTAGCTAAATAATTAAATTAACGTTGATTTCTCAACGTTTTAACCCACTCAATCGAGTGGGTATTTTTTGTTAGATGAGGTTGTACCTGGATAAGACGTAGCGACGAATTTTGATAAAGGAACTTTTTTCGATAATGATATTGACACCGCTTACTCCATGGTTTATCATAAGGTTTATTAAAGGATTTGTTACTGTTAAATCAGGCATGACCTAAATACGTCTAAAAGAAATGTGTTTTCTTTCGGATGTATTTAGGTCATTTTGTGTTTTAGGAGGTGGTTGGATGCTTGTTTCTAGAAGATTTAATAACAATGTCATACTAGCTCGAAATAACCAGCAGGAGTTAATCTTAATGGGAAAGGGGATTGGGTTTCAAGTATATCCCAATGACCCAGTTAAATCGGAATTGATTGAACAAACTTTTGTGCCATCCGATAGTGTTAACATTGAAGGGATGGCCGAATTGTTGTGTGACTCACATCCGATGGAAGTAAAGGTCGCAAAAGAAATTATTGTCTATGGAGAAAAAATTCTGAAGAAGTCTTTAAATGAAAACTTGCTAATTGCGTTGTTGGATCACTTGCACTTTGCGATTATTCGTTACGAAAAGGGGATGGTGACTAAAAGTCCCATTGAATGGGAAATTAAACAAATGTATCGAGTGGAGACGGCCATTGGTTTGGAAGCCTTGCGTTTGATCAAAGAAAAATTGAAGGTGAGCTTGCCGAAATCCGAGGCAATATTTATCGCACTATATTTTATTAATGGTCAATTTAAAAATGAGACGATGAGTGATACGTTTGCATTTTCAGAAACAATGAATCAGGTTAATTCAATCGTTAAGTATCACTTTCAGGTTAAAATGGATGAAGAGTCGGTTAATTATCAACGATTTTTAACACATATACGCTATTATTTGATTCGGCAAAAAAATCATGAATCACTCAATTTAGGCAATGAAGATGTCTATTTTATCATGAAAGAACGTTTTCCAGAAGAGAGTAATTGTGTCGAAAAAATTTCTCGTTTTATTGAAAAAAAGTTTGAGTGGCAGACAACCGATGATGAAAAATTGTATTTAATTTTACATGTTAATCGTTTAATTAACTAAATAAAAATATGGGATTCGTTACGATTTGGCCGGCAAAACCTAGAGAAAGAGACGATTTAAGTCTGTCTTTCTCTAGGTTTTTATTTTATAAAAAGGAGCTGAAAAAGATGGAAAACAAGAAATTGGCAGAGAAAATTATTAAATTAGTGGGAGGTGAAGTTAATATTAACAGTGTCACTCATTGTATAACCCGTTTGCGGTTTCAATTAAAAAAACCTGAAAAGGTAGATAGACATGAATTGGAAAAATTAGATGATGTCATGGGGAGTCAGTATCAAGGAGGGCAGTACCAGATTATCATAGGGGGCAAGGTCGGGAAAGTTTATAATGAGGTCGCGAATATGTTACCAAAGTTAGTGGGAGGGGAGGTGGAAGAAGAGACAGTTAAACAATCATTAGGGACCCAGATAATCGAGACTTTATCAGCAATTTTAGTTCCGAGTTTAGCTCCAATTGTTGGTGGTGGGATGTTAAAAGGTTTTTTGTTTTTACTGTCAACTTTTTCTTGGATAGACGTCGAAGGGGGGACTTATTATCTGCTGAATATTGCATCAGATTGTATGTTTTACTTTTTTCCTTTTATTTTAGCGGTCAGTGCAGCCAAGCGTTTTAAAACCAATGAGTACATGGCACTGTCATTGGCAGGAGCATTGATGTACCCATCTATTTTGGAAGTAGCAAAAGTAGGTGAAGTGAGCAATTTCAAATTTTTAACCCTTTTTTCAATTCCGTTGTTGAACTATAGTGGCTCAATTGTTCCGATTATTTTGTCAGTTTGGCTATTGAGTTATGTGTATCGGTTTACGGAAGAACATATGCCCTCAATGGTAACGATTATTTTTACCCCCTTACTGACCTTATTAATAGTTATCCCAATCATGCTTTTTGGGATTGCCCCCCTTGGTTTTTATATTGGCGAGTATATCGCCATAGGGATTGGTTGGTTAATTGATGTTTCGCCATGGTTAGCCGGCTTTGTGATTGGCGCTAGTCGACCATTCCTTGTATTAACGGGTATGCATCATGCGATTCGACCGATTACTCAACAGCAAATAGCCACATATGGTTTTTCTACAATGGGACCTATGAACTTTATGAGTACGATGGCTCAGGCTTCGGCTGCTTTAGCAGTGTACGTATTTATTAAAGACAAAAAAATGAAACAAGTTTCCTTATCGGCCACTATCTCTGGTTTTCTGGGGATTACTGAACCAGCTTTGTATGGCGTATTGACTAAATACCGTTCAGCTTTTATTGGGGCAGCATTAGGAGGTGGAATTGGAGGGGCAGTCGGTGCCATGTTAGGGGCAAAAGGATATGCACCTGCCATGCCAAGTGTCTTGTCAATTCCTGTCTACATGGGGAAAGGGTCTATTGGCTTTTTCATTGCGTTTGCTATAACGGTTCTTTCAACCGTTGTTATCACCGTTATTTTTAATAGGATCTTAAAAGAAGGGGAAGCGGCAACGATGGAAGACGTAGCTCAGTTAGGGATTTTTAGTCCAGTCGGAGGTAATCTGGTACCGATGAGTGAGGTAAACGATGAGACTTTTAGCAGTGGTGTTATGGGAAAAGGCATGGCGATTCGACCCACGAGTAACGAAATTGTTTCGCCAGTTAATGGCGTAATTAATACTATTTTTAAAACGAAACATGCCATAGGATTAATTTCTGATGAAGGGGTCGAAATATTAATTCACGTTGGAGTTGACACGGTTAAGCTAGATGGGAAGTATTTCCAGTTAGTGTGTGAGGAAGGTCAAAAAGTCAGAGTTGGTGACCCCTTATTAAGGTTTGAGCGGCAAAAAATTATCTCGGCTGGCTATGATTCAACGGTTATAACTATTGTGACAAATGCCGAAAGCTATCCAACTATTTTGGAAGTGGCAAATGGGAAAATTACCAAAAAACAAAAAATTATGACCATGACTGTTTAATTAATAACTTGTCTTTGTGAGACAAAAAAAATAAAAGTGAAAAAGGAGAAACAAATGAGAGTGATTGTTACCGAGAGTTACGAAGAGTTAGGGAAAGTGGCATCGCAACATGTGCTAGGTCATGTATTGACTAAACAAAATCGAGTTAACTTAGCCATTACTGCAGGAACGACACCCTTAGAGGTTTATCGTTATTTGGTTCCAGAAGTCAAAGGGAAATCTCATTTTAGTCATGTCCATTTTTACAATTTTGATGAAATTCCGTATAAACATCAGCAATGTGAAGGGATTACTATGTCGGACTTAAGAGAGCTTTTTTTTGAACCGGCAGCTATTCAGGAAAGTCAAATTCATCCGTTAAATGACCAAAATTATGAGAAACAGGATGAACGGATTCAACAGGAAGGGGGGCTTGATGCAGTCTTGTTGGGAATTGGAGTAGATGGTCACTATTGTGGCAATTTGCCTGGTACGACGACGATTAATGACGGTACAACTAAAGTCAATTGCGATAGTTTAATGAAAAAGCGGATTAGTCCTCATTTTCAGAATGAGGAGGAAATTCCTGAATTTTATGTGACTATGGGGCCTAAGAGTATTATGGCTGCTGGGCAGTTGATTTTAATCGCTAATGGTCAAAAGAAAGCGGCGATTATGCGCCAATTTATCGAAGGCGAGATCTCGCTGGATTTGCCAGCAACTATTTTAAAACTACACCCTAATTTAACTGTCATTATAGATCGTGAGGCTGCATCGGAGTTGTCAGAGGAATATAGGGCACTCAATTACTTGTGATAGATCACGACTGAGAATGGATACATATAGCTCTACCTTTATGAACAAAAGGCTGTAATAACAGCTTTTTCATTAAAAGATACCCTTGATTTTTTTGTTGGTTTTACGTATACTAAACTCTACTATGAGAATTTAATTAGTTGGACTAATAGTATTTTAATGAGGAGGGAAAGGATGAGTAAATCAGAGTCGATTGACTTGATTAAAAGGTTATCACAAGCTAATGGTGTGTCAGGCTTTGAAGACGAAGTTGTGACGGTCGTGAGGAGCTATGCTGCAGACTTTGGAACAGTTACGGAAGATCAGATGCGCAACGTCTATTTGAAGGGAAAGGCTCAGGACAAGACAAAACCAACGATATTATTAGATGCCCATATGGATGAAGTTGGGTTTATTGTACAGGCTATTAAACCAAATGGCACCTTGCGGTTTTTACCTTTGGGAGGCTGGGTACCAAGCAATATTCCCGCACATCGAGTAAAAGTTCAAAATAGTGAAGGACGGTACCTGACAGGAATAATTGCCAGTAAACCGCCTCATTTTATGTCAGAGAAAGAACGGAATCAACCGTTGCTGATCGAAGACATGGTGATCGATTTAGGTGTGACTAGTGCTCAAGAAGTAGTGGAAGTATTAAAAATTGAGATAGGAGCGCCAGTTGTTCCTGAGGTGACCTTTACTTATTCAGCAGAATTAGATGTTCTAAGTGGTAAGGCATTTGATTGTCGGATTGGTTGTGCCTGTTTGTTGGAGACCTTAAAAGAAGTGGTGGATTTGGATGGTCACAGTAATGTTGTGGCTACGCTGACGAGTCAGGAAGAAGTGGGCGAACGCGGTGCCACTGTTGCGGCCCGGAATGTTCAACCGGATATTGCGATTGTTTTTGAAGGGTGCCCAGCGGATGATACCTTTGAAGAGACGTATATGATTCAGTCGGCTTTAAAGAAAGGGCCGATGTTGCGTCATTTTGACGTCTCGATGATCACGAATCCACGTTTTCAAAAGTTTGCTTTAGAGTTAGGCAAGGAGCTAAATATTCCTGTCCAAGCTTCTGTTAGAAAAGGCGGAGGTACAAATGGGGCAGTGATTAATCTGGTGAAACGTGGCGTGCCTTGTATTGTTATCGGCATTCCTGTGCGATACGCTCATACCCATTATGGTTATAGTGCTTATGAGGATTTTGTTCATGCAAGGGAATTGGCAGTAGCGTTAATTAAAAGGTTAGATAAGGAGACAATTGCTAGCTTCTAAAGAGTGGTAAAAATGAAAGGGAGTTGTAAGATGACAATCAAAGAGTTAGGGATAGGATTAATGGCGGTGGCAAGTTTGGCTTTAATGACAGGATGCGGCAGTCAAGAGAAACCTAAAGAATCAAAGGAAAAAGGGCAGACAGAGCAACGACTAAAAGTGGTGGAAACGGCGGAACTGCCGACGATGGATATCTCTCAAGCCACAGATGTCGTTAGTTTTTCGGCTATTAGTCAAGTGATGGAAGGGTTGTATGAATTCGCAGATGACAGCAGCAGTCAGCCGGCGTTGGCTAAGGAAGTGGTTCAACCGACAAATGAGGGGAAAACCTATACCATTGAGATTGAAGAAGGTGGCAAATGGAGCAATGGCGATGACGTAACGGCCCATGACTTTGTCTACTCATGGCAACGAACAGTTGATCCAACCACAGGTTCCGAATACGCTTATTTATTTGATGGATTTGTGAATTATAATGAAGTGGTCAAGGGTGAGAAAAAGCCAACTGAGCTTGGTGTTAAAGCCTTAGATGATTATACGCTGGAAATTAATTTGGAATACCCAATTCCTTATTTGACCTCTATTTTGGCCAAACCAACCTTCTATCCACAAAATCAAACGTTTGTGGAAGCCACAGGTAAGGATTATGGGACCAATAGTGATAGCGTATTGTACAACGGCGCTTTTCAGTTAACGGAGTGGGATGGTACAGGTTTAACTTGGAACTATGAAAAAAACGAGACATTCCGCAAAGCTAATGAAGTAAAATTAGCAGCGGTTGAAGTTCAGGTGATTAAGGAGAATGGCACTAGTTTGAATTTGTATAATTCAGATGAAGTGGATGTGATTCAAGTCAAAGGAGAGTTCGCCCAACAGGAAGCTGAAAATAAAGATTTAGTCATTAGGGAATACCCAAGTAGTTTTTATTTGCAGTATAATTTTGAAAATAAAATTTTTGCTAATAAAAATGCCCGCAATGCAATTTCGCTGATGATCGATTCGCAACAAATTGTGACGAGTATCTTGGGAGATGGTTCCAAAGCGATTAATGGGTATGTTCCCACTGGCATTGTCAACCCTGAAACGGGACAAGATTTTGCCAAGGAATCGGGGAAACTAACAACGACAGATCCAGACAAGGCCAAGGAACTTTGGGCGAAAGCCAAAGAAGAATTGAAAATGGAAACTGGTGAAGTTACCTTGCTAGCTTCGGACACGGACTCGGCTAAAAAACTAGCAGAATACGTCCAGGGTGTATTAGGTGAGTTGGAAGGCCTAAAAGTCAATATCTCCAACGTGCCATTTAATAATCGTTTAGATGCCATGAGCAAAGGAACCTTTGATGTAGTCTTAGCTGGTTGGGCAGCCACTTATGCAGACCCTTATGATTTCTTACAGCTAGTTAACTCAGGCACGCCACAAAACTATGGAAACTGGCAGAATGAAGCATATGCCAAGTTATTAAAAGATGCCTCATCGACGTTTGTGAATGACAATGAAAAACGCTGGAGTTTGTTATTGGATGCGCATAAGTTAGTGATAGAAGAGGCGCCAGTTACTCCGTTGTATCAAGGTAGCGAAAGTTACTTGGTTAAACCTAAGGTGGAGAACCTTGTATACCGCTCCTTAGGTAGTCCGTATTATAAAAATGTGTCTCTAAAAGAATAAGGAGAAGTTAACACCACGCTAATGAAGGAATCAGCGTGGTGTTTTTTGCTTTTGATTCAGTTTCATTTGCCATTAAACTGAGATAAAAAAAAACTCAATATAAGGAAATAGGGACGAATGTGAAAAAAGTTTTTTTGTTACACAGCTTGTGAAACACCTCGTATTCTTGCTTTCATCAATTTTTTTCAAAACAAACACACACTATATGTAGTTATCAATGATAAAAAATAAAAATAAAACCACAATATATGGTTGTAAAATCAGCGGAATTGATATAAGATATATGGAGAGAAATATAAAGGAGTTTGATGTTCTATGATGGAAGTAGCGGGGAAAAATAAGGAAATTGTGTATTTAAATTCAAAGATGCAGAATATTAAAGTGGTAAAAAGAGACGGTCGATCAGTGGAATTTGATGACAAGAAAATTTATGATGCATTATTAAAAGCGGAGGAAAAAATTCAAGGTGAAATTCGTCCCCTTGCCCAAGCTAGAATTCAACACATTGTAGAACTGATAGACGAAGAAATTGCTGAACGTTTTTCCGAAGACGTTAAAATATACGAAATCCAAAATATCGTGGAGCATATTTTATTAGGTCAACAGGAGTATGACTTAGCAGAAGAGTACATTAATTATCGGACTCACCGAGATTTTGAACGGAGCAAAGCGACGGATATTAATTTTACGATTAGTAAATTGATTGATAAAGATCAGGCTGTGGTGAATGAGAATGCCAATAAAGACAGTGACGTATTCAACACGCAACGGGATCTAACAGCCGGGATTGTCGGCAAATCAATTGGCTTAAAAATGTTACCGCCTCATGTGGCTAACGCCCATCAAAAAGGTGATATTCATTATCACGATTTGGATTACCATCCTTATACGCCGATGACAAACTGTTGTTTAATCGATTTTGACAGCATGTTAAATAATGGCTTTAAGATTGGGAATGCTGAAGTGGAGGCGCCTAAATCGATTCAAACGGCAACAGCTCAAATTTCGCAAATCATTGCCAACGTGGCATCTAGCCAGTACGGTGGCTGTTCTGCTGATCGAATCGATGAGCTTTTGGCGCCTTTTGCTGAGAAAAACTATCAGAAACATCTGGCAGACGCTCAAGAATGGATTGAAGATAGCCGCCAACACGATGCGTATGCTAAGGCTAAAACAAGCAAAGATATCTATGATTCCATGCAAAGTTTGGAATATGAAATCAATACCCTCTTTACTTCTAATGGACAGACGCCATTTACTTCTTTAGGATTTGGTTTAGGCTTAAATTGGTTTGAAAAAGAGATTCAGAAATCTATTTTACAAATCAGAATTAAGGGATTGGGCCAAGAGCATCGGACAGCTATTTTTCCTAAGTTGATTTTCTCGATAAAAGAAGGGGTTAACTTGAAGGCAAGTGATCCTAACTACGATGTCAAACAGCTAGCCTTAGAATGTGCCACTAAGCGGATGTACCCGGATGTCTTGAACTATGATAAGTTAGTGGAATTAACCGGTAGTTTTAAAGTACCAATGGGGTGTCGCTCGTTTCTTCAAGGCTGGCAGGATGAAGAGGGCAAAGAAGTCAATGCTGGTCGAATGAACTTGGGCGTAGTCACCTTAAACTTACCACGGATCGCCATGGAAGCAGATGGCAACCAAGATAAATTCTGGAATATTTTAGAAGAGCGCTTGGGCATTATGAAAGATGCTTTGGTTTATCGGATAGAACGGTGTAAAGAAGCCTCACCAGCTAATGCGCCGATTTTATATATGTATGGTGCATTTGGTAAACGGCTGAAAAAAGACCAGTCAACCGATGAGTTATTTAAAAATAAACGGGCAACGATTTCCATGGGCTACATCGGTTTATATGAAGTGGCTTCGCAGTTTTATGGGGGAGAATGGGAAGAAAATCCTAAAGCTAAAGAGTTTACCTTAGCAATTTTGAAATCATTAAAAGCTCATGCCGATTTATGGGGGAACGAATACGGCTATCATTTTAGTGTGTATTCAACCCCAAGTGAAAGTTTAACTGACCGTTTCTGTCGGTTGGATACGGAGAAATTTGGTGTGGTGGAACATGTGACAGATAAAGATTATTACACAAACAGTTTCCATTACGATGTTCGTAAGAATCCGACTCCTTTTGAAAAGCTTGATTTTGAAAAAGATTACCCTCAGTACTGTTCAGGCGGCTTTATTCACTATTGTGAATATCCTGTGTTGCAACAAAATCCAAAAGCATTGGAAGCAGTTTGGGATTATTCTTATGATAAAGTTGGTTATTTAGGTACTAATACGCCAATCGATCATTGTTACGACTGTGATTATGAGGGAGATTTTAACCCAACTGAGCGTGGTTTTGAGTGCCCACAATGTGGCAATAACGATCCGAAATCATGTGACGTGGTTAAACGGACCTGTGGTTACTTAGGTAATCCTCAAGCGCGTCCAATGGTTCATGGCCGTCATAAAGAAATATCCTCACGTGTTAAGCACATGAAATAATGGCATAAAAGCAAATAAATGAAAGGACTACAGTTGAGTAGTCTTTTCTTTTCAGTCAATTTTTGGAATAGCTAAAAATAAGGTAAGGAGTGAGTCGATTTGCGTAATCCTAAGCCACAAGAATGGCTTTCAGAAGAACTTAGTCAAAATTATTACGGGGACTACAAACCTTTTAACTTTGTAGATGGTGAAGGTGTACGTTGTAGCCTTTATCTTAGTGGGTGTCTTTTTGCCTGTGAGGGCTGCTACAATAAAGCCGTGCAGCGATTTAACTATGGTCAACCCTATACCAAGACGCTGGAAGATCAGATTATGGTTGATTTACGTCATGAGTATGTTCAAGGCATGACCCTTTTGGGTGGAGAACCGTTTCTAAATACAGCTGTTTGTCTATCCTTAGTCGATCGGATTCGTCATGAATTTGGTGGGACCCGGGATATCTGGTCATGGACGGGCTATACTTACGAAGAATTATTGCTAGAGTCCGAAGATAAATTGAGCTTGCTAAATAAGATCGATGTCTTAGTCGACGGTCGATTTGAGCTAGGTAAACGCAACTTAAACCTTCAGTTTCGAGGAAGCAGTAATCAGCGAATTATTGATGTTAAGAAGTCACTGGCTGCCGGTGAAGCGGTCATGTGGGATAAATGTGTGGATGGTACAGAAAGTTTTGAACAGATAAAAAAAGCACAGTTAATTTAACTCAAAAGCCCATTTACCATAAAGGAGAACTTGCTTTTGATTCGTTTAATTCGACTGATTAAAATCAAACAAGTGCTGGAGATGCCTCAAGCACTTGTTTGATTTTCATATTAATTTTTCTTCTGTACCATCGGTGTAATAGGTGAGGATAGGAAAAAGGAGGCTGATTGTTGTGCCTTCTCCTTCAGTAGACGTCACGTAGATAGAATGGCCTAGTTTTTCCGCTAAGCTTTTTGCCAGGTAGAGGCCAAGGCCGGTGGAATGATGGAGTTGATTACGACCTGTTTGTCCAGTAAAGCCCTTATCAAAAATACGGCGTTGGTCGGCCAAGGGGATGCCGATGCCTGTGTCTTTAACTTCCAGCCAAATGCCTCGGTCATTTTTAGAAAGGCTGAGGGTGATAGACCCGTTGTCTCCTGTGTATTTAATGGCATTGCTAATGACCTGGTTTAGGATAAAGCTGAGCCATTTTTGGTCGGTTAATACCTCGTAATCCTCGCCTTCAATGGCATAATGAAGGTTGTGTTGAATAAAATAATTGGCATTTTGGCGAATCACCGGCAGAATAATCCGTTTTAGTGAAATTTCTTGAATTAAATAATCTCGTGAAAAGGTGTCTAAGCGGGAATAATACAAGACCTGATCCACATAACTTTCGATTTTTTGTAAGTCATTTTCCAATTGGTAAAACTGTTGCTCTTGAATATCGTCTTCGATGGCGTCGTTTAATAATTTCACTGAGGCCAGAGGGACCTTGATTTCATGAACCCAGCTGTCAATGAAGTCTTTTTGGTCTTGTTGACTTTGAATCACGTTTTCAAGTGACTCCCGTTGATCCATGATTAATTGATTAATATAGGTTTGAACTATTTTTTGTTCTTCTGAAGTTGCTTGTTTAAGTTGCTCCGAGAGAAAGTCATTGCGATTTTCTTGGTTTTCAATGGCTCGTAACCATTTTTGTTTTTTTGCATAACTAGCGGTTAAGTAAATAATCAGTGTGACAGCTTGTAAAATAATAAGGTAACTCACGGCTGAAAGATTAAACTGGACACTTGGTGTTAGCCAGAGGATTAAACAGGTAATCAAAATAAAACTCAGCCATAGGAGGATGACGCCTAACTTGTCTTTTAAAAAGGTTATGACGGACATGTTATTCCTGCTTTCTTGTTCTGTGAGTTATGGCACGATGTAGCCTTGGCCAATTTTTGTTTCGATGTAAGTGTCTAAACCTGCTTGTTCGATTTTTTTTCGGAGGCGATTGATATTGACGGTTAAGGTATTATCGTCCACAAAGCGTTCGTCATCCCAAAGGGCTCGGAGTAATTTATCTCGACTTAAAATTTTGCCGTGATTTTTCATTAAATGATAAAGTAATTTATACTCATTTTTACTCAGATCAATTGTCTCGTCGCCGACTTGGAACGTGCTGTTTTCCATGTTCAGTAAAATGCCATTGTGTTCCATCACTTCACTGGTAGCTTCACTGTAATTATAGGTTCTCCGTAAGAGGGCATTGATTTTGGCAATCAAAATGTCCACGGAAAAAGGTTTGTTAACAAAGTCATCCCCTCCCATATTCATGGCCATGATCATATCCATATTAGTGTTGCGGCTGGAAATGAAAATGATTGGTACTTTTGAGATTTCGCGTATTTTTTGGCACCAATAAAAGCCATCAAAAACAGGTAGATTGATATCCAATAAAACAAGATTAGGTTGTTGCGTGACAAATTCACCAAGAATATCTTGAAAGCTATCTGGTGCACAAGTGTCAAAATTCCATTTTTTTAAGGCATCGCTTAATAGGTCACGTATGGTTTCTTCGTCTTCCACAATCATAATTTTAAACATCTTAAGTTCCTCACTTCCAATGAACGACTGCATTCACTTGCTTTACTGGTATCGTACCAAAAATAGAAAAAAAAAGCTATGATACCCAGCCTTTTTTACTGGGTATTTAGCTTTTATTTAAGACTAATAAGACGTTGTAGTCTTGAGTGGTTTTACCAGTCGTCTGCCAGTTAAAACTAATTTCTTTAATGGCATCGGCATTCTCTAGTTCTGGCATAACGAATGTTAGATCCGTATTTTCGACTTTTTGACCTTTTTCAATGGTCATATTTTTTAAGGTGGCTGTTTTGGCTAAGGGATAGTCTTTGCCATTTACCGTAAATTTAATCTCTTCGGGTTTAATCGAGATCGCTTCGTTACTCTTATTCTCAAGTTGGAGAGTGATATCAATCAGACCTTGATTCCCTTTATAGCCAAATGCTTCCATATCCGTTTCATTGATTTTGGCAACGGCCACTTCGGTTACAATGGCGACTAAACCTTTTTCTTCAATGGCTTTGTTAACGGTAAAAGTATTGATGCTTTCTCCATTATTACTTTCTGTCGCAGCTAAAACGGCATCGATGATGACATTTTTGAGACCAGGAGGACTGCTTTCCTTGGTAGATGAATCGGTGCTGGTTGAACTAGACGTATTGCCAGACTCCCCGTTTTTAGTGGGGGCTGTCGAACTGTCATTGGCGCCGGCTGGTTGACTTCGGCTTTCTGAACTGTTTCCAGTTAAAGGGTTGACAGGTTCAATAGGTGGCGGTGTAGTGCCAGAATTCACCACAGTGTATATTAACGTTATTAATAGCAGTAAGAGAGTAAGCCCACTTACGGCAAAATAGATCAGTGTTTTTTTGTCTGACGGTAGTTTTAGTTGTTTAAAGTTAAAATCAGGCACATGTTTGCCTCCTTTTATGAGGTGTGTTTGTTGATGACAAAACAAACGTATAACTTTATTATAGCATCTTTTATGAAAATCACGAAATGAAATTAGGATTATCATCTGCATACTTAAGACAACTTTTAGAAATGGATACCTATTTTATCAGATTTAAGGTAAAATGGGAGGTTTAGTGACATTTTTGTAAGTTAGTTAAGAAAAATGTAAGATAATTAGATTTTCATTGCTTAAGATGCTTGATACAATAAGTAGGCAGAGACATCATGTTAACTAATCAAACAGATAGTTCCCTTGGATTATCCCATCATCATCAGAAAAGAATGGAACTTTCGGCGCTTCTTAGAGCTTTAGGGTCTAAAAATTGTCGAGATCAAGGCTTTTGGTAGTGGTTATTAGGTAGGAACTGTATAGATAAAAGTAACTTAATGATAAAAAAGGGAGCCAAAAAGAAATGGAGAGAATTCTAGAAGTAGTCCGTTTGACCAAAATTTATGGCAGTAAATTAAATCCAACTAATGTGCTAGATAACATTTCTTTTTCGGTTGATAAAGGAGAGTTTATCGGAATTATGGGACCGAGTGGTGCAGGGAAAACCACTTTATTAAATATGATGTCAACCATCGATAAACCTACAACGGGAAAAGTAATGATTAGTGGCACGGATATTACGCGCATGAACGAGCGCAAGCTAAGTGATTTTAGACGAAAAGAGCTTGGGTTTATTTTTCAAGATTTTAATTTAATGGATTCACTGACGGTGAAAGACAATATTCTATTGCCCTTAGCTCTGGATCGCTTAAGCTATGCTGAAATGGTGGACCGTCTGGAGAAAATTACCCGGATACTTGGAATCGATCATCTTCTGGGAAAAATCCCCGCTGATGTATCCATTGGTCAAAAACAACGTGTGGCAGCGGCTCGAGCGATTATTACTCAGCCACAGTTAATCTTTGCAGATGAACCAACAGGCTCTTTGGATTCAAAGTCGGCAACCGAATTGTTGCAGTATCTAACCGAAATGAACAAGCAGGAACGAGCGACTATTTTAATGGTTACTCATGATGCTTTCACCGCGAGTTATTGTCATCGGATTTTATTTATTAAAGACGGCGTTATTTTTTCGGAGATTGTTCGTCAAGGAACGAGACGGGAATTTTTTCAAAAAATAATGGACATGCAAACAGCCATTGGTGGGGGTGTCGATGATTTTAGTTGATTTAGCTATTAAGAACGTTAGGACACAGTTAAAGAGTTATTTAATGTATTTCGTCAGCATGGCATTTTCGGTGATGGTTTATTACAGTTTTAGAGCTATGAGTTATGACCAACATTTAGTTGAGCGAATAGGAGTGAATCAAAATCTGGCAAGTTCATTACAAGCTGCCAGTGTAATGATTGTGCTGTTTATACTGGTTTTTATGTTTTCTGCCAATTCTTTTTTTCTAAAGAAACGCAAAAAAGAAATCGGCCTCTATCATTTATTAGGGATGCGAAAAATTCAAATTAGCTTCCTCTTTTTTATGGAAAATTGTGTGATTGGAATCGCGGCTTTAGGGGCGGGAATTTTGGCAGGCATAGTCTTTTCAAAGTTGTTTGCCATGTTATTAATTCGGGCAATGTACCTTGAAATGGACAGTAGTTTTGCTTTTTCCTTGAAGGCTATTCATTCGACTAGTTTAATGTTTGTGGTTATTTTGATGATGGTCTCCTTGCGTAGTGGTCGCGTTGTTTATCGTTATAAGCTAGTTGATTTATTCAAGGCGATGCAGATTGGCGATCGTCTCAAGAAACCTAATTTTATCACTTGGTTAATGGGGGCTGCTGGTCTGGGTTTGTTGATTTACGGCTATTATCAGGCGGTTAACATCATTGGTTTTTCTAACATACTAAATGAAAAAACGCAATCAGATATGGGGTTTTTATATGGCATCATGATTATTTTAGCCTCGTGCGTCCTAGGTTCTTATTTCTTTTTTCATGGGTTTCTGCCGATTGTGATTGATCTTATGCAACGACTTAAAAGCTATTACTATCGGGATATCCACATGGTCACCACAGGGGGCTTGCGTTTTCACCTTAAGAAAAATGCCACAACTTTGGGGACGATTGCCGTCTTATCAGGAACTGCCTTGGCTGCTATTGGCGGGGCGACGAATGTCTATAGTTTTGGGATGGAACTGACCAATCGGGAGAAGCCCATGGATTTTGTGGTGGACAGCCGAGAAGACGAGGAATTGAAAACAGTTCTAGGAGACTTTCCAGACTTTCCAGTAACAGCTAAAGTCAAGGTCAAGGTTAAACAAATTGGCGGCTCCTATGAACAGACTACCTTTGAGTATCGAACGAGACAGACAGGACCTTTAAGTGTGATTTCTTTCAGTGCGTATGAGGCATTACGAAAAGTGAATCCTTATTTGGCGCCCATTAAGTTAGCTGATGATTTTGAGGCGGCATTATTGGACCGCCAGATTGGCAGTAGCTCCCTAATGAGCGAGGTATCATTTAGTCCCTTAATACTGCAAGGAATTGAAAAACCTCTGATGATTAGGAACCACCAAATGGACGCTCTGGGAGGCTCTCGCACTGTACGCTACAATCTGTCTACGATTGTCGTGACCGATAAACTTTTTGCGTCATTGCCTGCTGAACAGGCCTATGAGTTGACGATGATCAATGTGGAAAGTGGTGAAGACAGCCAAGTGTTGGCAGATGAGGTCGAGTCTCGCCTGCCAGAAAGACGGTATCGGCAACAAGCTAGTTTCACTTTCCAAGAGGGTCAGGTTAAGGGGCAAATTCAACCGGAAGTCTTAATTTCAGAGGGAACTGAGCGCTCTTATGATGAGAACCAAATGGAGCGGATTAACTTGGATACACGTTACCCGGCTGTTAGGGATAATCGGATTAGTTATGGGTCATTGGTGTACATCGCCATTTTCTTAGGAGTGGTTTTCTTGTTTGCCACAGGCAGTATTATCATGTTGAAGCAATTATCGGAAGCGGAAGAAGAAAAAATACGCTATCAGATGTTACGAAAAATTGGAGTCTCGAGAAAGATGATTTCAAACAGTGTTTATCGCCAAAATTTCCTTGTTTTTTTTGCTCCCTTAGTGATTGCCTATCTCCACTCCAAATACGCCTTAACGACTTTGAACTACATGATTGCAACGGGAAATAACAGTTTAACTTGGTTGTCTCGTGGCTTCTTATTGGTCATTTACATCGGGTTTTATCTCGGAACAGCAGCGACTTACAATCGAATTGTTAATGATTAAAAAAAGTCTGAAACCGTTTGTAATATGCTTGTAACAATAACTGTTGATACTGCTGATGTTGGGAATTGATTTTGTTAGACGTTTTCAGTGTAATTGGCGTGAGATTACAAAACTGTAAGGATTATTTAGGGAAATGTTAATAAATTTTCAGGTTAACTGTGATATACTAGGCAATGTAATATTTGTAATATAAAATAGTTTCGAAGTCGGTCGCAAGTCTGATAAACAAGTCAGGCAAAGGCTTGATAACAAATAAATTATTTTGTTCTACAATGAAGGTGAAGTTAGACAGTCACCGCAGTTAAATAAGAAAGACAAACAATCGTAGGAGGAATTGAAAATGATGAATAAACTAAAAATGAAATTAGCGGATGAAAACGTCAATTACTGGTTAACATTCTTCGGTAAGACCTTGTTTTACTTAACAGTGATGCTTGTGTTGATTTATTTTTATCACTTTAGCCATATTGATGGCGGTAGTTTTATTTACAATGAATTTTAAAATAATCAGTTATAAAGAAGGGTAATACAATGGTGGAAAGAATGACATTAATTGAAAAAATCGATCAGTGGGCCACAACCTCACCAGAGCAACTTTGTTTTAAGGGGACCAAAAGTTATACCTACAGTCAGCTCAAAACTGATTCAGATGGTCTTGCTGCTTATCTGGAGGAGGCACACGCGAATCAAGAACCGATTATTGTCTACGGTGGCTTGGAGTATGAGATGATTGTCTCATTTTTAGCTTGTAGCAAATCGGGTCATGCGTATATTCCAATCGACAGTCATACGCCGGCAGATCGTGTTGCCCTAATTGCAGAAGTGGCTGATTACACAGCCATCATCGCCTGGGAGGACTGGCCATTAGCTGATGCTCAAGGCTTATTGACAGCTGAGGCAGCGTTAGATGAGATGGCTACAGGGGCCTGTCCACAAGGTAAAGGGGTCAATGGGGATGATAATTATTACCTGATTTTTACATCAGGAACAACGGGTGTGCCAAAGGGTGTCCAGATTAGCCACGATAACTTAGTAAGTTATACAGATTGGATGCTACAGGAGTTTGGTCTTAAAACAGGTCAAGTATTTTTATCTCAAGCACCCTATTCTTTTGATTTATCGGTGATGGACATCTATCCGGCACTTCTCTCAGGGGGACAGTTAAGCCCTTTAAAAAAAGAGTTGGTTAATGATTTTAAAGGCCTTTTTACAGAATTGCCGAAACTAGCTATAAATGTCTGGGTTTCGACTCCTTCATTTGCAGATGTTTGTTTAATGGATCCGCGTTTCAATGGAGAAGAAAACCCTAGCATCACCCATTTTCTGTTTTGTGGTGAGGAGTTAGCTCACAGCACGGCTAGTAAGTTGAGCCAGCGTTTTCCAAAGGCTCACATATACAATACCTATGGTCCAACAGAAGCGACGGTGGCAGTGACGGAAATCGAAATAACCCAGGATGTTTTAGAACGGTATCAGCGTTTGCCTATTGGTCGAGTTAAAGCTGATACGGCTATTTATATTATGGATGAAGCGGGTCAGGTACTGCCAGAAGGCCAAGTAGGAGAAATCGTCATAGTGGGACCAAGTGTTTCCAAAGGCTATTACCACAATCCTGAAAAAACTGCTGAAGCATTTTATGATTATCAAGGAAAACAAGCTTACAAAACAGGCGATGGTGGGATGATGGAAGAGGATTTGCTCTTTTATAAAGGACGGATGGACTTCCAGATTAAACTACATGGTTACCGAATTGAATTAGAAGATATTGATCATCATTTAGGAGAGGTTTCTTATGTCAAAGCAGCAGCTGTGGTACCTAAATATGTGGATCATAAAGTGCAACAATTAGTGGCTTATATCGTGCCAGAAGAACACTCTTTCGAAAAGGAATATCAATTGTCTAAAGCGATTAAGGAAGAGTTGCGAAAAACCGTGATGGATTATATGGTGCCTCAAAAGTATCTTTATGTGGATGCTTTACCCTTGACCCAAAATGGCAAAGTAGATCGTAAAGGCCTAATAAATGAGGTGAATGGCTCATGATGGAGGGCTTAAGCAAGTTATCTTCGATGATGGTTTACTTGTCACCTTATGAGAATCCTTTTTATTTTGTGGTTCTCAGTGTGGCTTTACTGCCTCTAATCATCCAATTGCTGCGAGGCAAGCGAATGATGTGGTATCAAAATATCTTAACCGTGTTCTTTTTATGGATGAGTTTTGGAGGCCCCAGTCTTCATCAAGGGATTGCATTAGTTCTCTATGTGGCTTGGCAAACCTTGTTAGTCTGGCTGTATTTCAAACATCGCCAAGCTAGAAATACAAATGGGGTCTTTTATTTAGCAGTTGTGTTAGCCATTATCCCCTTATTTTTAGTAAAAGTGATTCCTTTTATTCTAGAGCAGAAAGCCTTTAGAATGATGGCAGAGGCCACTCCTGCATTGAAGCTAATGCCAAGTTTAATCGGATTTTTAGGAATTTCCTATCTGACCTTTAAAGCTGTTCAAATGATCATGGAAATTCGTGATGGCTTGATTAAAGAGTACCATGTCGGACGCTACCTGCAATTTCTATTGTTCTTCCCGACCATTTCGTCTGGTCCAATTGACCGTTATCGTCGTTTTGAGAAGGATTTGTTAAACCCACCTGAAAAAGAGAAGTACTTGGAACTAATATCAAATGGGATTCAAATGTTCTTTATGGGATTTTTATATAAATTTATTATCGGCTATATATTTGGTAGTCAGTTACTGCCTCGGGTCCAGGATTTTGCGATTCAGCAAGGTGGTTTGTCCTTAGGTTTGTTAGGCACGATGTATGTCTACACGTTTTACTTGTTTTTCGATTTTGCTGGCTATAGTTTATTCGCAGTCGGCACCAGTAATTTAATGGGCTATGAGACGCCAGTCAATTTTAACAAGCCCTTCTTAAGTCACAATATTAAAGAATTTTGGAACAGATGGCACATGTCTTTGTCCTTTTGGTTTCGCGATTACGTCTACATGAGACTGATGTTTACTTTAATTAAGAAAAAAGTCTTTAAAAGTCGGATTACCGCTTCGAATGTCGGTTATTTTGCCCTCTTTATTCTAATGGGGCTTTGGCATGGCTTGACGTGGTGGTACTTAGCCTACGGACTGTATCATGCCGCCTGGATCTGTTTGACAGATGTTTGGCTGCGTTACAAGAAAAAACACAAGGAACAATTACCAAGCAATCAATTCACGCACGGGTTGTCAATCTTTTTGACCTTCCACGGGGTGGCCTTAAGCTTCCTGATATTCTCAGGATTTTTAGATACCTTAATGAAAGTGCCTTTGAGATAAGAAGATAAAACTAAAAGGAGATTATACAAGATGAATACACAAGAAACTATTTTAGATATTTTAGAAGAGTTAACAGGGACGGAAGAAGTAAAGGACAATTTAAACGTTGACTTATTTGAAGAAGGGTTATTGGATTCTTTAGGAACGGTTCAATTGTTAGTGGAAATTGAAGGTCAATTAGGCGTTACGGTACCAGTATCAGAATTTGAAAGAGATGAGTGGGCAACACCTCAAAAAATTGTGGATAAAGTCGTTGCCATGGAAGCATGAGTTTTAAAAAGAAGCTTTTTACCACGATAGGTCCGTTGGTCTTAGCCTTTGGTATTTTAGGAGGGATCTTTTTATCCCCTTTTAAGTTTAGTGAGACCAGTCCTAAAGTGATTGAAGAAGCTTCTACCTCAATGGCCGTTAATGTTATCAAAGGGAATATATTGAAAAATAAGGCGATGGGGACTGGCGAATATGTGCCTTTCTTTGGATCATCAGAGTTGAGTCGCTTTAATGCTTTTCATCCTTCTGTCTTAGCCACAAAATACGATCGTAACTATCGACCGTTTCTCTTAGGTGCTGCAGGAACCCAGTCATTATCCCAATTTTTAATGCTTCAATCGATGGCTGATGAAATGGTTGGCAAAAAGGCTGTTTTTATTATCTCTCCACAATGGTTCGTCAAGGGTGGTGTTAGTAAAGAGATGTTTTCTCTTTATTTTTCACCTTTGCAGACCTATCAGTGGGCGAAACATGTTGATCAGATCGGAGATAGTGAAATATACACAGCCAAGCGTCTATTGAAGTTTTCCAGTGTGCGCTCAGACACGACTATGAAGACTCTCTTAAGCCAAATCGCTCAAGGAAAACCTCTGTCTACGACTCAGAAAAAGTTGTGTCAGGTGAAGCTGAATGTCTTAAATCGTGAAGATGAGTTGTTTGGCCATTTAGGAATGTTGGGCAAACAAGGGAAAATTAAAAAAGAGGAAAAACTATTACCAGCAAATTATGATTTAGACCAGTTGGACAAGTTAGCCTTTAGAATTGGTGAAGACAGTACGAAAAGCAATAAGTTTCAAATTACTGATAACTTTTATAAGAAGCGTATTGTCCCCGTTCAGAACTCACTGAAAGGTTCTCAAAAAGACTTTGATTACCGCCAGTCACCAGAATTTGGTGATTTTCAGTTGTTCTTAGCCGAAGTGGCTCGTTTGAAGATGGATGTATTATTTGTGATTCCACCGGTCAATGCCCGCTGGTCAGAGTATACTGGCCTGTCAACGGAAATGTTGGATCAGTTTAGCTTAAAGATTAACAAGCAGCTAAAGGATCAAGGATTTGATAATGTTCTTGACTTCACTCAGGATCGTGGAGAAGATTACTTTATGGAAGATACAATCCATATTGGTTGGCGCGGTTGGGTTGCCTTGGATAAGGTGGTAGCTCCTTTCCTTGCTGAACCGGAAAGCGAACGACCAAATTATCACTTAAATAGTTATTATTTTTCTAAAGAATGGAAAAAGTTACGCCCATCAGAGATAAACTAAAAAACAAGCAAACTCCATGGTGGGTTTGCTTGTTTTTTTACACTTCCCCCTTTAAAGGTGCAGGGTGGCAACCACTGGAAAATGGTCTGATGGATAACGTCGGTTACAGTTATCCGTTAGAACGCCGACTTTTTCCACATTGATTTGATCTGAGACAAAGATGTAGTCTATTTCTTCTAAGTCTTCCCAGGCTCTGTCGTAAGCGAAGTCTTGAAAGGTGCCAACTGGACCATAGAAGGAACTTCCTTCTTGCTGTTTGGCATCGGTTAGATGCTCAGTAATCAAGTGATAAGTCGCTTCTTCTGGAAGGGCATTAAAGTCCCCCATTAAAATCAATGGTTGATTACTAATTTTAGAGAGGCAGTGATCTAAGATAATCTGTGCACCAAATAAACGAGATTCAGCAGAGATATGATCTAGGTGAGTCGTGGCCACAGCAAATTCTGTTCCTGTTTCTTTGCTTTTTAAAAAGGCACAGACGCAGACCCTTGGGCAACCGGCAGTTGGATGAATACTTGGTAAATCCGGTGTGTCAGACAACCAAAAAGCTTCTTTCTTCAGTAGTTCAAACTTCTCTTTTTTATAAAAAAGCGCGGTGTATTCACCTTGGTTGAGACCATCTTCTCGGGCTAAACCGGCTACCTCATAAGCGGTCAGGGCTTTTAAGTCTGCAAGTTGATTGGGTTGTACTTCCTGAGCGCCAAAGATGTCCCAGTCGTGATAACGAATCAGGTTGACCACATGAGGCTGACGGTTTTTCCACGACCATTGGCCGTCAGCTTCTGTGTCCGTGCGAATATTGTATGTGGCAACAGTTATTTGTTCCATTGAATAAATAAGCTCCTATCTAAAGTGAATTTGTTTTATAGTTAAAAGTATAAGACTAGTTGTGATAAAACACAAGATGTGGAAATTTGGTGAGAGCAATCAATGGTGTTGGTGTTTGACGAATCGGTTGATGTAGATGAGATCAAAGTGATTTTAACAGTGTATCTGATGAGAGGTAGTTCATAAAAATCACTTGTAATGTTATAATTGTTTTAGACATCCTTTTAAATCACTTTAGTTGGATGAACGGATGAGCTCTTAAAGTTAAGGTGACTAAACACGCTAATCTTTTAGGGCGTATGGGAAAATAATAAATAGAGGTGAATCTTTTGGATATCCAGGAAGAATTGTTTTTAAAGGAATTAACAGATGCTCGTGGTGTACCAGGAAATGAAGAGGAAGTAAGAGCCATTTTCAAGAAATACGCAGAACCACATGCGGATAAACTGATCTATGATGGCTTAGGTGGCATTGTGGCTCGTCATAATGGGAATCAGGAAGGTCCACGTGTCTTGATAATGGGGCATATGGATGAAGTTGGCTTTATGGTGACTCAAATTACCGAAAAAGGCTTTATTAAGTTTCAAACACTAGGTGGCTGGTGGGGTCAAGTCATGTTGGCGCAACAAGTTCAAATCAAGACAAGTAAAGGCAAACTGATTCACGGTGTGATTGGTTGCAAGCCGCCCCACGTGCTATCGGCAGAGGCCCGCAAAAAACCATACGATGTGGCAGAGATGTTTATTGATGTAGGGGCGACTAGTGAGCAAGAAGTTAATGACTGGGGAATCCGTCCTGGTGATATGGTGACGCCTTATACGGAGTACCGTCGTTTAAATGAGTCGAAATATTTAATGGCTAAAGCTTGGGATAACCGAATTGGGACGGCTGTTTCCTTAAAAGTACTGGAAGCACTAGCTAAAGAAGGTCATCCAAACGTTCTTTTTGCTGGGAGTAACGTTCAGGAAGAAGTGGGCCTAAGAGGGGCACGGACGAGCACTCATCTGACGAATCCCGATATTGCCTTTGCCTTGGATACGGGAACAGCCGGGGACACACCGGGAATGACGGCCAGAGAATCCAATTCAGAGTTAGGGAAAGGGCCGCAAATTTTAATCTTTGATGCGTCGATGATTCCTCATAAAAAATTACGGGATTTTGTTATTGACGTTGCAGATGAATTAGCCATTCCCTATCAATTGGAAGTGATCACAGGCGGTGGGACTGATGCTGGGACACAACACATCACCCGTGATGGGATTCCGTCGTTGGCGATTACGGTGGCAACCCGTTATTTACATTCTCATACCTCAGTGATTCATGAAGATGATTACTTAAATACAGTTAAGCTTGTTACGGAAGTTGTTCGCCGTCTTGATGCTGAGACAGTGGCGAAATTGAAAGCTTATTAAAAAACATTTTTGTCCTTTTATTTATTAAAAAAGCATATTTGGCTCGTAAATCTTTGATTTATGAGCTTTTTCATTTTAAAATAGGTGAAAGAAGTATAGAGTAAGAGAGTGAAGGGAGTCGGATCGGATTATGAAGGTAACAGTATTGGGCTATTGGGGAGCGTTTCCCTGGAATGGAGAAGGAACCAGTTCCTATCTATTAGAGGCAGATGGTTTTAGTTTGTTGATCGATGCAGGCAGTAGCACTTTAAACGTCTTACAGGAGCAACTAGACCCGTTGACTCTCGATGCAGTAATTATCTCTCATTACCATCACGATCACATTGCTGATTTAGGTGTCTTGCAATATTACCGCCAGTTAAAACCTAAGGGGCTGCCTATCCCAATTTTGCCGATTTATGGGCATCAGGAAGATAAGGGGCACTATGAGTCTTTAACCCTGCCGGGAGTCTCAGAGGGACGTCCTTATGTTGAGGGAGAGCCTCTTGACATCGGGCCATTTCGTCTGGGATTTTTACGAACGGTTCATCCAGTGACCTGTTTTGCTATGAGGATTGAGGAAATTAAAACGGGGAAGGTCTTGGTTTACACCGCTGATTCTGGTCATTTGGCAGCCTTTAAAGAGTTTAATGAGGGCGCCGACGTACTGATTGCCGATACCTATCTTTTAGAAGGTCAGGAAAACCATCACGCCCACTTCACCTCAAAAGAAGCCGGTTTAATGGCGCGAGAGGGTCGCATTAAGACGCTGATCTTAAGTCATTTACCTCAAGAGGTGGATTTAGACTTATTACGAGAGCAAGCTCAACACCATGCAGGTGAACAAGTGGCGGTGCTCTTAGCTCAAAGGAATTTAACATTAACCATTTAGATGAAACGGAAGGATGATACCATGTTATTTGTACCAAATGAAAACAACGACCCCCGGGTTAACTTAGCCATTGAAACCTATTTATTAAAAGAAAAACCTTTAGATGAGCCAATGTTACTTTTTTATATCAATGAACCATCTATTATTATTGGGCGCAACCAAAACACTATTGAAGAGATTAACAAGGATTACGTGGAGGAAAAAGGCATCCATGTGGTTCGGCGCTTAAGCGGTGGTGGGGCAGTTTACCACGACTTTGGCAATTTAAACTTTAGTTTTATTATGCCGGATGACGGCAACTCTTTCCGTGATTTTGCAAAGGTAACACAACCGATTATTGATGCCTTACATGCTATGGGGGTTGAGGGGGCGCAGCTAAAAGGGCGTAACGATTTAGTGATTGGCGATAAGAAGTTTTCCGGTAACGCGATGTATGCAACGAACGGTCGCATGTTTGCCCATGGAACGATCATGTTCGACAGCGATGTTAACGAAGTGGTGAACGCTTTGAGGGTTAGAAAAGATAAGATTGAATCAAAGGGAATTAAATCGATTCGTTCGCGAGTGACCAACATTAAACCATTTTTATCAGACGAGTATCAAAACTTATCAACAGTTGATTTTCGCCAAGATATTTTATTGCGTATTTTTGGGGTTGAAACCTTGGCCGAAGTTAAAACCTATGAATTAACAGAGGAGGACTGGCTAAAAATTAATCAAATCTCAAATGAGTATTATCGCAATTGGGATTGGAACTATGGTCGTTCGCCTGAGTTTGATTTGGTGAGACGGGAACGGTTCCCAATCGGTTCGATTGAGGCTAAGATGAATGTATCCGGTGGTAAAATCAATGAGATTCGTATTTTTGGTGATTTTTTTGGCTTAGGTGAAATTGCCGATGTGGAAGGGCAGCTTACAGGTATTCAATACGATAAGGAATCCATTACTGAGGCTGTTTCGACGATTGATATTAAGAAATATTTCGGCAATATTGAAGTTGCTGACTTAGTTAAGTTGCTCTATTAAAGCTTTTGTGAAACCAGAGTAAGAATCTAAACCAGACCAGTTTCTTGGTTTGGTTTTTTTGAAAGTGAAAAAATGAACTTGACTATTACTCGCTCCTTGCTTATGCTAGTAAGAGGCGTGTTTTTTTACACGGGAAATAGGAGACGTGATGGTAAGTTGAAATTTAAAATAGGGATGCGGACACTAAAGACCGGCCTTAGTGTCTTTATTTGCATGCTAATAACTTTTTTATTTAAGCGTGAAACGTATATTGTGTCAACAATCACAGCAGTTTTTACATTGCGTGAAAACATGGAAAAAACGGTGATGTTTGGCAAACATCGCATTGCCGGTAATATTTTTGGCGCCTTGACGTCATTACTGGTTATTTTTATTTTTGATGTTTTTGGCAACAGCCAGCTAACACAAATTTTGACGATTCCCAGTGTGATCATTTTATTGATCACCTTGTTATCTGGATTTGGCTATAATGAAGGGGTTGTAGGTGCCTGCGCCACCTTACTAACGATTTTATTCATGATCCCGGAACAAGATTCTTATGTCTATGCTCTTAATCGGGTTATCGACAGTTTTATCGGCATGGGGGTTGCCTTAGGGATTAATGTGTTGGTTAATCGACGAGAAGTTAAGAACTATGAGGAAACGGACACTAGTCAATCGTGAAAAAATAAAGAGCTATTAGCGAACGATTGCTGATGGTTCTTTTACCTTTATAAAGACGACATGGCTTCTTTACATTAACTTCACATTCATTTGGTATATTTAAACAGAACTATTAATAATGCTTGATAAGAGTCGTTCGTTAAAGGTTCTTAAATCAAGTGTTATTTAATGGAACAGTTGTTATGGATACTGATATAGCTATAATTATTTTATTTATTGTGAAAATACGTTATTTAAATAAGCATAAATAAAGAAAATAAAAGAGGATTAGTGTATATTAAATCTAGAAAGCAAGACTTATTTTATGACGTGGAAGGAGATGGTGTAAGTGAAACAAAAAGCGATTAGGACCTTTCTATTTGTCGCCTTATTATCACTCTTACAACCAGTGGCAGTTTCAGCGACTGAAATTGCTCAATTAACTCAAGGAAATCAAGGTGAAACAGCACCTGTTGAAGAGGTAGTCGAAACAACAGAAGGTAGTTCGGTCCTGCCAGAACCAGAAACATCGGCAAGTGAAAGTAGTGAGCCGCCAGAATCCTCAGAGGAAGTACCGACAACTAGCTCCACAGAAGAAAGTGAGTCTTCTACTGAGCCGTCTACAAGCCAGCCAGAAACAAAGCCAAGTGAAACGAGACCGAGCGAAACGAAACCGAGCGAAACAAAGCCAAGTGAAACAAAACCAAGCGAAACGAAACCAAGTGAGTCGAAACCGACCACACCGGCTAAACCAGTTGTTCCAAGACCACAGGAGCCAGCTCAACCGACCAGTCCAGCTAACCCTGTTTATGAGGAACCACAATCAGGTGAAGGCCTAGTGGAAATTGGCAGTGAAGCAACCGTTACGTTCAACAATACAACAGAGGAATTTATCAAAAAAATTGGACCTCTAGCAGCAAAGATTGGTGACGAACATGGGCTATACGCTTCAGTCATGATTGCTCAAGCTATTCTGGAAAGTGCTTCTGGGAACTCAACCTTAGCTGGTATGCCAAACTATAATCTATTTGGCATTAAAGGCAGTTACAAAGGGAAATCAGTAGGGATGGCCACACAGGAAGATACTGGTTCGGGTTCACTTTATACGATTAACGCTAACTTTAGACGCTACCCAACCTACAAAGAATCCTTGGAAGATTACGCGAAGCTTTTAAAAGAGGGCATTAGTGGCAATCAAGAATTCTACAAAGGAACATGGAAAGAATCAGCGAAAACTTATCAGGAGGCAACAGCTTTTTTAACAGGAAAATACGCCACTGATATTCATTACGACGCCAAGTTAAACGGGTTGATTAAAACCTATGAACTAAACAAGTATGATCAATTTGATAAAGAGATGGAAAAACGTTTAGCGGCGATGACCATGGGGCCGAAAGAAGAAAAATTAGTGGCTGAGGCCACACAATTTTTAGGTTTGCCTTATGTTTGGGGCGGGACGACAATCAACGGGTTTGACTGTTCCGGTCTAGTCCAGTATGTCTATCAAAAAGCTGCCAACGTTAATTTACCTCGTGTGACCTGGCAACAGGAAACAGTCGGAACAGAAGTAGGCTTAGATGAGTTGAAAACCGGTGATTTATTGTTCTTCGGAACACGAGGAGCGACTCATCACGTGGCCATGTACTTGGGAGATGGGTTATTCATCCACGCACCTGAACCAGGAGATGTAATCAAGATTACATCGATTGCTGACTTTAAACCTGATTTTGCTAAACGAATTTTAAATTAATCAAAGAAACTTGCTGAGAGATGACTCTTTGCAAGTTTCTTTTGTCGAATTATGTTGGACTTATGGGTAGAAACTACAATCACTCGGTATAGTAAAGAGATAAGTCAGGAGTGATTGTATGAACCAGTATTGTGATGAGTGTGGCGCTATGTTAATTAAGAAAGAACACGAGGAAGGGATTTATCTTTATTGCACCTCTTGTCAGCAATACAAGTCCCCCCATTTTTCTGCCGCCATGAGGACCATGATTCATAATCCTTCAAAGGATCGTCTTTTATTGATTAAACAAGGAGGAGTAGGGGATATTTTGACAGCAGGCTACGTGTCACCAGGGAGTTTGTGGCAGTAGCGGTTATTCGAGAAGTCGCGGAAGAATTAGGTCTGTTGGTGACGGACACATGTTTCTTTAGGTGCCGTTACTATGAACCATCCAACACATTGATGATGGATTTTATTTCAGCTGTGGCAGGGAGTACGTGTTAAAAATTCCTGAAGTGGGTCAGGTTACCTGGTTTATTTTCAGTCAGGCCAAAGAAGCCATCCGTTCTAATTCACTAGCAGAAGAATTTTTACCCAGCTATTTGGCAGAGCGTTGAGCCAAAACCCAGTTAATAATAGCTGATATCGGGGCAATTAAAGAAGCCATGACTAGTTAACCAGTCATGGCTTCTTATTTATTTGACATCTTTTGTATGTTCAACAATTGTTGTGACGATTCCGTAATCCACAGCTTCATCAACACTTAACCAGAAATTACGGTCAGTATCAGCCGCGACTTTTTCGTAAGAATTGCCAGTTGCTTCAGCAATTAAACGGTTGACCCGTTCACGCATACGAACGATTTCTTTTGCTTCGATTTGGATTTCTGTACTTTGTCCTTGAACACCACCAGCAGGCTGATGGATCATGTAGCGGGTATTTGGCAAGCTGTATCGATTTTTGGCTTGTGCCGCTAAATAAATCGTAATACCGGCACTTGCTACCCAGCCGGTTCCAATTACTTTGACTTCAGGCTTAACAAATTTAATCATATCGTGAATCGTGTCACCAGCTTCAACATGACCCCCTTGGCTGTTGATAAAGATGGTGATTGGCTCGTCGCCTAAGGATTCTAATAACAACAACTGGCTAGTGACTTCTTTAGCCAAGTCTTGATCAATGCCGCCATAAATTAAGATGGTGCGGTTTTCAATCATTTTTTTAGTTAATAAGCTGTTTACGTCTGTTGCTTTTGTTTCTTCTGTCATGGTTAGTGCCTCCATATGTGTTAGTTACTAGCAAAATGCTGTCTAGAAATATCTTAGCACAAAGAAAAGGATTAGACAAAATATTTGACCTTCTTTGACTAATCTTTTAACTACGCCTATGGTGCCTATCTGCGGACTTTTCGACCTAAGCCAACACCGTTGCGCATTTTTTGTAACGTTTTGTTTGCCACTCGTCTGGCCTTCTCTGCACCCTCGTCAAGAATTAGGTTGAGCTCATCAGAGGCTAGGAGCTCTTTCTGGCGGCTTTGAATCGGTTCTAGGACAGTTACGATGGCTTCGCCTAAATCGGCCTTAAAATCGCCATAACCGGCCTCTGAGTACTGTTCAACTAAAGTAGGTATACTTTTACCTGAAACAGCTGCATAAATTGTCAGTAAATTAGAAATCCCAGGTTTATTTTCCACATCGTACTCAATTTTCCCGCTGGAGTCGGTGACGGCGGAGCGGATCTTTTTGCGAATCACATTTGGCTCGTCGAGCATGGAAATATAACCTTTGGTATTGACATCGGATTTACTCATTTTTTTCGTCGGTTCTTGTAAACTCATAATACGCGCTCCTTGTTCTGGGATTTTAACTTCCGGAACAATTAGGATAGGTTGTTTTTCTGTACCATAACGTTTATTAAAGCGTTCAACAAAATCACGAGTTAATTCCAAATGTTGTTTTTGATCATCCCCCACAGGAACCAGATTAGCATTGTATAAAATAATATCGGCAATCATCAGTGGCGGGTAAGTTAAGAGGGCAGCGCTAACCCCTGTACGGCCATTTTTAAGTGATTTGTCTTTAAATTGAGTCATTCGTTCCAACTCACCAATCGTCGTGTTACACTGAACGATCCAAGCCGCTTCAGCATGAGCGGAAACCTCCGACTGAATAAAAATGGTGGCTTTTTGAGGGTCCAAGCCAACAGCTAAATAAAGAGCTGCCAGTCCAAGGGTTTGTTCCCTCAGCTTTAAGCGATCCTGAGGGACCGTAATGGCATGTTCATCAACGATACAGTAGTAGCAGTTATAGTCTTCTTGCAAGGCGACAAATTGCTGCATTGCGCCAATATAGTTGCCGATAGTGGGGATTCCACTGGGCTGAATTCCAGAAAAAATAGTGTCCATAGTTGTCATCTTCCTAACTGTCAGTTTTAGGGAGGAGTGTCTCTTCCCTGTCCAAAATAGTCGCCAGCCAGATTTGCTAGCGTTTCTCATTATTATTATACTGGAAACTCATGGAAAAAGACAGTTCATTTGAGAAGGGCTGAATGAGTGGTGTTAAAAAACTAATACAGAGATGTAACTGTACTAGTGTTTATTTAAGGTACGATTTACATTTGTGAACTTTTTATGAATATTGTATAATAATTACGGGAAGGTATTAAGAAATACATACAGGTCAAGGATTCTGAGAGGTTTTTTTCTTGACAATAATTTAATTTGGTGTAGTAATTACTTCGGAAATGATGTATAATATAACTTGTAAGGGTTACAGTTAAGGTTGCTGTAATAAATTATGGATGCAGATGTAGAGTGCATGAAAAAAGGAGTGAATCATATGCTAACACTATATACTTCTCCAAGTTGTACTTCTTGCCGTAAAGCAAGAGCGTGGTTATTGGAACAAGAAATTCCTTTTAGAGAACGTAATATCTTTTCAGAACCATTGGATATTACTGAATTAAAAGAAATTTTACGAATGACAGAGGATGGAACAGAAGAAATCATTTCGACACGTTCTAAAGTATTTCAAAAGTTGGATATGGATCTTGATGAATTGCCGCTACAAGAGTTATTAAAACTCGTGCAAGAGAACCCAGGTTTGCTACGACGTCCAATTATGATTGATGAAAAACGACTTCAAGTAGGATTTAATGAAGATGAAATCCGTCGTTTCTTACCACGGGAAGTCCGTGCTTTAGAGTTGCGCCACGCCCAATTGATGGCTGGTTTATAGAATGATTTAATACCTCGTCTGTTTTGACGAGGTATTTTTAGGATTTTTTTCTTTACTTTTGTAGGTTTTAGGCTACAATGTGACTATAGAGAATAATTTCTAACATTAAGTATAGTTAAAGAAGAGAGGTGTAGCCAATATGGAAATGGAGCGCATTAATGAGAATACTATTCGGGTATTAATTGAGAACGAAGATTTAGAAGAACGTGGGGTTACTTTTTTGGATCTGTTAGGCAACCACAAGCAAATCGAAAATTTCTTTTACAGTATTTTAGAAGAAGTAGATATTGATGAGCAATTCCAAGAAACAGACGCAGTCACGTTTCAGGTGCTACCGAATCGGAATGGCTTAGAATTATTTATTAGTAAAAACATGATGATGGGTGATGACGGAGATATTCCTGAGTTGTCTGACATGATGAATCAAGATGCCTTTGGCGAGTTTGTCAAAAAACAAATGTCTGATGGTACTCCTTTGGAAGAGATGAGCAGTCCTGACCGAATTGACAGATACATTGATAACCTAGATTCGCCAGTAATTGAATCCGTGGTTAGATTAGATTCTTTTGAAGATTTGATTCAACTAGCTAAAATGGTTAAGTTTGAGAACGTTGTGACACATTTGTATCGTTTAGAAGATGAACCAGATGCCTATTTCTTACATGTTGTGTTCTTTTTGGAAGACACGACCGAATCACAAGTCAATGATGACATGGCCGTGATTTTGGAATTTTCAAGTCTGACAAAAATTACGCCGGAAGTACTTGAAGAGTATGGCCAGCTGATCATGGAACGCAGTGCCTTGGAACAAACAAAATATTACTTTAAGAAATAAGCAAAGGTTCTAACTATGTTAAAATAGTTAGGACTTTTTTTCTTGATTCAGTTCCTTTTAGTTGCCAATCATTTGTCAGTTACGGTAAACTGAAGAAATTGTTTTAACGAAATAAAAGATGGAGTGTTGCAAATGACTAAATACGAGACCTTACTGTTTGACGTAGATGAAACCTTATTAAATTTTAAAGAAGGGCAACACAATGCCTTGACCCAGTTGTTTAGTGATCAGGGCGTGGCGTTAACGCCAGAGATTCGCCAACGCTATGAAGCTAGAAACGCAGCTCTTTGGCGTGCCTTTGAACTAGGCGAACTGAGTAAGGAGCGGGTCTTAGGAGATCGCTTTACTTATATTTTTAAGGAGTGTGGCTTAGTTAGAGATGGGCTTGAGATGGATCGACTTTTTCGGAACTACTTAAAGGAAGAAGCGATTCTTTTAGAAGGCGCCTTTGAAGTGGTATCGGAACTGTCCCGAAGTCACCAATTGTACGTGGTGACCAATGGGGTGTCCACCACTCAATACCGGCGCTTGGAAAAATCTGCCTTGAGACCTTACTTTAACGAGGTGTTTGTTTCGGAAGATACTGGCTATCAAAAACCAATGCCTGAATTTTTTAACTACGCATTTGAGCGGATTGACAATTTCAATCCAGCTAAAACAATGATTATTGGCGATTCATTAGTAGCGGATATTCAAGGCGGAAATCAAGCGGGAATTGCTAGCTGTTGGTACAATCCTCAGCAATTGGCAGGAGAATCGGCCATTACCCCTACTTATGAAATTCAGCAATTAAAGGAGCTACACGAGATCGTCTAAGGCGCTCCCTGGTGCCTAAAAAACAAGGTCAAGATCCGCTGAGTGCGGTTATCTTGACCTTGTTTTGTTATATTATTACATGCCGATTAAGTAATCGTCATCTTTCATGGCTTCGACAGATCCTAATAAGTAACCATTCCCGACTTGCGAGAAGAAGTCATGGTTGCTAGTACCTGTTGAAATCCCATTCATGATAATCGGATTAACATCGTTAGCTGTATCTGGGAAGAGTGGGTTTAGTCCTAGGTTCATCAACGCTTTATTAGCATTGTAACGTAAGAAGACTTTAACTTCTTCCGTCCATCCAAGATCATCGTATAAAAGTTCGGCATATTTTTCTTCATTTTCATACAATTCGTATAATAAGTTATACATCCAGTCTTCCATCTTACCTTGTTCCGCTTCAGATAATTGATTGAATCCCAATTGGAATTTATAGCCAATATAGGTACCGTGAACTGACTCGTCACGAATGATTAGTTTAATGATTTCAGCCACGTTTGCTAACTTGTTGTTACCCAGGTAACGCAAAGGGGTGTAGAAACCTGAATAAAATAAGAAAGTTTCCAAATAAACACTAGCCACTTTACGTTCTAAAGGTGAACCAGTTAAATAAATATCGTTGATGATTTTAGCTTTTTTCTGTAAATATTCGTTAGTATTTGTCCATTCAAAAATCTCATCAATTTCAGTTTTGGTATTTAATGTGCTGAAAATCGAAGAATAACTCTTAGCATGAACGGATTCCATAAATTGGATATTGTTCAATACGGCTTCTTCATGAGGAGTTCGACTATCATTGCGGATAGCGTCAATCCCATTTTCTGATTGCAGGGTATCAAGTAAGGTTAGACCACCAAACACACGGCCAACTGTTTGTTTTTCCAAGGCAGACAAGGTGCGCCAGTCATCTAAATCATTTGATAGCGGAATTCGCGTATCTAACCAAAACTGTTCTGTTAATTTTTCCCATGTTGATTTATCAATGGCATCTTCGATAGCATTCCAGTTTATTGCTTCATAAAAAGTTTCACTCATTGGTCCATTTCCTCCTATTTAAAAGGCTGCTCCGCCTGTATCGGCTTACTGTTAATAACAGAAAAATAGGGAAAAATGACGTGAGAATCTCACAAGCATTTTTCCGTTTTTTTCTAAATGACTCCACTCAAAACGATGCTTCTTACGCCTTTAGATTACGCAGCTTTCGCATGAATTACTGCCGATTTCTTCTTCGTCATCGGTAAAGGTACGAATGTAATAAATTGATTTAATGCCTTTATGGAAGGCGTAGTGACGTAAAATGTTTAAATCACGTGTTGTTTGTTTAGGTGTGTCTTTCCATTCGTATAAGCCTTCAGGAATCTCTGAACGCATAAAGAGTGTCATACTCATTCCTTGATCAATGTGTTGTTGTGCTGTGGCATAGACGTCGATCACTTTCCGCATGTCCATGTCATAAGCCGATTTGTAATACGGCAAGGTATCATTGTTTAAATATGGTGCAGGGTAATAGATCTTGCCGATTTTTTTCTCTTGACGTTCTTCGATTAGACGAGTAATTGGGTGAATACTAGCGCTAGTGTCGTTGATGTAAGAGATCGAGCCATTTGGTGCAACAGCTAAGCGGTTTTGGTGATACATGCCATCTTTTTTGATTGCATCACGCAAGTTAGCCCAGTCTTCTGCTGTCGGAATAAAGATACCTGTAAAGAGTTCTTTTACTTTATCAAATTGTGGTGTGAATTCGCCTGTGGTGTACTTATCAAAGTATGTGCCTTTAGCGTAATCAGAATGTTCAAAGTTATCGAAACTTTCGCCACGTTCTTTTGCGATGTTATTACTTTCCACTAAGGTCCAGTAGTTTAATAACATAAAGTAAATATTAGTAAAGTCTAGAGATTCAGGCGAGCCATACTCCATTTGATTTTTAGCGAAGTAGGAATGTAAGCCCATAGCACCTAAACCGATGGTGTGGTTTAAATCATTGCCATTTTTAATTGAAGGAACCACTTCGATGTTTGACGCATCTGTCACATAAGTTAAAGCGCGAGTCATGGTTCTAACTGATTTACCAAAGTCTTTGCTATTCATTAGGTTGGGAATATTGGTTGACCCTAAGTTACAGCTGATATCAGTTCCTAATGTTTCGTATTCTTGACGATCGTTAATAGCAGAAGGTTGTTGAACTTGTAAAATTTCAGAACAAAGGTTACTCATAATGATTTTGCCATCAATTGGGTTTTGGCGATTTGCCGAATCGATATTGATGATATAAGGATAACCTGATTCCTGTTGTAGTTTACTGATTTCATTTTCAAGATCACGAGCTTTAATTTTAGTTTTACGAATCTTAGGATTAGCCACTAAATTATCGTATTCTTTTGTAATATCAAGATAAGAGAAGGGGACGCCATACTCTTTTTCAACGCTATAGGGACTAAATAGATACATATCAGCATTTTTTCGTGCCAGCTCATAAAACTTATCTGGAACAGTTAATCCAAGGGATAATGTTTTAACGCGGATTTTTTCATCAGCATTTTCTTTTTTAGTGGATAGGAACATTTCAATATCCGGGTGGAAGACGTTTAAGTAAACGACGCCAGCACCTTGACGTTGACCTAATTGATTGCTATAGCTAAAGCTATCTTCAAACAATTTCATAACAGGTACGACGCCACTTGCAGCACCTTCGTAACCTTTAATCGGAGCCCCACCTTCACGCAAGTTGTTCAGTGAAATACCCACGCCACCGCCAATTCGTGACAATTGTAAGGCGCTGTTAATTGAGCGACCAATACTGTTCATGTCATCTGTGACTTGTAATAAGAAACAAGAGACTAATTCACCACGGCGCTTCCGTCCCGCATTTAAGAAGGAAGGGGTTGCTGGTTGATAACGTTGGTGAATCATTTCATCGGCAATGTCCAAAGCCAACTGTTCGTTTCCTTCAGCAAAATACAACGCATTAAAGGCCACTCGGTCTTCGTAACGTTCTAAATACTGAGTTCCGTCATTACTTTTAAGGGCATACTGAGAATAAAATTTGTAAGCAGCCATAAAGGATTTAAATTCAAAGTGTTGCTCATCTAAGAAAGTGTAAAGGGAATCAATAAATTCGATTGAATAATCACGAATAAATGCTTCTTCAAGGAATTCGTGTTCGATTAAGTAGTCAATTTTTTCTTTTGTAGAACTAAAGCTCATGGTATTGGGCTCAACGTTTTCTAAGAAAAAGGCTGCCAAGGCTTCTTTATCTTTATGTAACGGAATTTGTCCATCTACAGGGCGGTTAATTTCATTGTTTAATTTGAAGTAACTTACTTCATCTAGTTGTTTTAGACTCAATTTCACTCACTACTTTCTTAAAGTTTTCTACATCATCTGGGGTGCCATTCATTTCGAAATCAAACAGCATGGGGATGTGGTATCTGTGTGCTATCTCTTTTGCCGTATAGACATAGAGCTCGCCAAAATTTAAATTGCCACTGCCAACAACGCCTTTGAGTTGCTGTTGGTTACTCTTAAATTCAATAAAGTCGTCCGCTACCTCGGTAATGTCTCTATCGTAAGTAGGAACGACTAATATATAAGGTTCATTTAGTTCATGAAATGGATTGGTTCGATCGATTTCGTAAGCGGGTAAGCCGACTTTTTTAATAAAGCGCCTGGTTTGGCCCGTGACGCTAAAATAAGCAAGTTTCATCTTAAACTGCTAAAGCTCTTAATTGATCTGGTCTGAAACCAACAATTGTGATATCTTCACTAGCAGTTACGACAGGCACGCTACGATGTCCTTGATCTTTTAACCAATCTATATATTGTGGTTCTGAATCGATGTTTACTTCGCTATATGAAATATTTTTATCGGTCAAAAACCGTTTAGTCATTTTGCATTGTGGACAGTTGTCCTTTGTATATAATGTGATATTAGTCATGTCAATTACCTCCAAGGAATTTCGTTTTTTAACTAATTACTAGTATACCCCCTACAGAAAAAAAGTCAACTGGAAAACACTATATATTGTGGTTAAAACACGAACGAACACAACGGTTGGTAGGTGTTAACTTTCACAAAACTGATTTATCGGGCTTTCATAATGCTTTTCATTGAAAAAAATTTGTTAAATAGTGCCATATTTTTTTCGTGGCACATCATCTAGTTAATGGCAATCGCTTACTTCTATATTAGAGATGTTTTATGGGAACTCATACTGGATAATGTCATAAGGAGATCATCTATATGTTGTGTCTGACCCCATTGGCTAATTTGAGAAGAATCAGCATAAAAAAACAAAGGGAGGTCGTGGTTTCTACTCTTTTTTATCGTGAAAAAAGACGCAAAGTCTGGCGGAAAAGCATTGACAAATAATCGGAAGGGAGATACTATTAAGATAACAATTGAGAATGATTATCAGTATCGTTGGAATTTAACATGTGAAAATAGAAACAAGTTAAAATGAGTGAGGTGAAAAAATGCTTAATTTACAAGAAGGTTCCGTGGGAATTCTTTATTATTTTGAAGAAGTGATCAATGCCAGTACTTCTGATCGGCATTTAGCTAACTTAGGATTTGTTAAAGGAGCGAAAATTAGGATTATTTCTCAAGACAAACGAGGAGATTTAATAATTTCAGTCAAAGATGCTCGCCTGGCAATTAGTCAAAAGGTTGCTAGCCAAGTTAAGGTATCGACGGAACATCATCAAGCAGTTAGCTATCAGACATTAGATAGTGTTAGTATCGGTGCGGTTAAAAAAATTGAAAACGTTTTAGGTGGTGGGGTCCTGCGTAGACGGCTGATGGACATGGGGTTAACCCGGGGTGTTGACGTGATGATTCGCAAGGTGGCTCCTTTAGGTGATCCCATCGAGGTGACGATTCGAGGATACGAACTAACCTTGCGCAAAGCTGAAGCCGAATTAGTTTTAGTAAAGGATGTCTAGATAGATGACAAATAAAATCATAGCCTTGGCTGGAAATCCAAACAGCGGCAAGACCAGTTTGTTTAATGAGTTAACTGGAGCCAATCAGTCTGTAGGAAACTGGCCAGGAGTAACGGTAGAACGAAAAGAAGGCCATTATAAGAAGGATAAATCAGTGGTTATTCAGGATTTGCCTGGGATTTATTCTCTGGCGCCTTATACGCCAGAAGAAGTCGTTGCGCGAAATTACCTCTTGCAAGATCGACCAGATGCTATTTTAAATGTGGTCGATGGCACGAATTTGGAGCGAAATTTGTATTTGAGTTTACAATTAATGGATTTAGGTATTCCTGTGGTGATTGCTCTCAATATGATGGATGTCCTGAAAAATCAGAAAAAAACCGTTAATTTGGATAAACTTGCCTATGGTTTAGGCGTAGCAGTAGTGGGAACTAGTGCTGTTAAGCGACAAGGAATTGAAGAAGTCCTTAAAACGACGTTAACTGCCATAGAAGAAGAGACTCGTCAGCGAGCCATCATCTATGATCCGCGTTTGGAAAGAGCCTTAAAGGAAATTACTTCTATAATAGAAGGTAAAAAAGTGTTATCAATTGCCGATGGGGTGGTGACAGCTGATACAAGCCGTTGGTATAGCATGAAATTATTTGAACGCGATGCTCAGGTGTTAGCTGAGTTAGCTTTGTCTTCAGAGGACAAAAAAGAAATTGCTGAAATTGTGGCAATGACTGAGAAGATTTTTGAAGATGATAGCGAAAGTATTTTAATCAATGAACGCTATGACTATATTACAAAATTGGTGAGGCTTTGCGTCATTAGTCAAGAGGACTTTAAGCTAAGCCTCAGCGATAAATTAGATAGAATTGTTACTAACCGTCTTTTTGCCCTGCCAATTTTTGCGTTTATCATGTGGCTGGTCTATTACGTTTCGATTCAGACTGTGGGAACGATGGGCACAGATTGGGTTAATGAGACCTTGTTTGGTGATCTGGTTCCTTCAGCGGTTTCCAATCTGCTGGTTCAGTTAAATGTAGCTCAGTGGATGCAGAGTTTAATTTTAGATGGGATTATTGCCGGTGTGGGAGCAGTACTTGGGTTTGTGCCCCAGTTGATTGTCCTTTTTCTTTGTTTAGCTATTTTGGAAGACTGTGGTTATATGTCGCGAATTGCCTTTGTAATGGATCGCTTGTTTCGCCGTTTTGGCATGTCAGGGAAATCCTTCATTCCGATGCTGATTGCGACAGGTTGTGGTGTGCCAGGTGTTATGGCCAGTCGAACCATCGAGAATGAAAAAGATCGAAAAATCACGATTATCGTGACGACCTTTATGCCTTGTTCGGCTAAATTGCCGATTATTGCTTTAATTGCCGGCGCCTTTTTTCCTCACGCTAGTTGGGTGGCGCCTTCTGCGTACTTTATCGGAATGAGTGCCATTGTTTTGTCGGGAATTGTATTAAAAAAGGTTAAGGCATTTGCAGGAGATGTCTCGCCATTTATTATGGAATTACCTGCTTATCATTTACCGAGAGTGCGAGGGGTTCTGCAACAAACTTGGCATCGAAGCTTTGCTTTCGTAAAAAAAGCCGGTACGATTATCTTTGTTTCCAGTATTCTGATTTGGTTCCTGTCTAGCTTCAATCTAAGGCTGCAAATGGTGACGGCGGAAAAGAGTATGTTGGCTAACCTTGGTAATTTGATTGCCTTTATCTTTGTTCCCTTAGGTTGGGGAGATTGGCGTGCAACCGTTGCAACTGTTACAGGGTTAATTGCTAAAGAAAATGTGGTCAATACCTTCGGGATTCTATTTGGTGGTTTCAGTGAAGTGTCAGAAGCTGGTAATGAAGTCTGGCCGGCTTTAAGAGCGGCCTATACGCCAGTTGCAGCCTATTCTTTTCTAGTCTTTAATTTATTATGCGCCCCTTGCTTTGCTGCGATTGGCGCCATCCACCGTGAGATGGCTAATCTGAAATGGACCATGACAGCTGTTGGTTTTCAGTGTGGGGTCGCTTATTTGACAAGTTTTGTGGTGTATCAATTAGGCCATGTTTTCTTTGAGGGGGCTCATTTTGGGTTAGGTGCTAGTCTGGCAATAGGAGTTGTAGTGGGGCTGATATATTTATTAGTCAAAAAACCAAAACATGTTATAGCCACTTTATCAACCATATAGAAGGGATGAATGAACGTGTGGACTTTAATTTTAAGCCTGATGATTTTTGGGGGAGCAGGAGCTATTATTTATCGCACTTACTTTAAAAAGAACCGCCAGAGTTGCCATGATTGCGATTGCCCAGCTAAACCACAGCATTTGATAGACAAATAAGAAGTAAAGCAGCCCTTATCACTTTATTAAAAGCTGGGTGAGGGCTGCTCATAAAAAAAGAGAATTTCCCATCTTGTTAATTTTTAATTAACCAAGAAAAACACTTGCTATTGAACATAGCGAGTGCTAAAATATGTCTTGTAGCTAATTTTTGGGCTGTTAGCTCAGTTGGTAGAGCAACGGACTCTTAATCCGTGGGTCGAGGGTTCGAACCCCCCACAGCCCATTGGGTGCCAAACCCACGAGAATGGTGTCACATCGGCGTCGCAAGACGTTTCGAAGATGTGATACGCATTCTCTTTTTTTGTTTTAATCACCTGGTTGGGCAGAAAGTTGGGCAGATTATAGTATATGTTCGTAATAAAATAACACTAATTTTTAAAAAAATGACGAGAATTCATTGCTTGCTTTCTCGTCGATTTCTTTTAAAGCATGAGAGTAAATGTTCATTGTAGTGCTAAAATCTTTGTGTCCTAATCTCTCCTGTACATTTTTCACGGGAGTGTTTTTCCCTATCAAAAAGGTGGCAGAGGTGTGACGAAAATCATGAAAACGAATATATCTTAATGAATTAGTATCTGCGAATCTTCGCCAGTGCCTGTTTAGAGAAATTGGGGTTATCGGTTTGCCGTCAGGGTGTCCAAATATATACAAGTGCTTTAATTCATTTTTATCAATATTTAATTTATGCCGATCCTGATCGTTTAGTTCAATTTGTTCCTTTATTACATTTAGATATTGTTCCGGAACAATCATTGTTTTTGAATTAGATGATTTGAGCCCATCTTTTCTTTTTAGGCCCTCTTTAAGTGCGATTATCCTCTGATCAAAGGTGACTTCGTTAGTTGAAAAATTGAAGTGTCTTTCTTCTAATGCTGCAATCTCTCCTTGTCGAGCACCAGTGGTTATTGCACTCATAATAATAGCTTGCGTTCTAAGTGGAGCACCTCTTAATATCTTAAATAGTTCAGTTATTTCGGTAGTTGTATAAGGTGGGAAAGTGTGAATTTCAACATTCTTTTCTTTTGGTATTCGCACAGAGTTACAAGGGTTTTCTGTGATAATCCTATACTCGTCTATAGCTACTATAAAAACATTGCTAAGAGCGCTTAGTATACGTTTCTTACGTTGTCTTGAAACACTCCCTTTTCGACTGTCCAGACGTTTCACGTTAATAACCAATTCTTTTATTTCATAGGGCTTAATATCTATGATTTTTTTATTCCCTAATTTTTTAACGAATCTACTTTCAATAATAGACTCATACTCTTCATAGGTTTTTTCCTCAAGATTAAGTTTCGCTTCTTTTTTCCAATTATTTTCGAAAAAATTCTTAAATGTAATTGAGTTTAATTTGGAATATCCCTTTTTTTCTATATCAATATTCCATTTTGCCAGCTCCATATAAGCATCCTTATCTGTCTTGGCTTTAACGACTTTTGATATACGATCCGGATTACCGTTTGGTAAGGTACCAATTGGGTAACGTAGTCTGTATGTAGAATTGCTTATTTTTTCGATAGAACCTTTCATTGAACTGTCTCCTTAAATCCTGTACAATGGACATAGTAAATATGCCTATTAGTAGGTTATTTTTCTGCACGCCTTCATCTGCCAAGATCGTGGGGCGTGTTTTTAATTTTTTAATAATTTTTCTTTATGTTGGGTGAATTCATTTTCCGAGATTATATCTAAATCTAGCAATTCTTTTAAATCTAAAAGTTCTTGCTTCAATGTACTGGGAACAGTGTGTTGGTTGATAGTAGGTGATAATAAATTATCAAGAATTATTACTATTTCAGATACTTCACTTTCTATTTTTTTATATTCAGCGGAGTTCAATTTTACTTTTCTAAATAAGATAACAGGTATTTTTTCTGAAACAGTTTTCCCGTTATAATTTAATTGGATGTCAATCATCAAATTATTGATTATTGATTCCGCTCCTTTTTTACCCGTAACGGCTCCAACAATTGCTCCTGTTGGCCCAAATAATATTCCGCCTCCAATCGCACGACCTAAACCGCTTTTACCACCTATATCTTTTTCATTAGTTGAAACTGAATATCCTATGTAATTCTGGATTTTAAAAATGTAATTTGGTTTCATTCCGTCTTTCACAGCGATTGCTATTAATTCGTTTACATCGTCTATCCACATTAGTTTACCTATTTTTTTTGTAGGTTTAAAGAGGTGTTCTAGCGATTTGTCGATATATTTATTTTTTCCCAAAAAAGTAGCCATTTCGATACCATCCTTTCAAACATTTGTATTGTCAATAACTTGATGTTACTGTGCTATCTTCAACTTCAATATATCTTCCATACCTATACCCAATCTATATTCTTCCAAAAGTGCAGAAAAATTGAAATAGCCATCATTTTCACTTATTAGTTCTTCAATCATGTATAAGTCTGCTTCGTATTCCATTTTCGATCTGTAGGAAGACGACATTACATACAAAGCAATGTAATCAGTGTGAGAAATAATGTGTTTTATTTCGTGAAGAATAACCGCAATTAATTCTGATTCTTCAAGGTGGTTATTTGCTATGATTGTTTTACAATCCGGTAGATAATGTGCTCCATCCTCAATATCAGCTAAAATTAAGTCGATCCCTAGTTCCTGTAGTTTACGCATTATCTTTTGCAACAATCATCCCTCATTTATACTCCGAATTTACCCTTTAAAAAGGCCATAATCACTTCTCTGTCATTTTCAGACATGGGTTTACCACTAAAACTCATTGCGTTATCAATCATTTTTTCTAAATCAGTTTCAGTTATTTCATTTTCGACTTCTCTCCCAAGTAAGTAATCTGTCGAAACGTCAAAATAGTCAGCTACTTTCTCTAGCACCTCTGATTTCGGGCTACTCTTTTTCCATGTGTAGAAAATATTCTCACTCAAGCCAAGTTCGAGAGCAACTTCTTTCAAGTTTTTTCCTCTTTTTGTTGCGAGTTCCTTTATTCTTTCGAATAGAGACATAAATATCCATCCTTTTAATGCGTTGAAATAAATTATAAAGTTTTGTACCTTTCGGTTGACATAGGTATAAAACTATGTTAAATTTATGTCATAGCAATAATATTTACAAAATAAATTACCTAATAAACCTAAATCAATTGCCGCCAAGCTTATAAATTAGGGGTTAGTGTATCTATTTGGTATGGATTAATTGTACAAAACTTTATACTAATTGTCAATATAATTTGTAAATATTATTGTTTATTCGAAAATATTATACAAAAGGAGGTGTTCAAATGTCAGTAGATTTGAAACGTCAGGTACTGGTTGCTTTAGCTTTGAGAGGCAAAACTCAAACTTGGCTAGCAAATGAATTGAATATGAATACTGGTTATTTATCGAGAATATTGAATGGTAGAGATGAGCCAGCCGAGCAAATCGAAAGAATCAAATTATTTTTAAATTTGAAAAGTGATGATACAGAAAAAGGGAACGTGTGTTCGTGATTAAATTTTACCATGTTACGAAATAAAGTAAAGCATTTTGAAGTTAAATTGATTTAAAAGGTGGTTAATTATTACGTCACACAGGAGGTAAAAGGGATGGGCCAAAATTTAGCATTAATTGATATGGAAGATTTAAGAGCGATTTTATCTGAGAAAGTAATCAAAAATGAAGTGTGGGGAACGAAAGAAGCTAGTAACTATCTGAATGTTTCTATATCTCACCTTACCAAGCAATCTTTAGCTGGGAACATACCTTGCGTAAAAATTGGTTCAGAGTGGAAGTACAGTTCAATCGCATTGTTTGAGTTTGTATCTAATAGAGGAAAGTGAGGTAACAACATGGATGAATTACAAGTGATCAATGAACAAGAATTACTAGGCCGATATTTTAAAGTTTATGGTGACATAGATAATCTGCTATTTCTATCTAAAGATGTAGCTGGATGGATTGAACATTCAGATAATTCCAAAATGTTAGAAACTATTGATGCAGAAGAAAAGCTGAAACGAACAATATTCGTGTCAGGTCAAAATCGTCAAATGTGGTTCTTAACAGAAGATGGCCTTTACGAAGTGTTAATGCAATCTCGTAAACCAATCGCTAAACGGTTTAAAAAAGAGATAAAGAAGATACTTAAGGATATCCGAAAGTACGGTATGTATGCTACAGACGCTTTAGTGGACAATCCAGACTTGCTAATACAGGTTGCAACTAAGTATAAGGAAGAAAAAACGCTAAGACTTGTCGCAGAGCAGCGAGTAAACGAGTTACAGCCGAAAGCTGACTACTACGACAACATACTGAAAAATGACAGCTTAACAACGATCAGTGTTGTTGCCAAGAACTACGGAATGAGCGCAAATAAATTAAACAGCTTACTTCATGATTTAGCTGTCCAGTACCGCCAGGGTAAGACGTGGCTTCTTTATAGCAAGTATCAAGATAAAGGATATACACACACTGAAATGATTGATGTTAAGAATGGTGGGAAATTAGTGCCTAGTACCAAATGGACACAAAAAGGCCATTTATTCATCTATCAGCTGTTAAAAACAAATGGATATTACCCGGTGATTGAACAACAAGACATAGCATAGGAGGAAATATAATGAATGAAATGAATTTTAAAGAACATGTAGTCAAGCTAGCTGGAGATACTCCTAGGAAAGAAATGCCAGATGTACCATCGTCAACAGATGTAATTAACCAGGTGGTGTACTTGGTAGGTGATTTAGTAATAGAAGTAGATAAATTAAAGAACCAACTCGCGAATAAGCAAGTAGGCAAAAAAACGAGTGAACAATTATTAAGAGAAAATCTGGCAGAACAAAAGAAAACGAACGAATTGCTCCAAGTTATTGTGAGTAACCAGGAGCGAAATGAAATTTTAAATTCTCCAAAATCGTCTGACTCATACTTTTATAAAGTGATATTAGATTCCCTTGAGAAAAGTAATCGAGAGGGTTTTGAAATTTCAAGTATTTCACACGGCCCGTTTAATGGTTGTCCAAATCGTGAATTGATAGTTTCTATGTTTAACCCTTTAAGTGAATCGGAGTCCACATTGCCGTTGAAAAAGTAAATTCACCGTCAGAATGGTTAAAAGTAATGGCTTTAACGTCTTGCTTATCAGCTAAATCAAAAATAGCGCGAAAACTTTTAGTTTCGTAATTCGGGATTATTAAGTTGTGAACATCTGTAAAAATTTTCTGTTCACCAGTCTTCATGTTTTTGATAATTAAAGTTTTAGACATGTTCTCACCACTTTTCATAGTTAGTATTCAGCAAACAGTTTGCTGATAGATCAATTATATCAAAGTGAGTAATTAATAAATAGGAGGAAATCAAATGGCTGGACCAGTAATATCACAATTAAAACGTAAACAAATAATTTCTATGAAACAGCAAGGGTTATCACAAGAAGTGATTGCATCCGAATTATCAATTAATCGGTCATCGGTGTATCGAATCTTAAAACAAGAAGGAATAACCGGTGTTCGTGCTAAAAGAGCGGCGAATAAGCGCAAACGACCCATGATTCCGTTTGTCCCTGAAGCTGTAATGATCACGAATAAGACAATGGTTGTTGATGGTATTGAAGTTGAAGTATTAAACGAATACGAACATACAATAGCAGTTCAAGACGGCAACAGAACAGGTCTTTGGCATAAGAGTCAGAAAAAGTTAGTCAGTGGATGGCGTGAGCGTTCGAACAATATGACAGCCCGTGCTTGGATTTAACGATGAAAGGAGATATCTAATGAAATTCAAACTACGCAGATTTGTGTTTATGTTAGTATTCGCAGTTTTGTTCTCATACGTAGGAGACAAGTCTCTTACTCTAGCATACGCTTTACTTGGAGGTGTAGCGGTAGGTTATCTATTCCATTGGGAAGACAGAAATTGGGTACACAAGAACGATCGGCACCCTAGAAATTATTGATCAATAAAACGCGTTTACAAGGAGGGACGAAGATGGACAGTACAGAAGATTGGGCGCTAAACAAAAAGTTAGCTGATGACTGGTGGGAACTAATGTCTCCTGTTATTCAAAAGCAGCAAGAAAACGAAAAAGAGCCAACGGCTGCAACCGAAGGCTAGTGTAAAACAAACGTAAATTAATTTGAACAAAGAATATCACACAGCGAGAGGATGTGTCAAGCGTTGGAAGATTATGACAGCCTCGGAGCACGTCAGCAACCGTATGATGTGCCAGAGCAAATGTGTATTGAAGAATCGGTGACTGATTACTTTGGTAATGAGATTCAAGACGAAGACGGAGTTTTCATTGTTCGTTACAATCGGCCAATTTATTCAGAGAAGAAATTGCTTGCTGGATATAAAGAAACTTCAGCGGTGCTAACACATGATTCGTTAACCAATTTTATGGAGGGTGAGATTGATAGCTATTTATCTCTGGACTGGCAAGGCGTTGGTAAAAATTATAAGAGAGAGGTGTACGGTGAATGAGTGAAGAATTAACTTTCCACCAAAAATTAATTAAGTTAGTAGGTGAATTAAAAGCTCCAAAAGGACAGAAGAATACTTTTGGTAAGTATAATTTCAGGTCAGCTGAAGATATCTTAGAAGCTGTGAAGCCATTAGCAGTTAAGTATGAACTTTTGCCTAACCTATCGGATGAAATAGTACAAATTGGTGATAGATATTATATTAAGGCTACTGCTTCAATTAGTGATAAAAACACAACAAAATCAGCAACGGGTTACGCTAGAGAGTCCGAGACAAAGAAAGGTATGGATGACAGCCAAATCACTGGCACAGCATCTTCGTATGCCCGCAAGTATGCAATGAATGGACTGTATCTAATTGATGATACTAAAGACTCTGATAGTGATGAGTATCAAAATTCGCAAAATAAACCTGCTAGAAACGAAAAGATAATTGACGAAACCAAACAAGTAATTGTAACTGGAAAAGTAAACGAATTCGCTGAAAAACAGGGGCTTGAGTTTGTTGATGTTTTGGATAAACTGTCTGGCTATTTGAAAATTAATAGTGAAGTTTCTAAATTAACAGATGACGATTTTGGAAAGCTTATGAATTATCTAAATCAAAATTTAAAAACTAAAAATGAAGCTCCACGTCAAACGGAATCTAAACAAAAAGCGTGGGATTAAGGGAGGACAATATGTCAAACGAATTAATTAATCAGGAAATACAATTTGATGTGGAGGTGAACACTTCTGTTCAAATGAAAAATGAAGATCAGTTAAATACCCTTGTGACTGAGGTGGAAAGCAAAATGGCTGGACTAGTTTTTACAGATGAAAATGTACCAGAAGCAAAAGAAACAAGAGCAACTTTAAATAAAATTATCAAACAAATAGATACTGGTCGTAAAGGAGTTAAGAATGAAGCTCTTAAACCTGTAGCAGATTTCGAGAAAAAGATGAAAGGCTTTGTAGACCGTATTACAAATGTAATTAACCCTATCGATGAAGGGATTAAAGAATTCGAAGAATCCCAAAAAAATAAACGAAAAAAAGTGGTAGAAGGTTTAATTAATGAGTCGGCGGTTAATTTTGACTTAGAACCCAGCGAGATAATTATTCAAGATTCCTGGCTAATTAAATCTATCAGTGATATTAAGCGAACTAAGTTAGTCACTGATGAAATGACGCGAATTCAACAAGAAAAGCAAAAGTTAGCTAATGAGTTAAGTATCATCGAAAGCTATTGTAAAGCGCTAAATTTAGACGATGGAGGCTGGCTGTTACAAATTCATCAAGGCGTTTCAAGTCCGGAAGTAATGAAGTCGATTGACGAATACAATCAACGTGAAAAAGAACGTATTGAACGTGAAAAACAATTTGAAATTGATCGGCAAGCAAGAATCGAACAGCAGAAGTTAGCTGAGCAGAGCAGTGTCAAAGTTGAATCTGAAAAATGTGCCATACCTAAAAAAGAAGTACCCGATAAAGAAATGGAAATGCTTGCAACTCAAACCTTAATTTTGAAATTTGTTGGAACTGAAATACAACTAACGCAACTAAGCGATTTTATTACGAGCATTGGAATTCATGTAGAAAAAGTGTAAAGGCGTGATTGGATGGAGTTCGCCGGACGAATAGTTAGCTATGACGAAAAAAATAATTTGTTAACTCAAAAGTTAAGGGAACCTTTAAATGTAAAACGAATTGAGACTTACTATAGTGCTGATTTAAGCAGAGTGTTAGTTCATAACGAAGTAGAAGACCCAAGAAAGTTCAGCAAGGCTCAAAGGCGTTTATATTGGGCGATGCTAAATGACATAGAGTTGTCTTATGGACAGCCTAGAGAGTCACTTGATGAATACTTTAAGAATGCCTTCTTCAACAAATACTATCGCAATGTATCTGTGGCTGATGATTCAATTAATTCTGTTGAAGAGGTAACAAATTTAATAAACTTAGTCATTGATTTCGTTTTATTATCAAGAAATATTGAGTTCAGTGAATCATTCAAATATTTAGGTAATAGTAACTATTGGTTTTATTCGTGTCTCATGAACTCGATGTGTTGCTTATGTGGAGATAAAGGTGAGAAAGCCCACGTTCAAGCAGTTGGGATTGGTCGCAGCCGTAAAACAATCGATCATACGCTACATCAATTCATGAGTTTATGCCGAATGCACCATAGCGAGCAACACACAATAGGGTTAACGAAATTTTTGGAAAAGCATATTGTTATCCCAACTTGGTTAACAAGGAAAGATTTGAAGAAATTAAATATGCCTGTAATCGAGATAGAGGAGGAAAAAAATGAATAATGTAATTTTGATTGGAAGATTGACAAAAGATGCGGATTTAAAATATACATCAAGCGGTAAAGCGGTGGCGACATTTACACTCGCAGTTGATAAATATTCCAACGGTGAGAAGAGCGCTGACTTTATCGGTTGTGTGGTCTGGGAGAAATCAGCAGAAGCGCTTGCTAACTACACGAAAAAAGGTTCGAAAATTGCTGTTAGAGGCTCTATCAATACAAGGAATTATGAAAATCAACAAGGTCAACGAGTATATGTAACGGAAGTAGTTGCTGACAAATTTAATGGAATTGAGTTTCTTGATTCAAAATCTGATAATCACCAATCAAATAATCAGTCGTCAAATACTCAATCTAACCAAGGCGGGCAACAAGGTAGTTTCCCAGGCGTTGATCCGCATAATAAAGGAACTGATCCATTCGGATCAGTAAGCCAAATAGATATTTCAGATGACGATTTGCCATTCTAAGGAGTTGATGTAAATGGCTGAAAAAAGAACCCGAATATACCGAAATACAAATAAGAATAACTATTCAATCATAAATAATGAAGTATTAAGACGTGTGGACATGAGTTGGAAAGCTAAAGGATTGATGTGTTACATATTGATGCTTCCTGACAATTGGGAAATCTATCTCGAAGAGTTGATGAACAACGCAACTGATAAAAAAGCGAGTTTTAGAAGTGGCTGGGACGAGCTTAAAGAAAAAGGATATGTAAAGAGATATCCGATAAGGGAAGGCGGAAAAATAGTAGAGTGGAGAACAGAAATATTCGAAACTGTTGATTTAACAGCATTCTCACCACATACCGATTTTCAAGAAGTAGAAAACCTAGAAGTAGAAAACCTAGAAGTAGAAAATCGGAAGCTACTAAGTACTTATATTACTAATGACTTAGCTATACAAAATACTGATAATACTAAAAAAGATATGACGCCTCCGAAGAAGACTTCTCCGTCTAAGCCAACTCGTCATAAATATGGAGAATACAAAAATGTTCTTCTGAGTGATACCGAAATGGAGAAGCTTAAGAATGAATTTCCAAACGATTGGCAACAAAGGATTGAAAAAGTATCTGAATATGTGGCGGCTAATGGAGCAAAATATAAAAATTTCTTAGCAGTAATACGTAAATGGGCTAAAAATGAAAGTAACAAGCCAAAAGCAGGTTTTAAGAATTCATACGGGAATCAGTCAAATCGAAAAGAAACACTGCCCGAATGGGCAAAAGAAAAAGCTCCAGAAAAAAAGGAATTCGATGAAGAAGCTGAGATTGCTCGTCTTAAAAAGTTGGGTGTGCTATGAGAGATTACTTCCAGATTACTGAGGTTCTTATTGACGATTTATCAATTACTGAGCAATTCTCTAAGGAAGTGTCAGAAGAGTTACAAAGTTTTGGCAAACGGTGTCGTCGTGAAATTGCTGAAAATGTTTCAAAAGGTGGTAGTAAAGACGATTATCATAGTGCAGCATACTTCCAAACGTTTATGTGTATGGTTGATTTGTACTTACATCGAACAACTGGTAGTAAGTACTTACGTATGATCCAAAAAGATAACGATTATGTATGGGAGTACGGCCGTAAATTCCGAGAAAAACTGATAGGAGGTTAGCTTATGCAACTAGTCGGCACGTTTACTAGAAGAGTGTATCTTGAGGCTGCCGACAAGCAAACCTTGTTAAGGATGGCCAATCATTTGTTTTATTATGGTTCATATCAATTTGGCGATGGGGTTAATAAGGTTAAATATGTATATCCTGAACCATTGGAAATTAAAGGAGGGCTTAGTTGAATAGAATCATAATACCTTTACCGCTTATGACGTTGAATGAGTACACGAACAAGCAACGGATTAACAGATATGCAGGTGCAAACGCAAAGAAGCAAAGTACCAGAATTTGTCAGACCCATGTGAAAAGTGCAATGAATTGTGGCGTAAGATTCGAGCCTCCTTTTCGTTTAAAGTTTACCTGGTATTGCAAAGATAAACGGCAAGATCCAGACAATATAGCTTTTCAAAAGAAATTCGTATTAGATGGGATGGTTAAAGCGGGATTCATCGAAAATGATGGATGGCAGCAAGTATTAGGTTTTGAGGATTATTTTGAAGTTGATAAGAGGAATCCGAGAGTTGAGATAGAAGTAATTTAATAACTGAATAAACTTAATTTTCTTAATGGTCCAGATTCATAAACTTTTATAGGAGAGTGGTTGAAATGATTATTAATTTAGAAGAGTACAGACAGTATTTAAAAGAAACTAAGAAGGCCGAAGGGACTATTGTGAATTACATGACTCAATTGAGGATGTTTGAAAAATTCATGATTGCAAATGGCTATACTGGGTTATCTGGTGAAGCGACGGAAGCGTACAAAGATTACTTGTTGAAAATAAAAAAAGACAAAGTGTCTAGCGTAAACACCAAAATAACAATTCTAAACACATATTTCAACTACTTAAAAAATCAAAAGAAAGTTAGGCGTACACGGAAATTGAAGCTCAAGAAAGAAAAAATACAGAGTACAAATGATCGAGAGTATTTAATTGAGAGTCAATATGCAGCCATCTATGAGAACTGCGTCCACAGTGAAACACAACTATTAATTAAGGTGATTGCTAACAGCGGTCTGAGAATAAGTGAAGCCACAGGCCTCACGCTCGATCAAATTAAGCCTAAGAAAATTATGATAAAGAATAAGGGGAAATGGAGAACTATTGGGTTAAAGCCAGAACTAAAAGCTGAGATAAGAGCATTTTTCAAGGATAAGAAACCTGATGAACCGTTATTTAGTCTCTCTCAGACGACCTATAGAAACAGAATGAGTGAAGCGGGACGCCTCGCAGGTGTTGAGTCGGAGCTTGTTTATCCTCACGCCTTTAGACATTATTTCGCTAAAGAATTTCTCCGCACCGCTGAGGACCAGAGAGCGTTAAGAGTTCTCCAAGTAATTTTGGGGCATAGCGACATTTCAACGACAATGATATATCTGCAATTTTCCAATACAGAGGTTGCAGACATGATGATAGCTGCATAAGGAGAATATAGAATGACTAAATTTGAAGAACGAGGTCACAAAGTTACTACACATGAAGGTCATACTGGATATGTTGCACCAGAAATTAAAGAATATTTTGTAGAAAAATATATGGAGCAGCCGATTAGAGTTGTTCCAGGGCATTGGCCCAGTATGGAAACGAAACAAGATGTTGATAAGTGGATTGATAGTCTTAGATTTATGAGAAAGTTATTTGATGAAATGCAACTTGATAACGAAGACGAAGAGGAAGACGATTTTTTATAAGCCATGTTGTTAATATGTGGCGGATTACCAAGGAGGATTAAAATGGCAAAATATATAATTACAACGGATGGGGACCAACAAGGTTGGATGGGAGCTTTTAACAGATTTAACAACTCAAACTATAAAATAGGTCAAGAAATTAAGGGGAAATACGCTGAAGAAGTCATGCAAGAAATATACAAGTTTAACAATGAGTATGCTCATGGCCAAGCAGTTGAATTGATTGAGGTGCCAGAATGAAAATTTATTGTGTAGCAATCGTTAGCGGTCCCTACATGATGCCTGATGACATGAAAGTTTATAAAAGGAAGTCATCAGCCATTAAACGCTGCGAATTATTAAATAAAGAGCGGCAGGACAAACCTTATAAAGTTTTAGTAGCTGATAATTGGCATGAAGCTAAGGGAAATGATTAGTTTACCACGAAATACCAAGGAGGAAACGAAATGATAAAAAAAGACGATTTAAAAGACTGGCTGGCTGAAGGCGACCGAAATAAAAGTAAAGAAAAATTGGAAGCTTTTATCGATAAAAGAATAAAATATAACGCATTGAGTGGAAAAACAACTTTTACAGTTTGTACCGGTGAATATACCAGAGACGGAAGTGTAAAAACAGAATTTTACGATCTGTGGTATGACCAATCATTGTCGAAAAACAATCAGATCATAGTTCAAAATGAAGTCATTGCAAATTACCAAGAGTTTGGATTTGATGTAAAAAAAGTAAATGTTGATTGTGGATGGAGCAACAATTATCCAGCTTTAAAATTCACGGATATAGATTATCTGTTAGATGAATCTATTAAAGATAATTAATTTGCGGAGAAATACCAACTAGGAGGGAATAGCATGACTAAAGATGTTTTTGAAGACTACACCATGGGCCAACTCATAAACAAGATGAGATACCATGCGGATCAACAAAATAACTACGAATCAATGAGCACTGAGGACATAGAGATTAACGAGCTGGTGTTAATTGCAGCAATCGCAGAATTTGAGAAACGTAAAGCTAATAATTAAACAGTGTTTTAAGACCCGTACAGACGTTTTAGGCACGTATGGTATAAATAGACCAGTAAGGATACAAAACAGCACTAGCAACACAAGGATGATTAAAAACGACGAAATTAGAGGAGTGAGCAAGATGAGTGAATTACAAAAAGCGATGGAAAAAAGCGGAATGAGGTTACCGGCAAGATTCAATTTTATTTTAGTCAAAAAAGAAGGTAAGTTTTCGATAGTTTTTAACGTCATGAAATATAGCAAATGCAAATTGGAAAACGTGAAGGCGGAAGATACCAAAGTTATGTTTTGGGATAGCAGTGTCGGAACGTCATTATCTATTAAGGATATCGAAAGTTATGAGCAGATGGAACAAGAAATAGATAAACTAAAAAAAGAGTGGCTTGAAACCGCTGAGTAATTTGTTAATTGATTTAGAAATACCAACCAAAGGAGGGACGCTGATTGAAAAGGATTTTAAACTATCCGGGAAGTAAATGGAGTATGGCCGAGTTTATTATCAACATGATTCCGGAGCACATAACCTATTTAGAACCGTTCTTCGGAAGCGGAGCAGTGCTTTTTAATAAGCCGCCATCAAAAGTGGAAACGATCAATGATTTTGATTCTCGTGTATTTAACTTTTTTAAAGTTTGCCGAGACCAACCAGGGCAGTTAGCAAATTCAATTATGTTCACACCGATGAGTAGAGAAGAGCATAAATTGAGTAACTCAAATACTCGAGATCCAATCGAAAACGCACGTCTGTTTTTAGTTCAAAGTTGGCAATCTATTGGTGGAATCCAAATGTATAAAACAGGATGGCGGAGCAATATTGATAAATTAGGTGGCAAGCTGCATGAATGGAATGACTTACCTGAAAGAGTCTTAGAGGTAGCTGGTCGATTGAAGCAAGTTCAGATCGAGAACCAGGATGCAATAAAGTTGTTGGAAAGATATAACCGAAAAGATGTTTTTGCTTATATTGATCCACCATATTTATTAGAAACCAGAACAAGCCGCTATTACGAAACAGAATTATCAAATGAAGATCATGCCGCAATGCTCGAGATCCTGAATGATTTCCAAGGGAAAGTAATTTTAAGTGGATATGATCATGAAATGTATGACAAAGCTTTGCCTGATTGGTATAAGGTTTACTATCATGCGAATGCAGAAGGTGGCCAGAAACGATTAGAGACGCTTTGGTGTAATTTTGAGCCACCAACTCAGATGAATTTATTTGAGTAAGTTATTAATTGGTTTAAGAATAACAATCAAAAATAGGAGGTCATAAAATGGCTAAATTTAGAATT
>NZ_CAUQJB010000011.1:0-125678 GCF_963518325.1 uncultured Vagococcus sp. | reverse complement strand
CATTCTCTCACTGCTTAATCGATTTTTTTATTCGACAGATTCTTCGCCATCAACACCATTTGACAAAGAGCCTATTTATTTAATTCCCGAATGACTTCCTCAATAAACATGAATAAAATAGTTCGTGTTTTTTCATGAGAGGCCAATGTCTCTTCTTGTTGGGATTTAGTTAGATAGATGATTTCATTGTTATCCAGTAAAAGAGCCGGATTTAATTCTTCAATCACCAACAGAGCTTTTGCTTGCTGGTGATTAGCCTCTTCAAACAGGGAATCAAATTGAGCGAATTTTCCAGCAACAGAAAATATCAGTAATAAGGTGTTTTCTGTTAGTAAATTGGGAATCATCGAAGGTTGTGTGGCACGAATAACATGTTTTTCGACGGTGTAAGTTAATTTATATTCAAAGTATTCCATGCAAATATTGGTTGGTCCATAGCCAAACAAGATAATTTTATCGTAGGTTTTAATCAGCTCTGCCAAATAAGTGGCCGTGGAAGAGTCAAAGTTTTCCATAAAGTCTTTTATACGAGAAAACTCACTGTTCATCTTCTTTTGTTTAACCAGTTCTTTACCGGTGATAAAACGAGAGTATTCTTTGTATCCTGAAAAACCGACTTTTTTGACAAATTTGGAAATTTTTGATGGTGAAACACCTGCTAGGGCGGCAGCTTCAGTGATTGTTAGAGGGTTTGTTTTACTTTCTTCGCTTAATAGTTTATGAATGGTTATTTCCAGATCATTTAAATGATTCAACTGTATTCTTATTGTAAGCACCTCCAGATAAATTATGTCTAAAGCATAGCACAGAGCAGTATTAAAGAGCAAATTATATGGAAAGTTTTCCGTTTATAGGTAATAAAACTGTTTTAAATGGAAAATCTAATCAAACTTTAATGTAAAGTGGATTTATTAATTGTATACTGAAATCAAGAAAAGCGCTTTCTGATAAAAAATGAATGGAGCTAGTTGAATGAATTCTGAAACATTGATAAAAGAAACGATTGTTGCAAATGTTAAAAAGATTGTCTCTGATGAGCAAGTTGTGACGGATTATGAAACCCTGTATGAGGCGTCTTCTGACCGTTACCGAAAATACGCAAAGGCCAAACGGGTGTTGGATAATCCAATACCAACAGCGGTTGTTTACCCCCATAATGTGAATGAAGTCAGAGACTTGCTGATGTATGCTAATGACAATGACTTAAATGTCATTCCTCGAAGTGGGCAAACAGCGACAGAAGGGGGCCTTGAAAACTGGAAAGAGTTGGCTTTGGTAATTGATGGTTCCAGAATGAACAAGATTATCAATATCGATCCTTACAATATGCAAGCAACAGTTGAAGCTGGTGTTAAACTGCAAGATTTAGAAGATGAATTAAGAAAAATCGGCTATACTACAGGTCACTCACCACAATCTAAACCAGTGGCGCAGTATGGCGGCTTAGTTTCTACCCGTTCAATTGGTCAATTTTCAACCTTGTATGGTGGAATTGAAGATATGGTTGTCGGTTTAGAATGTGTCTTCCCTAATGGGCATATCTCGCGGATTAAGAATGTTTCCAGACGTGCAGGTGGTCCGGATATTCGTCATATCGTTATTGGGAATGAAGGGACGCTTTGCTACATTACAGAAGTCACAGTGAAAATCTTTAAGTACTATCCGGAAAATAATAAATTCTTTGGCTATCTAGTCAACGATGTGGAAACAGGGATTAAAGTCCTGCGTGAAGTCATGACGAATGGTTATCGTCCGTCGGTTGCCCGGACTTATTCGCCAGAGGATGCTCGCCAGCATTTCTATCATTTTTATGAAGACAAATGCGTGTTAATCTTTATGGCAGAAGGACCTAAAGGCATCGTCGAAGCGACAGGCGTGGGAATTGAAGAAGCTGTCGAGAAATTCAAGGATGGGGTCTATAAACAAGTAGATAGTCAATTAATTGCTAATTGGTTTAATCAATTAAACTGGACGCAACAAACCATTGACGATGAAGTCCAAGGGATGATCGACAACGATAAGCACGATGGCTTTACAACTGAAATTTCAGCTGATTGGGAAACCATTCCAACCATTTACAACAATGTCATAGCTCGCATTCGAACAGAGTTTCCACGAGCCAATGATTTAACGATGCTCGGCGGTCATTCGTCACATAGTTACATCAATGGAACCAATATGTATTTCGTTTATAACTATACGATTAATTGTGAACCCGAGGATGAAATGAAAATTTATCATCACCCAATTCAAGCCATTATTGTAGAGGAGACCTTAAAATTAGGCGGTTCGATGTGTCACCATCATGGTATTGGGAAATATCGTAATGAGTGGACTAAAGAAGAGCATCAATCAGCTTACTACATGTTGGAAAGTTTAAAAGAAGTCTTTGATCCGAAAGGTATTATGAATTATGGCACCATCTACCCTGTCCAAGAAGGGTATAAATATCAAAAATAGCCGGTCATTTGCGCAAGGGGATCCACCCTTCACTGGCAATAGATTAGGAAGAACCTTCAATGAACATCATGTGTTTAGTTAAATTTGTTCCCGATACTGAGCAGTACGAATACGATTATGAGACCGATAAAATAAATCGTGAGAAGTCCCGCATGATTCTCAATCCTGATGATCGAAACGCCTTGGCTTGGGCCTTGGCGTACAAAAAAAAGAATCCAGAGACAAGGGTTAATGTGCTGACGATGGGACCGTCCAGACAGACCGAAGAACTCAAAAATATCATTCGCATAGGTGCGGATCAGGCCATTTTAATCAGTGACAGTCTGTTTGCAGGGAGTGATTCCCTTACGACCAGTCTGGTCTTGGCCACGTATCTCCGTTCACAGGCAGTTGATTTGATTTTGACAGGCACCCATACCTTAGATGGTGGCACGGGACATATTGGACCACAAGTTGCCGAATTATTAGGGATTAACCACTTCTCAAATATCCGATCCGTTGAAGAGGTTAATCAAGATTTTTCTGTTGTAGAAGCCATTCAAGATGGTAGCAGTATTCGATTGAAGCTGCAAAATCCAAGTGTCTTAAGCTTGACCAGTCAGATGAATTTGCGCTTAGGTTTCGTTAGATATGATTCTATTGACAAAAATGTTGATAGCCAATTCTCTCTAGTAACAAACGAAACTCTGGGACTTGCGAAAAATCAGGTTGGTCGCAAAGGCTCTCCCACCAAGGTACGTCAAAATGTAATGGCTAAGCGACAAAAAGTGGCTCAAAAACGAGTCAAAGTGGATGATGAAGGCATCACAGAAGTTATTAATTATTTAAAAGAAAAGGCGTATTTATGATGTTTAACTCACTTATTATCATCGACAACGAAAATATCATGGATTCAATTGATTTAATAGACGTGGCAAATCAGTTAGCTGGCACACAGCAGTCAGTTGTCAGCGGCTTAGGCATTAATTTGGTGAATAAAGACTTAAAAGGATTTGATTCACTCATTTGTGTGGATTTGCCAGACATACAGCTGAAAGACAGTCGTGTTTTAACGGATATTATCCAACAGGTTCAACAAACGTATGATTTTGATAGTGTTATCGTCTTGGCAACAGACTTTGGACGGATGGTCGCCCCACGGGTGGCCATGCGGCTAGAGGTTGGGCTGGTGGCGGACATTACAGCGATTGACAGTAATGAAAAGGAAAGACGGTTAATCCGTCCAGCTTTTTCAGGAAATATGCTGGCTAGTATCGTCTGTGAATCCACACCGATTATGGCAAGTGTTCACCCTAATGTGTTTCATTTTAATGGAACAAAGGAACCAAAGGTCAGTGATTTTGTCATCAATGAATTGAAACCGTCCTCAATTGAAGTGTTAGCGGTTGCTCAGGAAACAGGCAGTCATGACATTCGAGAAGCTGACGTTATTGTAGCAGCAGGAGCTGGTTATCAGGCGGATGTGACGGACTTAAAGGAAATCGCTCATAAATTAAAGGGCGCAGTTGCGGTCTCGAAACCGTTGGTTGAACAAAATCGAGCCTCAAGGGAGATTCAAGTTGGTCAATCAGGTAAAACCGTCAGCCCACATCTGTATATTGCCCTTGGTATCTATGGTTCCATGCAGCATGTTGAGGGGCTTAAAAATGTCAAAGATATTATTTCAGTGAATACGGACGAAGGCGCTCCGATGAATTATTTAGCTAATTTAGTCGTCATTGGTGATGCAATCGAATTTATTAACAAACTAACAGCAAGGCTACAGTAGGTAAGATTTACTGGGATATAGTTTCTCTTAAATAATCACCTCTTTATCGTTAAACGTTCAGTTGGAAAACACTGAACGTATCACTCTTTTTGTTACAGATAATTTAATGAAACGCTATGTCTGAGTATTTAACATGAGGTATCTAACTTAAACTAAAAGAAAAGAAGGTAATTAGATGGAAATTCAAGACTTTAAGATGAACCTGTTTACAATGAAAGGTAAAAATGCGATTATCACTGGCGGGAATACGGGCTTGGGCCAAGCTTTTTCATTGGCTTTAGCAGAAGCTGGGGCGAATATTTTTATGCCGTCTATTATGCCCGATGATCCGGCCTTTAATCAAACGTTACAGGAACGTGGCGCGAAAACGGCTTATATGTATGCTGATATTACTAAAGAGGGCGTCCCTAAAGAGATTATTGACAACTGCGTTGCAGAGTTTGGGTCAGTTGATATTTTGATCAATTGTGCGGGGATTTGTCCAGTGGCAGATGTTTTAAGCTACGGCCGAGATAAGTGGGATGCCACGATTAATATTAACTTAACAGCAGCTTTTGAAATGAGTCATGAAGCAGCGAAACACATGATTCCTCAAAAGAGTGGCAAAATCATCAATATTTGTTCGTTGTTTTCATTCCTTGGTGGTCAATGGGCGCCGGCTTATGCAGCTTCAAAACACGGGATTGCTGGTCTTACGAAAGCATACTGTGATGAGTTGGCTCAGTATAATATTCAAGTGAATGGGATTGCTCCTGGTTACTTTAAAACGGCAGTGGCTCAAGCGTCAATCGAAGACACAGAGCGGAATAAATGGATTGTGGATCATACACCAGAAGGACGTTGGGGAGATGTGGCTGATTTAATGGGCGCCACTGTATTCCTAGCATCAGAAGCCTCTCACTTTGTGAATGGTCATATCTTAACCGTTGATGGTGGCTTTTTGGTCAGATAATTAAAGGCGCGACTGTGTTGAACAAAAGAGTGAGCAATGGCAATTTTTATCACCTGCTCATTCTTTTTTGTTCAATATGAGACAGATTAGGGCGTTAATCATCTAAAAACACATAAGGAGAACGTTATGGAAAAACAATATATCGTTGGCATTGATGGCGGCAGTCAAAGTACCAAGATTGTGATATTTGATCTTGAAGGCAATATTGTAGGCGAAGGAAAAGAAAATTTACGACCAATGCACTTGGCAAAAGACGGCGTCGTGGAACATCCGGGTGATGATTTGTGGGACTCACTCTGTTCAGCTGCACAAAAAGCAATGGAACAGTTTGGTTTGCGGAAAAATAATATTGTGGGGATTGGGCTGGGCTCAATCCGTTGTTGTCGAGTACTCTTAAAGGAAGATGGCTCACTAGCTCAACCAATTATTAACTGGATGGATAAACGGACAGCAACACCTTATGTTCATGATAATCCAGCAGTTAAGTATGTGACCTCGACTAATGGTTATTTGACTCATCGCTTAACAGGCGAATTTAAAGATAATATCGGCAATCACTTTGGGCAATGGCCAGTGGATTATGACACCTGGCAGTGGTCATCAGATAAAGACGTGTTGGATCACTTTAATCTGCCAAAAGAAATGCTTTTTGAAGTGGTAAAACCAGGTGATATTTTAGGGCATATTACTAAAGAAGCCAGTCAAAAAACGGGTTTTCCTGAAGGGCTGCCTTTAATTGCCACAACTAGTGACAAAGCCGTTGAAGGCTTAGGAGCTGGTCTGATTCGTGACACTAGTGCATTTGTTTCATTGGGAACTTATATAAGCAGTATGGTAACAGGAGCTGAGATGCCAAAAGATTCTGTTAACTACTGGGGGATCATGTCTTCGATTCCCAATAAATATGCTTACGAAGGCTATGGCATTCGTCGTGGTATGTGGACAGTTTCTTGGTTTAAGGATCTTTTAGGTGAAAAAATCAGCATTCGGGCGAATTATCAGGGCGTGTCGGAAGAGGAGTATCTCAATGAACAAGCTCAGCATGTGCCAGCTGGCAGTGATGGTCTGATGACCGTCTTGGATTGGCTGGCTAATCCTTGGGAACCTTTTAAACGTGGCATGATGATTGGCTTTAATGCTCATCATGACTACCGCTATATGTATCGCTCGATTTTAGAAGGTATTGCTTATACCATGAAAAATAATGTGATTAACATGACAACGGAGTTAGGTAAAGAGATTGACGAGGTCATCATTACCGGCGGTGGCTCCAATAGTGAGCTGATGATGCAAATTTTTGCAGATGTTTTTAATTTGCCAGTCAAGCGTAATGTGGTCAATGGCAGTGCCAGTGTGGGAGCAGCTATTAATGCTGCCGTAGGCTTAGGGATTTATGACAGCTATGAAGAAGCCGTTGCTAAAATGGTTAAGGTCAAAGATGTGTTTTCACCTATTCCGGAAAATGTTGCGATTTATCAGCAACTCAATGAAGGTGTTTATCAAAATTTAGCCACACACACCGATAAGGTTTTGGAAAAGACCTTTGAAATCTTACATCCAGACAAGTAACGAGGGATATCTTGCCATGCCACTGATGATTAACAGAGCAATGAGTGGGACTGTCACCTTCTGTTCAGCTGAAAGGTTAACGGTTGTTGAAATTTAGGCTGGCGGAATGGTTTTTTCATAGGTATGATAGTTGTGACTGGCACCATCTGTAGACGAAAGCCTGTCAGAGAACTGGCAGCAAACGTTAAAGGACTAAATGCTGGTTTGGCGTTTAGCCTTTTTCCGTATTCTCTAAGCAAAGGCTTAGGATATGAAAGAGAGGAGGGGCGAGATGATTGAATTTATCGGAGTGGAAAAACATTACGGTGGTGCCACAGCAGTAAAAAAAATGGATTTAACCATTGCTGACAACCAATTTATTTGCATCATTGGCACGAGTGGCAGTGGGAAAACAACTTTGCTGCGGATGATCAATCGGATGATTGAACCTTCGGCAGGGACCATTAACATTAATGGTGAAAGTACGACTAGCCTCAATGAAGATGAGCTTAGACGAAAGATCGGTTATGTGATTCAAAATATTGGGTTATTTCCTCATATGACGATTCGTGATAATGTGATGATTGTGCCTAAATTATTGAAATGGACCGACAGTCAAAAAGTGGGAATTGCGGAAGAGTTAATTCAAAAAGTTGAGTTACCCCTTGATTATCTGGATCGTAAACCGAAAAATCTATCAGGAGGGCAACAGCAGCGGATTGGGGTCATTCGTGCTTTAGCAGCAAATCAGGATATTATTTTAATGGATGAGCCTTTTGGCGCTTTGGATCCGATTACCAGAGAGGCGCTTCAGGAGATGATAAAAAAACTGCAACAGGAGATGCAAAAGACCATCGTTTTCGTGACCCATGATATTGAAGAAGCTCTTAAATTGGCGGATAAAATCATTATTATGGATCACGGAAACGTTGTCCAGTACGATACAACAGAGGCTATTTTAAATCATCCCGCCAATGAATTTGTGGAAGAATTATTAGGAAAACGTCAACGGCAAAGTTATATTGGCAATGATTTGCGAGTGGCGGATTTAATGACTAGTCAAGTGGAATCAATTTCCTTAAGTCAGTCAATTCTGTCAGCAATCCGCCAAATGACGGCTAAAAAAGTCGATTCCTTGTTAGTGGTTGACGATGATCAACATCTAAAAGGATTTATCGATATTAAAGGCATTCATCATGTGGATAAAAAGAAAACGGTCTATGAGATCATGGAGACTGAAACTGCCTGTGTTAATCAACATGAAAAAGTCAGAGATGTGGTAGAGCCGTTATTGAATATGGAAGTGAAGTATTTACCGGTTGTTGATGACGACAATCGGTTAGTCGGAATCATGACACGCTCCTCCTTAGTGTCATTGATTTACGAACAATTGAAGTAGGTGAACGTATTGAGACAATTTTGGCAGCAATATGGCGGGGAAATTCTCTTAAAATTATGGGAGCATCTGTCGATTTCATTTAGTGCAATCATGCTCGGCGTTATCGTGGCCATTCCTTTAGGGGCACTGTTAACCCGCTTAAAAAAGGGATCGGAAACGATTATTAATATTGTTGGTTTTTTTCAAACAATCCCATCATTAGCGTTATTGTCGCTGATGATTCCTATTTTTGGTATTGGCAAACAGTCAGCCATTGCGGCCTTGTTTTTGTATTCGCTGTTACCTATATTGCGGAATACGTATGTGGGCATTCGAGCGGTGGATCCAGTCTATTTAGATGTAGCCAAAGGCATGGGAATGTCCAAGTGGCATCGTTTGGTACAAGTCGAGCTGCCTCTGTCTTTTAGTGTGATCCTTTCTGGCATTAAAATGTCAGCGGTGTATGTTATTTCATGGACAACGTTAGCCGCTTATATTGGAGCTGGTGGCTTAGGGGATTTTATTTTTAATGGCTTAACCTTATATCGCCTTGATTTAATTATGATGGGGACGATTCCGATTACGCTCCTTGCTTTGGCGACAGATGGCGCTTTGCGCTATGTTGAAAATCGATTAATTGTGGAACGAGGGTGATCGGATGAAAAAATGGCTGGTAATGATCGGGTTTATTGGATTATTTGGCTTTTTTGTTGCTACGAATCTTGCCGATAAAGATGATACCATCACCGTTTCAGGGGGCGTTACCTCAGAATCGCAAATCTTAGGAAATATTGTGGTAGAATTATTAACTCATTATACAGATAAACAGGTGGTTTTTCTCAATAATCTTGGTTCTGCTAATATGATGCAGGCGGCTATGGAAAGGGGAGACTTGGATATTGCTTCTCCTCGCTATACAGGCACAGATTTAGTTGGAACGTTGAATTTACCTATTGAAAAAGACCCAGATAAAGCGCTGCAACTGGTACAAAAAGAATTTCAAGATCGTTACCAATTTAAATGGTTTCCAAGCTATGGTTTTTCCAATCAGTTTACCTTTATGGTGACGAAAGAAACAGCAGATAAATATGGTTTAACCAAGGTCAGTGACTTGCAAAAATATGCGGATCACCTTAATTTGGGGACCGATCAAACCTGGTATAAACGTGAAGGTGATGGGTATCAGTCCTTTACAGAAGCGTATCAAATGACCTTTAAACGGGTTTATCCTATGCAAGTCGGGCTATTGTATGATGCTTTGGCAATAAATGAGCTGGATGTTATTTTAGGCTATTCAACAGATGGACGAGTGGATAGTTATGATTTGGTTATGCTAGAAGATGATCAGATTTTTTTCCCGCCTTATACATGTAGTTTAGTTGCCACAGAAAAGGTACTGCAAGAAAATCCAGAACTGGCTGGTATTTTGAGTAAGTTGGAAAATACGATTAACACGGAGATGATGCAAAAAATGAATGGTGAATCTGATAGCCAGTTAATCGAACCGGCACTGATTGCGAAGCAATTTTTAGAAGCTCATCATTATTTTGAGGAGGAAAGTGAATGATTCAGGAGCTATTGAATTATCTGAGCACCAACGCCTCTTACATTATGAGCCAGTTTATGATTCACCTTTACATTTCCGTCATCGGAGTGGTCTTGACTGTTATCGTCGGCTTCCCTTTAGGTGTTTTTTTATCTACGAACAAAAAAGTGGCAGCCTTTGTGATTGGAGGGATTAATATTATTCAGACAATCCCATCAATTGGTATGCTGACCATTTTATTGATTCTAATGGGTTTAGGTGAAAATACAGTCATTGCCACCGTTTTTTTATATTCGTTATTGCCTATCGTTAATAATACGTATGTCGGCTTGAACAATGTTGACCCAGTTTATGTGGACAGTGCACGAGGTGTTGGAATGAGTCGCTTTCAGGTGTTGTATCTGGTTAAAGTTCCTTTGGCTCTGCCGATTATTTTAGCGGGTATTCGCAATGCACTGGTTATTTCCGTTGGCATTACGACGATTGGCTCCTTTATTGGCGCAGGTGGATTAGGTGACATTATTTTGAGAGGAATCAATATCACAGATGGCAAAGCGATTATTTTTGTCGGTGCTTTTTTATGTGCCCTAATCGCTTTAGTGATGGATCGTTTGTTTAATTGGTTGGTACAGGATGAAGGGTGATTTTTCTTTTGAGATATTTCAACAAAAAAATAGCCCTCAGTTGGAGGCTGAGGGCAGGAGATTTTTATTTACTTTGGAGGAGTAAATAATGAAAAAGTTTTGTTAGGGTTGTTTGTTGGTATGTATATAATATACCGTTCAAATGTGAATAAAGTGTGATAAAGTATGAACAATAACTTGAAGTATTTATTAAGAAAAAGTAGCGTTAATGTTGACGAACCTAAAATAGCACTGTCCGTCAGTCATTTTATTAGTCTCTACGTGACTTAACAAAGTTTAAAGCAAAAAGGCTGCTCACTGTAAATGGACAGCCTGTTGATTTACCCAGTCATTGCTTTTTTTAATCAATCGACTTGCCGTTACTGGCGATAACCTCTTTGTACCAGTAGAAGCTGTCTTTCTTGTAGCGATCCATCGAGCCGCCAGATTCTGAGCGATCAACATAAACAAAACCATAACGTTTTTGATAACCGTTTAACCAGCTAAGCAAATCAGTAAAGGACCAAGTGCAATAAGCCCAAACCTCACTGCCTTCTTCAACTGCGATCATCAATTCTTTGATGTGTTGAGACAAGTAGTCAATGCGATAATCATCGTGAATTTCTTTGTCTTTTGTTAAGTCATCGAAGGCTCCTAAGCCATTTTCTGAAATGACAATCGGCAGGTTGTAGCGACTCGTGATCTCTTTACACGCATAACGCAGACCCATAGGATCAATCGTCCAGTCCCAGTCGGTTGTTTTTAGATAAGGGTTAGTTGGGTTTTTATAAATCCCTGGAACACCGGTCACTTGGTGGGTGCCCTTTTTACCAGTGGTATTCATTTCACCTTCTGAGCTGACACCATCCAATGGGTTATACTCACACACGCTTGTTTGGTAATAATTAACGCCCATAAAGTCGATTAAGGAAGCCGCTTGGACAAGTAATTGGCTGTCTTCTTCAGAAACCTCAGGGGCTACTCCTTTTTTAGCCAAACGATGATAAGCACTTTTCGGATAGCGTCCATAAGCGTAGACATCCATCCACCAAAAGTTCTTTAAGTCGTCAAAATCAAGTTTGGACATGGCATTTTTAGGATTGCTATCCAAAGCATAACTGGGACTGTAAGCAAAGCTGGCACCGATTTTACCATTAGGACTAATCGCTTTAAAAGCAATGACAGCTTGCGCGTGGGCTAAAAAAACATGGTGATTAACTTGGTAATATAATTTTTCCTGATTAAGTTTGCCAGGTGGATGCATAGCAGACATCCAACCGAATGTGGTAAAAATATTTTGCTCGTTAATAGTGATCCAATAGTTGACTTTGTCTTTAAAATGATGGAAAAGGAAGCGAGCATAATCAAGATAATCTTGAATAACCTGTGGGCTTTCCCAACCACCGTAGGCTTCCTCCAAGGCTTGGGGAATATCCCAGTGATACAGTGTAACCATTGGCTCTATACCGTATTTCAAACATTCATCGATCAGGTTTTCATAAAACGCCAAACCCGCCAAGTTGACATCGCCTTTACCTTTGGGGAAGAGGCGGGCCCATGAAATTGAGAAGCGATAGGTTTTTAGACCCATTTCAGCCATTAAGGCCACATCCTCCTTAAATCGGTGGTAATGATCCACGGCCACTTCGCCGGTCGAATCCTGATAGGTTTTTCCCGGTAGTTTAACAAATTCATCCCAGTTAGAGAGTCCTTTGCCATCTTCCTGATAAGCCCCTTCAATTTGGTAGGCAGCAGATGCACTGCCCCATAAAAAGTCTGCTGGCATTTGTAGTTTATCCATTTAGTTCACTCCTTAGTATATGATGGTCAATAAATCATCTGATTCGTTGATAGTACCATTTTTGATAGTCGTTACATCCATACAGTCATTGATGTATGGCCCAACAATCGGTGTGGTTAAATCATACCCTTCTCATCGAATTTTATCAATATCAACCGTCAATAAAAGATCACTTTTTTGACGGTTGTCTGAGTCTGTGTTTTTTACGAACATTGTGCAATAGATGTGCTCCAAAAGTCTGCTCTCTTTGACCTTCAATGGCTAAGGCTTAAGCGTTTAGCCATTGATGAGATCGAAACGAGATGTAGTGTCCCTTGCCTCTGCCGTTATTCTTGCCAATTTATTGACTTAGAGATAGGCATTGGTCTCGAATTTTTCAGCCGCCGAGATGGCAATCAGGACAGGCATGAAAAAGAAGGTCCATCCCCTATAACAGAAACGAACTGATAAGTTTGGTTGCTTTCGCTTAACCAACAAATCATTGGCAAGATGGTCAAAAGTACTTTAATCATTCGCAGGAATGACTGGCGCCATGAGTCTTGAAATAACATCTAAAATGTTGAAAAAATATGAGTTTTTGCGGTCAGGATTAGGTACGATATCTTAGTCTTTATTGAAATCAGCTAATTTTAAGAGAGCTTTATAGACAGAGTTAACGTCATTACCAATAATAATCTGGTGTTGACTGCTTGTCTTTGTGATACCTAAAAGCTGATTGATTTTATCCGCATTAGTATCTCTAAGCAGGTAAAAGAATTAGCAAATGGGAGATACGCGATGGACGCTATTTAAAACAAATAGGAGGTGAGTCAAATGTCAAGAATGAGATGTATTATCCGAAACTTAAATGAGATAGAAATGATGCACACTGAAGAATTAATATTAATTTTAGACGTTTTTTTAGAACATTGATTCTTAAATTTTTATAGGTAGCATTGATCAACTGAGTAAATGGTACTAGAAAGAACCAGACGACTAATCACAAGTAATCAGCTGTCTGGCCTGTTGATCGTTACTCTATTTAGTTAAATTAAAAAACAATGTCTTGTAAATTGATTTTGTAAACGCCTGATTTCCAATAAGACTTAAAGCTATTTTCCCCAGTTTTATTAGTTGCTTCTAAGCTTAAAAGAACTGGTTTTGCAGATCCGAATAATGGAGCACGACCTAAATTAATCGTGTATTCATTCGTTGAATTAAAGGTGTAATAGATGGTTGTAGTATTTAGCTTATCTGTATTTTTTAGTGATAATGTGGCTTGAGCGGTCTCGAGGTTAAATTCTTGTAAGATAGCACTAACGGAACTTGGAACACTTCCCATCACCCCAATATGCTGTGTTATGACGGGATTGATTGACTCTTTAGAGATAATATAGTGACCAATTACTTTTTTAATGATCAGTGCTTCTGGTACCTCGTTTATGCTTAAAAGTGGTGAGACCGGTCGCTCTGTTTCCATCGTCAGGTAAAGAGGTGTATCATAAGGTAAATTTGAAAATTTATAGCTTCGAGCTGACGAACTTGTGGTGCTTGCTGCTAATTCATTGCCATTCTCATCATAGACATAGACACTCGCGGCGGCCCCAGAAAGTTCTAAACTACCCATAGCACCATTACTATCTAAATCAAGGTAAACATTGCCAGAAATTGTGGCAAAATTACGTATTCCAAATAAAAACTCAGGCGTTTTTTTTACTTTTAAGCCTGTAATATCGTATGCATCACCAAAATAACTAACAACACCTAAACGAAAGGCCGGAAGTGTATTGAGTAATCCAGACAACTGTTTGAATTGCGTACTTACTTGTGTAGTAAGGGTAACCCCTGTTGAACCTAATACATTTTCAACATTGATTTTATCAGTTTCTTCTGCTAAACGTGAAAAGACGGTTGCCAATTTTTGCAAGTACTGATTATCATTGTTAGTGTCGATATCTCCTGTTGATAGTAAGGTATTATTAGTTAATAAGCTGCCAATATCACCATTTTGCATAATGGTAATAATCGCTTTGATTTTTTCCTGATTTGTTAACATATCGCCAATCGTCAAATTAAAGGGAGATCGAACAACTAGATACGCTCCTGATGTTGCGTCAGGAATCTGAATAGACTGACCATCTTTAGAGGTTCTCAAGTAGACGCCATCCAATAAATCAACATCACCGCTCAGCAAAGCGCCAGAAATAATCGAACCCGCATCTATTGTTCCTAAACGACCTTCAGAATAGGCGGATGCGAATCGCTTGATATCCAGGACAATCATTGTTTTGCCGTGAATTATTTCTTCACTTTCTTCTTTTGCACCATTCCAATTATAGTCATTGAAGGGGGTGATTGATAGGTTAGTGACGCGGCTCAATGGCAAATTTTCGATAAATGATAACTTTTTGTTATCAACTTTAACAGAAATGATATGTGGCAATTTTGTACCAGAACCATCGACTGCTGATTTTTCGCTGGTGACTGCACGAAATTTATCGACTGATTTATTATATCTGAGGAAGTATTCTCCTTGTTTCAAAGAAGTAAAGGCATATCCTCCTAAGCTATTTGTCGTGACGGTTTTAACGGGTTGCTCCCCAGTCTTAGCTTGTGTCAATGAGTTAAATAACGAAACGGATTCTCCTTTTAAGCCAAATTCTAGTTGGTTAATGTCTAAAATGCCATTTTCGTTAATATCTTGATAAATCGTTCCTGAAATAGAACGGACAGGTAAATCCAATGCTGCCTCGCTTTTTGTAGGTATTAAGGCACTTATTCCTACGACTACTAAAACCCCTAATATTATTTTTTTCAATGGAACTCTCCTTTTTAATTGTATGATTAGTTTAAAACGTTTTTTGAAAATAGTGAATGAGTCTAATAAGGTAGACAATCCCTTTTTACATAAAAGGGTCGTTGTTGAACGAAGGGGGATAAAAAATTCTCTTGACTTTAAAGCTCTAATTCTCATAATAATAATCCGACCTGATTTTGCCTCCTTAGTTTTGTTTAAACCGTTTATTTTGCTCTTCAGTTTCTTTATCTGGTTCTAAAAAATAACGTTTAGTGATTATTTGTTAGAAATAAAATGAATTGTCCACTTGATTATATACTCAATTATCTCTCATTGCAATAAAGTTAAATAACGCACAAATGATTATTATCGAGGTTGCATAATCCTTGGTTAGGTATAAAATCATTTCCCATGGTTTTGAAAACGAAAGACAATAAATCCTACTTTTTTAATGTATTTAGGTCAGTGAAATGAGGTGTATTAGTAAATTACTAAATAGACATATCTAATGAAAAAGAAATGTTGATACTTTTTTATTTGATATTTCCCCGACTCAAGATGTACTATTTAGACTAATTGGCATCATATTATCGGCTGACCTCGTTAGCACGCTATAAATACTGGTAGACCTTTTTAGTTAGTTGTGATAACTTGAATAAGTATGATATCCTGTAACAGTAAACAAATATAGTTGAAATTGTGTGGCATAGGAGAGAGGTTATGAATACGCAACCACTGAGATTAATTGGGATATAACAAGATTTATTTTTGTGAAAGATGCACCAAAACAAGCTGATATAATCTTTATTCAAGGCTCTTCAAAAGCAGCTGTTAGTGAGCCAGCCAGTGACATCTATCAAAAGAAATTAGCCAAGATACTATTACCATCAGGGAAATATTCTAGTAAATTAACTTGTTTTCCTAATGAGAAATTAGGGGAATGTCACTATTCAGGTGTTTATGAAACAGATTGGCATTTTTGTTCAGAGGTATTAAAGGAAAACGGAGTTCCAGAAACAGCGATATTGAAAGAAAATCGTGCAACGAATACTTATGAAAATGCTTTTTTCTCAAGAAAAATAACAGATTTGAAGAACTTAAATATTGAGAAGGCGATTATTTGTTGCCAAGCATTTCACGCTAGGAGGGCATTGATGACCTATTCCTAGCCCTACTCAGAAACAGACTTTATGATTGTACCGACTGATACCCAAACCATTAGTCAGGACAACTGGTATCAGAGCCAATACGGTATTGAACGAGTATTAGGGGAGCTAAAAAGATGTGGTACTTATTTTGGGGATTATTTTCATCAAAAATGAAACTAACTTATTCTTGGGAGCGTTATTAACAATTCATTGATTAAAGGGGGGGAAACTATGAGTGAGGTATGTACGTTGGCCTTGAGAATCGCTAAAAAGGCTCATTATGGGCAAGTAGACAAAGGGGGAATGGAGTACATTCAACACCCGATTTACGTTGCCAACCAAGTCGACACGGAAGAGGAAAAAGCGGTAGCATTGTTGCATGACGTTATTGAAACCTCAAACTATAAAATTGACGACTTGCGCAAAAGTGGTTTGCCAGAAAGCGTTGTTCAGGCAGTAGAAGTATTGACGAAGAAACCATGGATGGGTGAAGAAGAGTATTTGGCATTGATTAAGCAAAATCAGCTTGCCAGAATTGTCAAACTAGCTGAATTAAAACACAATTCTGATTTAAGTCGAATTCCTGAAATTGGGTTGGCCGACTTCGAGCGGGTCGAAACTTACAAAAAAGCGATTGCCTATTTATCTCAGTAGAGTGGTGGCTCGAAATGAAAAGAAAGCAACTATCCTGGATAGTTGCTTTCTTTTTGGACTATCACGGTTAGCATGACGATATCGGGAAATATATTCAGCAAAGTGATAGTCAGTTAAGATTACATATTCGGCCTTAGCTTTGAACGATCAGAAATCACCAATAAATTCTTAGTAGATACAACATGATGCACAATTACTCAAGTAGCCCTTCAAACCAAGCTAAATTAACCTGATGATGAGAACGGGAATTTTCTAGCATTTTTCGGAAATGCTCAGGTAAACGCTCATCTTGGTCGATGGAAAAATTTAACAGGGCGATTTTCTTTTTGCTTTCGTTGATTTGTTCTTGAATAAGCTGTTGGAATTTATCTCTTTGATAGTCGTCTGCAAAGAGCATTGCTCCATAGAATGACAAGTTAACATATTCAGATTTGGATCCGAATTTATCCATTAGCCTTTCAAATTCTGTTTGACCTAGATTGGTCATACGATAATGTTGGGCTTCTCGGTCTTTTGAATCCTTGACGATGTCAATTTTTTTGATGAAGTTCTTTTCTTCTAATTGTTGTAAATTATAATAGAATGACCCCTTAGTGAAATTAACAATATATTGATAGTGGCGTTCTTCCATTAGTGAAAGTAGTTCGTAACCATACGAGTCTGGCTGTTGCTTGAGTAGTCCTAGAATAATCAAGGGTATCATGTGTCATCCTCCTTAAAGGGGTCAATTTATTTTAGGTAGGCACCAATTTTTGCTTCAAATTCAGGGTAGCTGATCTCACCCATGGCCATATCCATACTAGCTAAATAGATTTTTTCGCCTTGAGTATGAGGTCTCTTGGCCAAAAGCTTGAGCGCATTAAGTTCATCCGTTAAAGGTTCCATAATATGCTGTTGCTGATTAAAGGCAGCAAAATAGCGCAAGCCAAAACGGCGCTGTGAGATAGCGTCAAGGTGAATGCCATCAGGGTTAGCAGTTAGATCAGCAGCTGTTACAAAATAGCAATTGGCTTGTTTAAAAGCGAATTGCTGTAGAGCGTCGTTGATTTGTTGATAATCTATGCACCCTGTACCAAAGCCTGTTTGTCCTAAATAATCGCCTAATCCACCAATAATTAATGGTAAGTTAGGAGCATTCAATTCATTTCTTAGGGCATCGATGATCACTAAGAGTTTATCATAATAACCCGTTGAGCCACCAGACATACTGTCGCTTTCACCTTGATGCCAAAGAATACCAGTTAATTGGCTGTTTTCCATGGCGAAGTTGGCTTGAGCGATGGCGTGTTTAAAGAGTAAACCGTCAGGTTGCCAGTCATCTATGGGACTGCCGCCCTCGGCACAAGGTATTAAGCCGATGGTACCTTCTTGGCTGTCACACCAAGCATCAGCAAATGAAGAAGCTAGACTTACGCCAGCTACGGGGCGATCATAATTGATAGGCTCTGTCATCATTTGCCAATGGCCGTTTCGTAGCATTTGGATTCGCTCGTTGTAAATAGGAGGAACCTCGGAGAGAAACCCCCGTCCTGCCATATTTGATTGTCCTAACATTAAAAATGAGTGTACCATTTTACTTCCTTCTTTCTGAGGGGCTTCTATTTGAGAGTCTAATTAGACCTTCGTCTTTATTTATTATAGTCTAATTAGACTATATGTCAAATTAATAAGGGAAAGGCGATAGTTTCAAAGTTATCAAATAAAAACCTAGAACCCCAAAGCGAGGATTTAGGTTTTTGTTTAATCGTTAAGTTCAATCGGAGAAAGCTGTTTAACGAAACACCAACTTTCTCCGCCATTCAAAGATTGAAATAAGCAGGCAACTATTTTATGACGATCGACACCGCTAGGTTTCACCAAATTAAACTTAGCTTCAAGTTTAGTTGAACTTACAGCAGTGATTTCATTCGGTGATTGGAAAATATCCAGACCATTAGTAGCATACTCATCGGGAATGGTGATAATGGCTTTTTTAAAGCTCCCTCCAGCGTTATGGGTATAATATAAGTCATTTCGAGTCGCCAAGAAACCCATTGATGGGGAAAGGTAGCTAGTATTCTGAACGGGTTGATTGATTAATGTACCACCACTCTCGCACCAGTTTTTGCCATAATTGGCTGTCGTAAACACTCGGACAAATTCTTCAGAGCTAATGGAAGTAGTTGAGAAGATCGCCACACCACTACCGTCATCAAAAAAGGTTGCTTTACGATAACGAACGGGACCTAAACGATTGTCGATTAGATTTTTTTGCCAAGTTCGCCCCTTATCAAGAGACGTCAGTAGATAGACGCTTTGACCAGCTGAATCCGAGGAGTAAATAAACCAGGAAAAATCAGGTCCTATGTCGTAGGTTTTATCCATCCAAAAGCCTAAAGGAATAGTTCCGCTTGTTAAAGTATAGTCCCCGGCTCTCAGCCAGTCGGCTTTAATAGGGACGAACTTCCAAGTTGCTCCGGAATCAGTGGTCATGTAAAGCTCGTTTTCTTCAAGAAGCAAGTGATTCGTTTCATCGATGGCATGAGTTGGGGGTCCCCCTTTTTGGCAGACCAGGCCGTCTTTATTTTCTAAATCAGAAGTGGTCCTATTTTTTGGTTCACTGACATAGTCAAATTCCTCCGCAAGTTCCTGCTGACTCGGTGTTTGTGCCATAAAAACAGTGGAGCCTACTAATCCAAGGACAATCACTAATGAAAAAGCCTGTAAAAGGGACTTATTCCAGGTGGAAATAGTAGTTGGATTAGTTGGGACTGTAACCGGTTCGCTGTTTAAAATAAATAATGTTGTAAATCGCAGACCTAAAGGGGCAATTCTTTGGCCGATTCTTAACTGATAGCTCAGTGAAGTTGCCACTAGTTGACTGTCTATTTTTTTTATCATAAACATCTGGTTGTTGCGAGAGAGAAAATAGTATTCAGGATTTTGACCACTAACGGCTACGTCTAAGAGTCTCTTTGATTCTTTTTTCAACCATCGTGGAAAGTTAGCGGATTGAAACATCATGTTAGCGGTGATAATCATCACCACTAACAATAAGCCAAGGCAGATAAAGAGCCCAATACCTTTCGAAAAATTGAAAAGTGTCGTTAAACGTTGGCGCGTAATCCCATCGTAGGTTTGTTGATAAAAGTAGCGATAGATGAAACTAGCCACAACAAAAAAGAATAGTGCAGAACTGCCAGCTACAAAGGTGATCAGTCCAAGCATTCGGGCATAGCTCTTATAATAATGGCAGCTAATGGTCTTTTTTTTCGATAATAAGTCAATCAAGATTGATTCAGAATTCATGTGAGGGCCTCTTTTCTTTAGCAATTTGACTATTAGTGTAGTTACATCAGTATAAAGGCAAAGAAGGATTATGGCAATGATTTTTGAGTTTTTTTGTAATAAATCATGCGTTTATATCAAACAGAGAGTGATAGATTATTCTCCTTTTATGAACAAGATAAGGAGTTAATCGTCTTATTATTGAATTTTATGCTAGTCTGTTATAATTAGTTTCCATAAACAAAAGAACGGGAGGTATATTTATGTCTTATAAAGTTGATTTTAAAGAGGTGTCGATGGTCGGATTGGAGAGTTCACCAGTAGCTGAAACCTTAGCTGGATTGCGTGCTCATGAAGCTCGTTATTTTTGGAATAAGTTTAAGCACGAATATATAACGGTTCCTGCTAATGAAGATCCTGAAACCTTTAAGTGGATTGAAAAAATATTGGAAGAGCGGGAGTTACGTTTTCCTTATAAACCTTTGGAGGTTACTAGTTTTGTTGTGGATGGCACGAAGTTTGCTTATGTTTTTTTTGAGAATGGTTTAGCTATCAATGTTATGTATAGCCTAGAAGAGGATGGGAAAAGAGCTGTGGGCTTTAAATTAGCGGAAGGCATGGAAATTCCCAAAGAATTTGAAGGCAAATTTAAATTTGCTCGCCAGAAATCTGCTCTGGCAGGGGTGATTAGAGGCTCATATTTCGTCATTAAAGGTGTCTATTAAATGCAAAAAAACCTGGAAAACAGACCTCTGTTTTCCAGGTTTTTTTGTTAATTATCTATGTCAGAAACTAGGAAATACATCATAATATGATTTATTCCTGTGAAAATCAACTGAAAAGAGACCGTCCAATAAAAGATTGCCACGGCAAGCTGTGGGTCGAATAAGGATTGAAAGCCAAACCAAATGACTAAAATATTAAGAGCGATAGCTAACCATTTTAAACCGCTAGGTGATTTGAAAACAGCAATAGTATTAGTTATTGCTAAGATAATCATCATAATAACCACAAAATTAATGACTAGAGCAGCTCCACTAACTGGATTTCGTAAAAAGAAAATCAAGCCAAAGGCAGCCACCAAAAGCCCCTCTAAACTACGTAAAACTTTGTATTTAATTCCTTTTGTAACGAACAAACCATCAACAATAGTTACAACACCAATAACCGTAAATAAAATACCAAGAATCATTAAAAATAGTGCTCCTTGTCGAATCGGATTAGACATAAATAGCATACCTAAAATCAATAAGACAATTCCTTGAAGTAAAAATTTTATTTTTTCTTTTCTCATGCATAAACACTCCTTTCTTGGAGGAATTATATAACTTGGTTTTAGGCAAGTCAATTAATAAGTTTTTTGATCATGTTTTGGCACGTTGTCCTAGTTGCTATATCAGTTGTTTTAAGCCAGTTCTAAATAGTAAACCAATCTCTTTTATTGTTTTATTAGTTTTTTTTTTGAATGAAAATAACACGATAAATAAGTTGTCCTTTTTTGAACGGCGTGCTTTTTTATTTAAGGAATATTGTTAGATAGGGATTTGTTATTGTTTTTAAGATACCTTTTATAGAAAAAAACGAAGGAAAGTAGAAAAAGTTGATTTGATTTGCCATAATGTAAATGAAAGCTGACCTCAAAAAAAAGTCTAGTTTTTGGTTGTTACTTAATATGCTTTAGCAAAAGCATAATTCAACAATCTTGTTCGATTTATCCCATAATGATGGACGTGTTCGATTAAACAGGAGTTCTGATTTCATAAGAGTTTGTTCGAAAAAAAGATTAAATAAATAGTAAGGTGATCGATTTAGTAGGAAGGAGGCCGTTGATAATAGAGGTGGTTGGACAGGTTCAACAATCGATCATTTTGAAATGACGAGCGTTATTTGTATGTGTTATGGGTGAGTTCACTAGTTGTTAAGAAAGTTTGTTGACAGTGATTGTCATTTACATTTTTTTTTGAAATTTGTAAAAAACATTAAAAATATCTGTTCAATAATAGGCTATCATTAATTTGTTCGGGGACTAATAATAGAGGGATTAACGAGCGATTGGTTTATATCAGAGGCTGATAACTAGCACTTGGTGTTTAAGAGAAGGATGTTCAGTAATTCAGTTATATGAAAAAACGCTTTAAATTCAGCAACAAAGTGGCTTTACCTCCCGAATGAATCAAATAGATCTGAGCGATTTTATCGCAAAAGAAAAAGTAAAAGAAAGGAGACCAAAAATTGAAAAAGAGAAAACTACTTAATCTATTGATGGTTGGGTTTATTGGGTTAACGACAATTACTACTGCTACAACAGCTGTGGCTGAAACAAAGACATCGGACTCAGCAAGTAAAGACTCAAAGGCCTTAAAGTTGCCAACTGATTTTTTACCTAAGGTATACACAGAAGCTGATCAACCTCCTGCAGTAGTCAGTTCAGAGGACCAAATGTCAAAAGAACGTGTCAAGGTAACCTTTAAAGCAGCCGCTAACCACAAGTTTACCAATGGTGAGTCTGTTAGTGAGTTAGAAGGTTATTTGGACGATGAGATCATAACTTTAGATATACCAAGTTTAGTTGTAAACAGTGATGAAACGTTCGCAGGTTGGGAGTTAAACGACAAGTTGCTTAGTGAGCAAGAGTTAAAGCTTCAAACGTTGACAAGTGATTTAATCGTGACAGCAGTGGTTAAAAAGGAAGCAGCTTTGGCTAAAGGTCGAGTCCTGAACGAGTCTATTGCGGATGTCATTAAAAATGCGGATACAACAAAAACGATTGTTATCCCTTCCCCAACAGGGAGTGATCCTTACAAGGAATACGCGGCGAATGATACCAACTTGAAAGTGGCCTTATCGGAAATGTATCACAATGGTGAGGGAAGAGATTTTACGATTTATTTTGGGGCCAATTTATCGCTGATGGCTGGAACTGTGGCGAAAGTCATACCGGCAGATGTTAATGCCACAAATGCGACCTTTTATGCACTCCAAGGAAAAGTCGGGACCATCACTTTAACAGGTGCTGCGACAGACCCCATCAATATGAACACAACAACACCAGCTAATGTCAGAACCGTTAATTTATCCACTAGTGGTATTTATTTCGGAACGAATCTGATCATTCGAAATCTAGTTTATCAGGGCAATACCATCTATATGGGGGGGAACAACCTCAGTTTAAATGGAGGGGCTTCAGGTAATGGGGTTGCCGTATATGGTGGAACAGACACAGGGGATTTAACTGCTTCACCAACGATTGAGGTGAACACCACAGGAACTGGTACTTGGAGTTTTTATGGTGGTAATCAAAATGGTGGTACAATCACTGGAAATACGACTCTGAGAATCAACAACACAATGGGACCACTTAATACGATTGCCGGAGGTTCTCGGATTGGCTCAATTAACGGAAATGTTACGACAGAAGTCAAAAATGTGTCGGGAGCCATTACTAACTTTTATGGAGGCGGTGAAGGGACTGCAGTTGCTAACTCGGCTAACGTAATGGGAAATGTGACATCGTCAATTATTAGTGAGACTACTTCGAGCAACATGCGAATTGCCAGTTATTTTGGTGGTGTTAATTACGGTGATATTTCCGGAAGTATTTCGAACACAATAAAAGGATATGGTGGTTGGACAGGAACCTGGCGTGATTATTATGGCGGCTCAGCTTTTGGCAATATTGGTTCAGTAACTACGTCAAATGCCATCATTAATCATATAGATACCAGTCAATTTACGACGGGAACTATTTATTTTAATGGGGCTAATAGCCGTGAAGGAACGATTAATGGGGCCATTCGAAATTCAATTCGAGCAGGGACTTATAACAGAGGATCAATTGGTCAAATCAATGGTGCTGGTGGAAGAAATGTAACCCGCTTAACTCATGCCCTTAATGGTTCAAACAATTTAGATATCTATGATGTCATGACTAGGGAAGAACGAAATGCCTTAGCCGAGGCGGGGGCAAAGTTTAAAGTTTACGGTGATATTTATACGGATATTTTAGGTGGAGCCGTCAGTGCTGGTGGCGATGATTTAGGCTTTACCAAAGGATTTGGCTGGGGGGGGTATCTGCAAGGCAATACTTATGTCACCATGGGGATTCTTCGTGAGGACGGTCGAACAGGTGGTGAAGGCTTTGCTTATGATGGTGATTCAATAGCTACAGCGACTTTAACAAAGGCTATGAATGAGGGCTTAGATTATGCAGCGGCTAACCGAAGCTCCTTTGCGATAAACAATGCGGCTCAATTTGATATTGTTGGTGGCGGTGGTTCGATTACGGGCTGGTCATCTGATGTCTTTATTCAGGGAAATACGAATGTGGTCCTTAACAATACGATTGCCCGTTGGACTTATGGCGCTGGTTTTTCTGGTGTGACGCAAGGGAATACTAACATTACCTTGAATGGTGGGTTTGTCGATACCCTGGAAGGCGCTGGTTATTATGACCGTCGTATTTACGGTGAAACCAAAGCGGTTGTCAATGATGGTCAGGTCGACTGGTTTTTATCAGGAGGCGGCTGGACAAGTTTGAAAGTTGTTGGAAATGCTAATGTGGATGTTCACGGTGGTGTGATTAATGCGTCCATGGGAGCTTCCTACGGTGACAATAGCGCACACACTATTGATGGTGATTCTCATATGTATGTATATGGTGGCGATTTTTCAGGGCTACCACGAACGGGAAATAGTGGTTTCTCAGCTGGGATTACACAGTGGGGAACACTGACAGGTAATTCCAATTTGACTATCGACTTAAGGAACTATCAGGGAACCTTTAAATTTCCTTCAGGAACCTTTATCTCGGCAGGGAAACCTTATAATGTCAATACCTATCTGGGAACAGATGCTAGCAATACGATGAATCTGACTATTTTTGCTGATGAAAGCTCAGGGGATGTTTTGAATGGCGCAGATATTTATGGCGACGGCGGAGCAGCTGGCAATACGAAATCCGGGCACGTTAACATTAATATTGATGCTCCAGGATCAACGATTGGTAATTTGTATGCGACACAATACAACAATGTGGCTTCAAATAAATTGTTACGAGATGTTAACTTAAATGTTCAGCGAGTCAAATCGATTGGTGGGATTTCTGGTGGAAATGCCAGTGATGTGATTAATAACACAGTCGCTCGCAACAGTGCTGCCGCTATGCCTCCAACGGCTTCAACTTTTAACTTTGGCGCCAATGTATCAGGAAAAGCTGGCGAAAGTGACTATCCTAATCAGAAAGAACCGATTATGGTAGCGGGGATTGGTATTAATAACTTTACCAAGATGACCATAAAAAATGGCACGACTTTAACCGCCAATGGTGGTAATATTCGTAACGGTCTTAATGCGACAGCGGCTAATCACGGGGCGACTTACAATGAATTTGGTGACATTCACTTAATGGAAGGGTCAGGTTTAGGTGTGGCTAATGCGACTAACTTTATCTCGGCAGGAAAACTGACGGTTGAAGATGAAGGGACCATTGAGTCAGGTCAAGGGACAGGTATTATCAATATCAGTGACGTGGCCTTTGTTGATCAAAACAATGACCGTTTGACTTGGATTAAAAATACCACAACTGAAACCTCAAAAGTAAACGCCAAGGGAACTTGGTTTGGTGAACGGCAAGCCTTTCAAGTTCTGACCATTAATCCGACAGTTCAAAATGCTAGTAAACTAACGCCTTTTAATTTTATGGGACGTGAGAAAGCAACTGGGAAAACCTTTATTGGTGATAACGATGTCAGTGGAGCAGCCAATGGTTATGGCATTATGATCCCTGGATCGGTCATTGATTACAAGGTAGTTGCTCCTATTAAGGACGGTACTGGTGATATCATGCATGATGTAGCAAGTGTTCTAGAAGATAATACACCTATTCCGTTAAAGGTCTGGGGAACAGAAGTAGCAGGTAAAAAAGTTCAACAAGGTCGTTTGGTTATCCCTTCTGATGAAGCCTTATTACCGACGTTGACCTTTACACCAGAAACAGCAGTAACTGGTTCCTGGTTGTATCAGACCCAAGTAACTTCGACCAATGTCAGTTTAAATGATACCTTGATACCTGAACAAACGACATCTGATCCTGTTACCTGGAAATCACCTGCAGGGACTTACAGTTATTCTGTAAACGTCCAATACTCCAATAAAGTGGAGGTTTCTGCTCGAAATGTGATTATCTCAGAATCAGAAGCAGCTTTAATCGACAATGCAGCCGAACTGGCAACATATACGAAAGGTGCTGGGCGACCATTTTTAGAAACAGATATCACGGAAGCCATGTTGGCAGAGATACGTCAACCTTTAGAAGGGGAATTGTTGCGGGCGATAGCAGTTACTTATCGGGCCGGGACGGTTCCTGAGAATCAGGGGCAAAAAACAGTGAAAGTCGTGGTAGTAAAGGATCAAACAGTAATTGCTGATTCACGTCAATTAGGGGTTTATGCGCAAGATGGCACGATGAATTTAGCCCAGGCCAATAGCTTAGAGAATCAAGCCCAGCTAGAAGCAGAGATTACGACACCTTTGGCTATTTTGGCTGACGGGACAACTGAGGCAGCTCAGTCGGATCCCCAAACATTTACGTCAATTAAAGAAGCGACTGAAGCAGAGTTATTAAAAATCGTTAAGATTGCTTACTCTTATTCATTAGCTGAAGAAGTAGTAGTGAAAGACATTGAAGTTAAAATTACTGGGATTCTGGAAATTAATGAAGTACCTACAACTTTTAACTTTGGTGAACAAATTATTACAAATCGTGAAAAAACATATTGGCCAACGATTGTCGGGGATTTAGTGATAAAGGATACCCGGGGGACAGAAAAACAAGCTTGGCAGTTAATGTTGAAAGAAGAAACGCCTTTAACCAATGGCAGCCAAAGCTTAGCTCATCGAATGAGTTTCATCAGTGAGGGGGAACAGCTTATTACGGAAAATAATCTGTTAATTGACACTCACACCTTAACAAGTAATGGCACATATAATGTGACGGAATCTTGGAAGGAAGGTGAAAAGGGCATTAAGTTAAGAGTGCCTGTGAAGGAACAAAAAGCAGGTCAGTTCTCAGGGACCTTAAGCTGGAGTTTAGTTGATGGACCAGCCAATGATTAGTAGGGAGACGGAGGGTTAGAATCATGTGGAAAAAATTAATGACCGTGATGCTTCTGGGAACCTGTCTAATAGGTGGGTCCAGAAGTAATGCAGAGACAAAGAACTATGAAAGTAAATCATCAACGGGTTTTTATGGTGTTTATGAATACCCAAAAGAAGAGGAGAAACCTCTTCCTGAGACTTCGGGCAAAGAAGGAGCCTCAAAGCCAGCAGCTCTTCAGACTGCAGATGGCAAAGTGATTACCTTATTGCCACAAACCGGTGATCAATCTTATTGGTTATCGGGTAGTTCGGGATTTCTGATGATTGGGCTAGGAATATACTTAAGTTTAAAAAAACAACATGAAAGAAGGCTATAAAATGAAAAAGAGTTTGGGGAGTTTAGCAGCAGTAGCGATTTTAAGTAGTTTGGCTGGAGCAATAGGAGTGACAGCGGCAACATATGACACGAACGGTGTGATTAATTTTACACCAGATACTAGTATTACCTTGCCAATTGACCCAACTGATCCAGACCCAGAAGTGCCGGTTTCGCCGATTGATCCGACGGATCCAGAAGGTCCCAACCCAGGTACGGCAGGTCCTTTAAGTATCGACTTTGCGTCGAGTTACGCTTTTGGTGAGCAAGTGATTTCCACACTTAATAAGGTGTATTACGCGGACATTCAAGAGTTTACCGACGGTGGGACAGGACCTAATTATGTCCAAGTTACCGATAAACGAGGTACTTTGGAAGGCTGGAAATTAAGCGTTAAACAAAATGGTCAATTCACTACGGCAGATGATGAGTTACTTACAGGGGCGCAAATTACGCTTCGAAAAGGGGCAGTTACATCAAATCTAGCATCGGATGCAACCTTGATTCCAGGTGAGGTCCAATCAGCAGTGGCTTTGAAAACCACAGGAGAAGAAACAGTTTTAGTCGATGCAGCCGTAAATCAAGGTGCAGGTACGTGGATTTATCGTTTAGGAAATAATGCTGAAGAAGGTAAAACAGGAGTTGAACTTTCAGTGCCAGGTAGTACGGTTAAGCGTGCGAAAGAATATCGCACTACGATGACATGGGTATTAAGTTCAACACCAGAAAACTAACAAAGAATAGGGGAGCATAAAAATGAAAACAACAAAATTAATCACATTATCAGCCATTGCATTAGTAGCAGTAGGAGCGCAAGTCGTTAGTGCCGAAGGAGGTATCTACGGTTCAAAAGGAGGCGTTCAATTTGTACCTAACACAGATCCAACGAATCCAGTTGATCCAACCGATCCCGATCCAGAAGTCCCTGTTAATCCAATTGACCCAGTTGATCCAGAAGGACCAAATCCTGGAACAGATGGTCCTTTGAGTATCGATTTTGCTTCAAGCTTGGATTTTGGGGTCAATAAAATTGCCAATACGAATCAAACGTACTTTGCCAGAGCTCAAACTTATACAGACATTGATCCAACGGCTAATTATGTTCAAGTCTCAGATAATCGTGGAACCAATGCCGGTTGGACCTTAAAAGTGAAGCAAGAAAGTCAGTTTTCGGCTACCACTGCGACGTTGAATAATGTCTTAACTGGTGCCAAAATCACGTTAAAAAATGCCTCAGTGGCGAGTAATTCATCTGCTACGGCACCAAGAGAAAACGATGAGATTGTGCTGAATCCTGATGGAACGGAAAGCTTGGTTATGTCAGCGGCCAACTTAACAGGGGCTGGCACATGGGTTAATTCTTGGGGAACTGTGGAGACGGTCTCAGAGGTTAACAGTGAAGGTGAAACAGTAGAGGTTGCAGTAACAAAAGATGTCTCATTAGAAGTACCAGGATCAACGCCAAAAGATGCAGTTAAGTATCAAACCAATTTGGTTTGGACATTAACTGACGTACCAGCAAACTAAAAGTCTTATGACGCTAACTAAAAGGAGAATATAAAATGAAATTAAGTAAAATGGTCACTTTATCAAGTCTTGTGGTATTAGGAAGTTTAACGCTTGCAACAGCCAGTGTTTTAGCAGTAGACGGTGGAATTTATGGCTCAAATGGTCGTATTCAGTTTACACCAAATACCGATCCAACCAATCCGGTGGATCCAATTGATCCAACTGAACCAATCGATCCTATTGACCCGATTGATCCAGAAGGGCCAAATCCAGGTACTAATGGTCCTTTGAGTATCGATTTTGCATCAAGCTTAGACTTTGGCATTCAGAAGATTACGTCAACAACAGAAACGTATAAAGCAGCTTCACAAAAATTCAAAGATAAAGATGGAGCAGAACAAGAAGGTCCAAACTTTGTTCAGGTCACGGATAATCGAGGAACAGAAGCAGGGTGGACGTTAACCGTTAAACAAGACGAACAATTCACCTCGACGACTGGTAAAGTTCTAACAGGCGCAGCGGTTACCTTGGCTAACGGAGAAATTTCTACGGCTTCAGCTTCAGCTGTTCCAGAAGTCATTGCCACCAACACCTTAAAAACAGACGGGACAGCTCATAAAGTAATGGCGGCTGGTGAAGCTCAAGGAGCAGGTACTTATTTAACACGTTGGGGTAGTGATGTAGCAACGGCTAAAACCAGCATCAGTCTTGAAGTACCAGGCTCAACAACCAAGTATGCAGAAGTCTATTCTGCTAGCTTTACTTGGGCCTTAACAGATGTGCCAAATAACGATTAACTAAAGCTAATAAACATTAGAAAAAGCTGGGCGTTTCCCAGCTTGTTTCTGATGTTTGATTAAGGAAGAGGGCTTATGAAAAAAAGAAATATAGTAATGATGGGACTGGTCATGTTTCTCATGATGATTCCCCAAAAAATAATGGCGTCGGAATTTAATTTTGCAGTTGTGCCAGAAATTCCAGAGAACCAGCTGGATAAAAATAAAACCTATTTTGATTTGAAGATGAATCAAGGAGCAGAACAAGATCTGACGGTTAAACTGCGAAACGATACAAGAGAAGACATCGTGGTGGAAACGATTATTAGCAGTGCCACGACAAATTCAAATGGTGTGGTTGAATATGGGCCAAATGGAACTAAAGTAGACAAGACATTGGTTTTTAACATGGCTGATTTAGCAAAGGCCGAACCAGAAACCACTGTGCCAGCTGGAAAAGAAGTATCTGTTAAAGTTCATGTGACGATGCCAAAGGAAGCCGTTACAGGGATCATCGCAGGTGGCATTACTTTTAAGGAAAAAGATAAAGAAACTGTTAGTTCGAAAACGGGTAATGAGGAAACGGGCATGGCGATTAAAAATAAATACTCTTATGTTCTAGCTTTATTGGTCCGTCAAAATGAAGAACCCCTGACTCCAGATTTAGCTCTGAATGAAGTAGGGGCAGCTCAGTCAAATGCCCGTAATATTATTCAAGCCAATTTACAAAACCCAGTGGCGACCTATTTAAATCAGTTAAAAGTGACGGCGGAAATTAGAAAAAAGAACCGTACGGATGTGTTGTATACGTCAGAAACCGAGGCAATGCAGATGGCTCCTAATTCCAATTTTAATTACTATGTTCCTTTAAACGGTAAGCCATTGGAGGCAGGGGAATACACCATTAAGATTGTTGCCTTTGGTGACAAGGATGAAGACGGCAGTTACGAAAGTAAGAATGCTGCTGGGGAAAAAGTGAGCTTCAATCAACGTTGGGAATTTGAAAAAGAGTTTACCATTACAAGCGCTGAAGCTAAAAAATTAAATGAAGCAGATGTCTCCATTGTAAAAGACTATACCTGGTTATACATAGTGATCGGTATGCTATTATTACTGATTGTGGCAGGCTTGATTTTTTTCTTAATTAAGCGGAAGCGAGATAAGGAAAAAGAAAAAGCTGAAAAAGCCAAGAAGAAACGAAAGAAAATAAGAAAATGAACCGGCAATCAGAAACAAGGCAAGAGCGATACTTAAAGAGTTTGATTATTATCTTATTCTTTGCGGGGGTGGTTTTCTTGCTTGCCCCTTTTGTAAAGAGGGCATTATTGTCTTATCGAATCGAGAGTGTCCATATTCAACAGACTCAATCTGTGCCAACCAATGAGGTCAGTCAAGGGAATGTGGTGATTCAACCTCCAAGCTTAAGTGAGACCCTGGCATTGTATCGCCATCAGCCAGAAGTCAGTATTGGTCAGATTATTATTCCTAGTGTTGACATCGATGTCCCGATTTTTCCAACCTTAATCAACGAAAATCTCTTGTTGGGAGCCGTTGCAATGTTTCCTGAACGCACCCCGAACGAAAACAGGGTCTTCATCAGTCATCATTTGTGGAACGAGAGTTTGCTTTTTGGCCCGTTAATGGCAGTCCAGCAAGGGGAAGCAATCTTTATGTCCTACGGCAATCAGGTGTATCACTATGAAATTATGTCAATTAAGACAGTCGAAGCAACAGACATTTCGGTAATGGACAATCGGGAAGAGGGAGAGATAACGTTAATTACCTGTGATCGACCAACTTTAACCAGTCAGCGATTAGTTGTTAAAGGTGTGTTAAAGGATGGAGAAACGGAAGAGGGTAAACAAAAAATGGCGGTTATTCAGGAAGGTCAAAAAATAACTTCGAACTCTCGATTAGTTATGAGGAATTTTGGTTGGTTAATCGTCGCTGTGTTCATAATCATAATAGTTTTAACTTGGGTTGTGATGAAACTGTAGGAACTATTGGAGGTGTTAAAATGAAAAATCCTTATTTTTTAGGTGTGATAACCTCAACCGTCTTTTTAGCAGGGCTTTTGGGGGGACAAGTGTTAACCGCCGAAACAGTTTTGGCAACTAGTCCAATCTTGGACCCGCTGAATCCTAAAATGGAGATTGAGCCAATCGATCGATTGGAGAAGGCCCCAGAAACTGTTGAGCCCTTAACCCAATCAGAAGATAAGTTGGAACCAGAAGACAAGGCCGGAATCCCAATTGAGCAAGTCACAGCTAATCACCCTAAAGAGCTAGAAGTAGGTGAATCAGTCGTAACAACTGATCCATTAGTCTCTAAAGGAGAGTTTAATCGCGAGTTAGTGACTGAATGGGAACGGTTGGGTTTGAATGTTCCCAAATTAGTGCCAGTCACTCACAGAGAGTATCAAAAGAAGTTTGTAACAGACACTTTCTTTAATCAAGCTTTAACAATTCCACCAGATGTTAGTGGCGATGATCAGGAAATCAGCAGTGAACTGTCACGAATTTGTTACGTCATGTCGGGTCGGTTAATCTTTGGCCGCCAGGGAACCTATTAAAGGAGGAGAGGGATTTACGTGCTCGAAATACTACTTGATAAAAATACAGTTAGAAAACTTCATTTTTTCAGGATACTAGAAGAAAGTCCTTCACTTTCAGAGCGGGCCAAGGTCATGATGGATAAGTTGGAGATGTCTGACTATCTCTTAACGAAAACAATTCAGGAATTGAATTACGATTTTGACCAATTTAAACTTGGCGAAGTCTTTCATATTTATACAAAGGATGATGAAATAATTCTAGAAGAAAGCTTTCTGGCGACATCTGATTATTTGGAAGAATGTTATTTGGGACAATCCCATATTTTCGGGATCATTGAGTCGATCTTTTTGAATCAGTTTGTGTCAGTTAATGACTACGCCATTAACCATTTCATTAGTTATCCGATTATTTACCGTGAATTAAAACATCGGCGAAGTGCACTGAAACGATTTGGCGTGACGATTACTAAGCAGTTTCAGTTTTCTGGTAAAGAGCGGGACATTCGAAATTTGTTGACTTTATTATTTACTAAAATATACAAGGGAAATTTTAACCTATATCAAGGGTTTCGAACAAAAGCGACTGAACAAATTAAACAATTAGAAGCTATTTTTGGAACACGATTTTCCGAGAAAGTCAAAACGGAGCTAATGCACCAATTATGTATCAGTCAAAGTCGTCTAAAGAATTCATCTCAAACTATCGTCAACGAAGTGAGTCAGGAGCACATTCATTTCTTTTTTCCAATGATGACCTCATGCTCTCAAGTATTCAAATTTGGTGACAATAAAGAGGCGAATTTGCAAGCTGAGTTGACCTTGATTTATTCAGAGTTATTAAGGAATGGTTATGGGAATCAGCAACTCTTTGAAAAAATGCGAAAAGACAAGGCCATACATCAACGTTCTCAGTATTTTGTGGGAGAAGTGGTCTCTAAATTAAAGTTAGATATCACCAAAATTGAAGTTGAGAGACTATACCGGGAACTTGATATCATCCATTTTCAAGTGGTCTATTTACCACAACGCAGTCAGATAATCGAAGAGCGAATCGATGTTAGTTACTTTGAAGATACGTATGGAAGGTTTTTTCAATTTACGCGTCACTTTATTTTAGAATCCCAGAAACATCCAGATGGAAAGGGGATTTGGGAGTCAGGGGGCTTTGTTTTTTATCACTATTTATTATTATTGATCACTGTTATCCCACCAGAGTTGTTTTCAGCTCCCATATATATATACGTGGATTTTTCATTAGGTAAACTATATAACGACTACATCATCAAAAATATGTCGGTGTTAACGTCCTTAAACATCGTGATCGAAAGTTATTTAAGCGATCGAACAATGCTGATTTTAACAGATAGGTATCCAGGAGATGGTGCTTTGGAGATCGAAGCCGTTGTGTGGCTAGAACCGCCAAGAGCTCGTGACTGGTCTGTCTTTGCGACAAAAATATTGGAAATTCAGAAATCAAAAGGCTGAATATAGCAAAAAAATGATAGTAGGAGAGGTCAAGTCAGATGAAAATAGGCTTTATTAGAGGACTAAATGCAAAACCAGAAATGGTAGAAATGTGCGACAAGCTTGTCTACGCTGATTCAAGAAAAATGATTAGTCAAAATGTTATGGAGTTTATTGACGAATATTATGAAGAGGAATTAATTTTTCAAAGTCTGATAGAATTGCGATTACAAATTTCTCAGTTACTGCCTATTATGGAGAAAGTGTTTGAAAAATGTGCGGCAGTTCGTTTTCTTGACAAAGGTCACATACCGACGGTGACGGAGCGAGATTATATCAGAATACTCTTGACAATTTCTCGTCAGGAGAAGGAAATTCGCTCGATTTGTACGAAAGAATCTTTAGCCAGAGTGAGGCGCGAAGGCATAGTGATTGGTCGCCCATCCATTCAACACACGGTTGTGGATAAAATAGATTTTCTTTACAATAATCAGGGAAAAAGTATTCGTGAAGTAGCAGCGATTTGTGAAGTCTCAGTAGGGACGGTTCACAAGTATTTGAAGAGAATAGAAGAATAGGTACTGGTCTTCCTTGCTAATTCCTTTGGAGTTAGGAAGGCTTTTTAGGGGTTATTAAGGGGATAAAAAAGCGTCAAAAGTCGATTGTTCCAGTCACTTCTTGAAATTCGAGACGGGAACTAAGGTCTTTTGGCGCTTTTTTAGCTGATTAGCGACTGAGTGACAGCGTTTTTTTTATTTGGGGAAGAGTCACAAGCCAAGCGACTAGCAAACAGGAAATAACTTTATCCACAAGATTACCAGCGACAGCTCCCCAATAAGCTGAGGTGATCATTTCTTTACCTGAAGCTCGTAAGGCCATAATGACGACGTCGGTCCCTGATCCAGTAAAGCCACCAAACAAAGCCAATCTGATAGGAGCTCCAATCATGGGGGCGATAAAGGCTAATAATAAACCAGTCAGAATAGCTTTTTTGTAGGTGAGCTCACCTTTTGCAATTAAGGACACGACAATTGCCACAGCCACATTGACCAAGGCAAAAGGAATGGCCAGTGGGCCTGTTAGGAGTCCCATCAGCAAGTTAGTCGTAACGCCTGTCAGTATGCCATAGGACAAGCCAAAGGTTGAGGCAATCAGTATTGTTCCGATGGTGTCTAAAAAAAGCAGTGGGATTTTTAAAGCTGAAACGGTGGAGCCAAGTACGACATTTAATACGACTGCTATGGCACAAAAGGTTAATATTCTGATGTTATAATGGCGCATTAGTATTATCTCCTTGTAAAAAAATTTCGATTAAAGTCGTCATATCTCCTTGATAATCTTCACTGTACCAAAGAGGAATTTCCATGAACGACTGATTCAGTTGATGCTCCTGACAAAGACTGAAAAATTCTTCCATTAAGATTCCACGTTGACCTGAAATCGAACAATTAGGACTGTCATTAACACCTATAATGCCAAGATAGTCGTATTGATTGTCGCGATAACTGATCAGTTGCTTGATAATGGGCTGAAGCATGGTTTGACAACGTTGACGGTAACCTTCAATCGATTGATAGTGTTCATAAGTTAGTGGTGGTCGTTTCAGGCCCAATTCCAAAAATTCAGGACAGGGCAATTGTAGAAAAGAGATACCGGCTGTTAATAAGTAAGTGGCGATTGGGAAAGCACCTCGGGCGCGTTCCCAGTCATCAATGACCACATCTTGATTGAGAATGCAATGAGAGACTGCGACAATTTTTTTATTGAGTTTCATTCTGAGTTTGCTCCTTTGTCGATAGATAGAGGGTTAGTTAACCCTATTGTACCTTCTAAGTTACTTTGTTCACAAGAGTGCTTTATCTGATAAAAGTGGTTTAATATAAGAGCTATCCATTTAAGGATCTCAATTGGTAGTTTAGAAGATGACTATCTTGTAAGCCAACAGATCGTTTGAATAAGGTGTACTATCTGTGAGGAGATGGTAGGATGAAAAACGAGAGAAAACTGAGCACTCCTGTGAGGTATAGGGTAACGATTAGTTTGCTACTGGTGGCTTTTCTTTTGGCTAATCGGGCATTAAGCGTAGCCATAGATGGGGGCATGTTGGGGATATACCTATCATATCTTTTATTTATTTGGATAGGTTATATAACTCGCGAAGTTCAGAGGCTTCGGAATCAGTCTAAGTTCCATTTTGGATGGCTCTTAAGTTGATTACGCAACATTGATTGTTGAAGCGGCAATCGCTTTGCTAATGACAATCGTGCCATTTGTGGCTGTCAGGTCGTTTAAAATAAATTAATAGAAGAGGGTGGGATATCAGTCCCACCCTCTTCTATTATCACGAACATTGTGTGATAGATGCGTTCCAACGATGTCCCTTGTCTCTAATTGCAACCGTTATTCTTACTAATTTATTCATTAGAGATAAAGGACAAAGTCGTGAAGGCTTGGAAATTTCTCAACATCCGAGCAATCGAAACAGCCAATAGCTGGGAGCATGTGTTTATCTGCGACGAGTTGTTCAAGGAGGAAACAAAATGACTATATGTCCCAACACTTTTTATCTTTCTAGCCAGTCGCTTTCCCACTGAGGTAAGCTTGTTCGATAATATGGCTTAGTTCGACAGCTACGTCAATTCCATATTCTTGATTATCCGGAAGTTCAGGATGATCGATTAAGTCTGAAAAGACTTCAATTGGATAAGGATAAGGTGCTAAAGTGGCACCGTCGATGGTTGTTTTTGTTTCATAAGTTTTGTCATGGTCGGATTGAATCATGATCGTTTCACCAGACTTGGATCCAGGTGAGCCCAAGATAACAATCGAGCCTTTTTGACCAATGATTTCCAAGTAATTGTCACTAGTCGTTGTCACGAATGAGGTGTAAGCAGTTCCAATGGCTTTATTCTCAAATTCCATCATAGTAGTCGAATTATCATCAATCCCTTTGCCACCAATTTCAGTCATAATTGCTTTAATGGTTGTGGGTTTTCCACAGAGGTACGGTAGAAGTGCTAAACCGTGACAGCCCAAATCAAGGGTGACCCCGCCACCAGTCTGATTAACATCATACCAATAGTCAGGTAACCAATTCTGAAGGACACCAGCATGGGCGCGACGGAAGTAAACAGAGACCACAGCCCCAATCGTCCCCTTGTCTATTTCTTCTTTGGCAAAGCGGTAACTGCCGGAAATTAAGGATTCTAAAGATAAAACAAAACGGCAATCGCTGGCATCTAAGGCCGCTTTAATCGCCAGAGCATCTTCTTTGGTAGTGCTCATGGGTTTATCAACAAAGATATGTTTGCCGTGAGCGATTGCGGCTAAAATTAATTCTTTGTGAGTGGTAGTGGCAGCTTCGATAATGACTCCGTCAACTTCTGGGTCAGAAAGAACTTTTTCCAAGTCTCTTTCATATTTTCCACCGTATTTTTGTGAGGCAGCTAAGCCACGTTCTTCCTTGGAGTCCCAGACATATAAACACTGGTCATTAGGTATTTTACTTAAAAAACCAGCAGTATGGACGTGCCAATCGGTTAATAGTGCATATTTCAAGTGAGTCATCCTTTCAAAAACAATTTTGTTTTGATGTCATTTCAGAAATCACTTTCATTATACGAGTTCAGCTAATGGAATGCAATTGCTTAAGAAGGTTAATATGCTAACCCCTCAAAGATAAAGGATGTCAGAGATAATCACAGAGTGTACTATGGGAGTAGCTGACTTTCAAGATTATCCTGAATGGCGACAATGGAATTTGGACTTGTTGAAAAAGATGGATAAGGAATTTTCTGGAACTATTATTGTACCGATGGCGTTGTACAAGGTAGATTATTTCACTGAAATCATAAGTGGATTAAAGGAAAGTCAGATTGATGTTCGTCATTTTCAGCTAGAAGTTGACAAAAAAATGATAGCTGAGCGATTGGCAAAGCGAAAGGATGGCACATTTGAGTGGGGAATGTCAAAGGTTCATGAGATCCTGTCTTTTTTTGAAAGCATCCCTTTGAGTCAGAAAATCGATAATCAAAATCGCCCGTTGATTGATGTTGTCCATGAAATTCTTGCCCGACTAAAGGAAGGTACCGACTTAACAAGGTGAGGGATACTCTTTTTTTACCACTATCTCAAACGTGAAGGTCGATTAATAGAAAGTTAAGGCTAAGGTCCGATTATATATAAGGGATGATTTGTGTTAGGATAGAGGGATAAGGAAGTTAATAAGGGGTGGCAAAATGGAACAAGATTGGCTTATGAGACAATTTAAGGCAGTGGGATCAGGTATCGGCATGGTTCTCAAAAAAGAACTGAGCGCCATTGATCTTGGAGAAATACAAGTCAATGATGGCGAAACAATCTCTCGTGAAGAATTGTTAAATAAACACTTAGAGACTGGCGAGTATCAACAAGCTTTTTTGCTTGTGAATTCATTGAAGTACAAGATGTCCGTTTATGAATTTAATGCAGTGGCAGATTGGTTTATCGACAGACTTAAAAAATTACCTGAAAGTGCTATGCCTATCTCCCCAATACAAATTGATGAGTATCACCATAAGTTAAGGGAGTTGCTATAAAAAACCATTCGAATTTGGTTCGAATGGTTTTTTGTTAGATATCGAAAGCCGCCAGCCAAGCGTTGGCAATTTCTACATGACCTGCTCGCGTGGGATGAACGCCATCGTCTCCCGTATAGTGTTGAAAAGTATGAGCAATGCCCAATTGATTTAAGCGACCATCTAATGGCACGAAGGTACAATTAAATTCAAGAGCCATTTTGCGAATAACTTGTAGGCGTTGGTCCAAATCAGGTCGCCACTCATAACGATCAGCTGGGCAAGGCAATAAAAAGGGTTCCATTAAGATGATCCGTGTGACACCAGATTCTATGATGGTTGATAGTAATTCCCTATAATGAGCTTCAAAAGCAGGACCAATCGAGGAGCTACCAAAATTAGGGTCTCCAAGTGTGTGCCACGTATCATTGATACCGACTAAAATAGAGACAACATCTGGTTTGAGTGCCAGACAGTCCGTGGTCAATCGTTTCAGTAAATCTTGGATACGATCGCCGCCAATTCCCCGATTGGTAAAACGTAAATCAAAGTCGGGATAACGATGCTCAAGGTAACTGGCTATATAGAGCGGATAACCGCCACCAAGATCGTCAGAAAGTTGCCGGTTGCGGTCGTTATCAGTAATGCTGTCACCGAAAAATAGCAGGTGATCTTTTGGTTGAATAGTCATGATACAGACTCCTTTGTTCAGGTTATTTTTAAATAGTAACGGGTCAATTCATACCTCTATTATATGATTAGTAGACCATTAGGTCAAAGAACAGAAAAAAACACTCACAATTAATGAGGCAGGTAGCCTGTTAATTATGAGCGACTTTTTTTTATTGGTTTTTTTCGTCTTAAACTTCGTCGTAGTGATCTACAAATGGAGGCGTATTTTCTCAATGACTGATATTGCTTTTTAGATAAGTAAACTCGCTTGGTTAAGGGAACTTTTCTAACTTGTCTTAAAACACTATATTTATCTCGATAAATGAAAGATTCAACTTCAACCCGATAGTTGAAATCCCAGGCATGATTTGGAAATTTAGTCTTGTACACTCCCCAAAAGTATTCAAGATGTTTAACTGAATGAATCAGTTTTCGAAATTCAGATTTAGATATTATGATAGCTATCACTTCCCACTCATTCGTATTATATAAGGAAGGTTAACTAAAATCAATTGAAATTCAAATATTAATCATTAATATTTTTGTTCCTTTCATTAAAGTGATCATTAATATACAAGGGGATTAGAACTTTTTAGTCATGGAAGGCAGTGATGAGATCTCAAATACCTATTTGGCTAATTTAAGAAGAGAATTAACATAATTTTCTCATGAAAACCTAACAATTCCCTTTTTTTTTAAGGTATAATAGTAAGTGACATTTATTAAATCCTGTCGAGCTCTTTGTTAAAAGACTAACAAGTGAGCTTGTATTAACTAATTTATTAATAGGTGCTTTTATGAGTATTCAACTCAAATTGATTGATAGCGCTGTTATATTATTCGCAAAACCCTGTTATAAAAAACGATGAATCAGGATGACAATTTAAATGGTTTCAGATTGTGATAGGTTGTTGAAGATGGTAAGGGATTCCGTGTCCTCTTGCAGAGTCTTTAAGGTTGATTTATGGTTAGTTTTATACAATGGAGGTGTGAATAGGAAGAGACTTCCTATAAATTTAGGATTGGGGATGGACAGTTATGAAATTAAACAATGTATTGAAATATTGCTTTTTATTAGAACCAGCAGATAAACTCTACGATAAAGACATTACGACAATTACCCAAGATACAAGACAGGTGACAGAAGGTAGTTTATTTATTGCCATTGAGGGCGCCACATTTGATGGTCACACCATGAGTCATTCGGCTCTTGAAAAAGGTGCTGTAGCTGTAGTCGTTGAAAAACGCCCGAGTGATCCAACTATGCCTTATATTCTCGTTCCGGATACCAAAAAGGCCTTAGCAGAAATTGCCAACGCTTTTTATGATAATCCTAGTGAACAATTGAAAGTCGTTGGAGTGACTGGGACAAATGGAAAAACAACGATTACCCATTTAATTGATCAAATTGCCAATCATCTGGGTCATAAGGCGGGAATTATTGGGACCATGTACAATAAAATAGACCAAAAAGTTTTGCCGACGATTAATACAACACCAGATAGCATTACCATTCAAAAATTATTCAAAAAAATGAATCAGGCCAAGGTGGATGTGGCGGCGTTGGAGGTTTCTTCTCATGGCTTGGCTCAAGGGAGAACTTGGGGAATTGACTTTGATGTGGCGGTATTTACTAACTTGACTCAGGATCATTTAGATTTCCATGGTTCAATGGAAGAGTATTTTTTAGCGAAAAGTTTGTTATTTTCTCAATTGGGAAATACTTTCGCTGGGAAACATAAGCTGGCGGTTATTAACTGCGATGATCCATACGGCCGTAAGATGGGTCAATTAACCAGCATGAATGTCTTAACTTATGGATGTGGTGAAGGAGATTTGCAAGCCAGTAATATTGGGATTGATTCCACTGGGACAGTGTTCACTTTAACCTTTCAGGGTAAGTCCTATAAGCTGCAGACACAGCTAATCGGTGAATTTAATGTCTATAACTTATTGGCGGCCATTGGTGTTTCCATTGGATTAGGGTATAATTTTAGAGACGTACTTGAGGCAATTCCGACGATTAGACCGGTGATGGGGCGATTCCAGTTAGTACCTAATGCTAAGAAAGTTGCGGCGATTGTTGATTACGCCCACACCCCAGATGGTCTGGAAAACGTGTTGGAAACAGCTCAGGAAATTGCTACTAAAAAGATTTATTGTGTGGTAGGCTGTGGCGGTGATCGTGATAAAACCAAACGGCCCGTAATGGCTGAGATTGCATTAAAGTATGCCACAAAGGCGATCTTCACAACGGATAATCCCCGAAAAGAAGATCCTCGGAAAATTGTGGAAGAGATGATAGCTGGTAGTCGTCAAGACAATTATTTAATTGAATTGGATCGTCAAAAGGCGATTCAGCTGGCACTGGATTTAGCTGAGGAAGGCGACATTGTGTTGGTAGCTGGCAAGGGCCATGAAACCTATCAAATAACAGCTGATGAAACCATTCATTTTGATGACAGTGAAGTCATTAGTGAGTATCGACCTGAAGTTGAAGTCGGTTAGTTTGAGTAAATTATAAAAGGAAGTGGTTAAATTCAATGTGTGGTTTTGTAGGGATTATTCATTTTAACGCTAAAAAAGAGCTTGATTATGATCAAAAAATTCGTGAGATGAACAAAGAAATTGCTCATCGTGGACCGGATAGTGAGGGCTATTACAGCAATGAGACGATTCATTATGGGTTTCGCCGCTTAAGTATTCTCGATTTAGAATGTGGCTCTCAACCCATGAGTTTTGGTGACGAGCGCTACTGGATTATTTTTAACGGGGAAATCTACAATCATCAGGAACACCGAGAAGCCTTGGAAAAAGAGGGCGTTCAGTTTGCAACGTCAACGGATACGGAAGTGATTTTAGCTCTCTACGATAAATACAAGGAAAAGACGGCTAGCTTACTCCGGGGAATGTTTGCTTTTTTAATATGGGATAGCCAGGAAGAAAAAGTTTACGGCGCCAGAGATCAATTCGGCATGAAGCCCATGTATCTGAGCCAAATTGATGGTGATTATTATTTTGCGTCTGAAAATAAGTCGATTGAAAAAATAATGCCGAATAAAACAGTTAATCGGTCTGCCTTACAGCATTATTTTACGTTTCAGTACGTGCCTGGAGAAAAGCGGTTGGTAGAAGGGATTGAATCAGTTAATCCCGGGACTTATTTTACGATTAATCAAGAAGGAACCATGGCATTTACCCGTTATTATCAAGCCACCTTTAAGCCAGTAGACATGGAAGAGAGTCTTTTAGCTAAACAGATTTCCGATGTTCTTCACGACAGTGTTAAGGCTCATATGCGAGCGGATGTCACCGTTGGTTCTTTCTTGTCAGGTGGAGTGGATTCTTCGATTATTGTCGCCTTAGCCCGTCAACTAAGCCCTAATCTCAAAACTTTTTCAGTTGGTTTTGAACGGGAAGGATTTAATGAAATTGAAGTGGCGCAAGAAACAGCAGCCAAGCTAGACGTTGAAAATTTTAGTCGAATTATTACGCCAGCTGATTTTATCAATGAGTTTGATGACTATATTTGGAATTTGGATGATCCATTAGCGGATCCAGCTGCCGTCGCTCAGTATTTTCTAGCTCAAGTGGCAGGCGAACATTGTACAGTGTCGCTGTCAGGAGAAGGCGCTGATGAACTCTTTGGTGGCTACCCTATTTATCATGAGCCAATATCTTTGGCATCCTTTGATAAACTGTCTCCTGGTGTTAACAAACTGATTCGTTCAGTGGCAACGAAACTGCCACGGAAGATTAAAGGACGAGGTTTTTTACTTAGAGGATCAACACCTTTAGAAGAACGGTTTGTAGGGAATGCCAAAATCTTTACTGAAGAGGAAAAACGGCCATTTTTGAAAAGCTTTGACCCAAATCAGCATTATATGCAAGTGACGGCTCCCTATTATAAACGGAGCGGTGACTTAGACCCTACCACGCGAATGCAAGACTTGGATATGCACACTTGGTTAGTGGATGACTTGTTGCATAATGCCGACCGGACGACGATGGCATCAAGCATTGAACTGCGGGCACCATTTGTCGATAAGGAAGTCTTTCGTGTGGCCGCCCAAATTCCAACCTCAATGAAATTTAAACAGAATACGACGAAATACATTTTGCGAAAAGCAGCCGAAGAATTTGTACCGGAACACGTGTTGTACCGTGAGAAACTTGGTTTCCCCGTACCAATTCGTTTTTGGCTAAAAAATGAATTATATGACTGGGCGAGACAGATTATTACGGAAGCTAAAACAGATGAGTTTATCAATAAACAGTACGTCCTTGAGATGTTGGAAAATCATCGTAAAGGTGAAGAAGATTTATCACGGAAGTTATGGACCTTTATTACCTTTATTCGTTGGTATGAGATCCATGTGTTGATGGGCAACTAAAAAACAAGCTAGTTCCTTTGAGGGACTAGCTTGTTTTTTTGCCTAAAGAGCTGCGATAATCACTTTTTGTTCATCAGTTAAGTTAAAATCGAAGAGCTCCAAATTAAGTGCTTGTCTGTGTTTGTCATGGGATTTTGGAATGACAATCACGCCCCGCTCCAATTGGTAGCGTAAAATGACTTGTGCCCATGTTTTGCCGTAATCGTGGCCGATGGTTGTTAAGGTTTCTCTGGCTTGATCGCTGACTCGTGACAGTGGTCCCCATGCTTCCGGAACGACCCCTTCTTTTAGGGAATAGTCGATAATGGCGTCATGCCATTTCCCTGGATGGGATTCAATTTGATTCACAGCTGGTTTAATTCGTCCGTGAGTCAGTAAGTAACCTAACTGTTCTTGATTAAAATTCGAGACTCCAATGGCTTTCAGACTGCCTTTTTCCACATAGTCTTCCAGAACTTGCCAAGTTGCAAAAATTTCAGCTAAATTATCCCAAGGATGATGAATCAAATATAAGTCAAGATAGTCGGTGTTGAGAGCGGCCAGACTTTGTTCCACCCCTTTGCGGACAGCCGCTTCATCAGCAGTGTAGTTAGGCTCACCAGGTAACTTGGACGTGATAAAAAAATCGGCACGATCCAAGCCACTTTCGGCAATAGCTTTAGCCACAACGGCTTCATTGCGATAGCTAATAGCTGTATCGAAATGACGATACCCAAGGTCAATGGCGGACACTAACTCGGTGGTGTCGTTGTTAATGGTTGCCATATAATCGTGATTGTCTTTGCCAAACGTATTTGTGCCACTGCCAATAACGGGAATTTCAATACCTGTGTTAAGTTTGATTGTTTTCATCGTGTCACCCTTTCTATTTTAACGTGCTTCTATCAGTAATCTTAACAAAAATGGGGAGATCAGACAAAGAAAGGGACTTACGGACTTAAGAGAGAAAGGCTATTTTTCCTTGATGAGAGTGAAAAACATAGTTTAAGGGTCTTTTCAAGAGGTGGTTGAAGAACGCTTACATTATTGCAAGTTGATGTGGCAACAATCTCTACTGATATCTTTTGATCATCCCCTATATAATAAACGTAATCGGAGGTGAAGAAATGAAAGAACGAACGATTCAGATTATGAAATATTTTATCAGCAATCAGGAAACTGTTACTTTTGATCTACTTTCCAAAGAGTTTCGAGTTAGTCCCCGAACCTTAAGAAATGAGGTTAATGAGATTAACCACTTTTTAGCCCAGCAAAAAATGGCCCCCATAACGAATAAGCGTGGGAGAGGGCTGAAGTTGGCGATGGATTGTGACAAGCAAGACGAGTTGTTGATGGTTATTGAAGATTTGTCAGAGTCCCTTTATTTTATGCCAGAAGAACGGCTCTTTGATTTAATTTTGGCAAGTGGCCTTGGTCGGAACCCTTTATATTTATATGAGAAAGAAGTGGACTATCAAGTTTCTAAAAGTACGTTGGATGATGATATGCGGCGAGTGCGTCATTTATTAACCCAATACAGCATCAACGTTGTCAGTGTTCCCAAGCAGGGCATTGTCTTAAGCGGTGGGGAGCGGACTGTTCGAACCATGTTATACGACATCATAGTGAAGTTTATTGGGATTGTGGATTATCAATTGGCTGAGGTGGATGAAAGTTTGTTAGATAAAATCCTTTTTAGCTATATTCCTCGCCAGTTGTTTTATCAGCTGGATGGGATTTATGACCGAACTATTTCGTCTCGAGAAGAGAATGTCTATCGCAAACAAATCTTGTTGTTTACAGGGATTTGGCTCGGTCGGCTTAATTTGGAAAAAACGATTGCCAATACCTTGCCGACTGATTCGCCTTTTACTGAGTCGGAAGTATTGAATTTTGTTGATGAGGTAATTGGAGAGTTTCAGTTGGCTTGCTCATTGAATGAGCGGAAATACATCGCCTTTATTTTGGAAAGTTTTAATAAAAAAGACATGACAAATTCCATTGAATGGGTTCAGGCTCAGTTGTTAACAATCCAGCTTATTCAACATGTTGAAAAGGAAACAAAGATTCCTTTTAGCCGTCGGGAAGAGTTGTTGTATGAAGGCTTGTATAAACATTTAACTGGATTATTGCATCGAATGAAGAGCGACTTTCAAGTGGTTAATCCACTTAAGGAGACGATTGCCAGTAATTATCCGGCGATTTATGACTCTATTGTCAGATTTTCTCCTGCCATTGAGGAGGTGGCGAAACAGAAGATGACCTTGGATGAAATAGCGTTCTTAACCATTTATTTTTCCACCTCGGAAAGCCGAATTAATCAAGAAGGCTATCTCTTTAAGATTGCGGTTGTTTGTAATCATGGGACAGCGACAGCTCATCTATTAGCAGAAAATTTAAAAGAATGGTTTAACATCGACGTGATTGCTGTTTTAAGTTCAAGGGAGCTATTTCTGTTGAAAAAACTGGACGTGGATCTGATATTTTCAACGGTTCGCCTAGAAGAACCGCCTTTGCCGACCTTGTTATTGAATCCGATTTTACGGGAACAGGATAAAGATCGGGTTAAGGAATACTTAAAGTCTCATGGGCATTTGCGACGAGTGGTCAATGAGCCAAGGAATGACACTGGCTTGCTGTTTTCATTGCTGGAGATAATTGAGGAAAGTGGTGGCACCGTTACGCGTGAGATCTATCAAAAGACAGAACAAACTTTCAGGAACCATCAGCTCAAAATTAATCAGGAGGAGATACAACCTATGCTGGAAGAGGTACTAAATGAATCAGGGATCCGCTTGAAGGTCCCGTCTACTAATTGGGAAGAAGTTATTCAAGAGGTTGCCCAGCCCTTAGTGAGTGCACAGGTAATTGAACCGCGATACATTCAGGCTATGGTCGATTCCTTAAAGGAATTTGGCCCTTATATCGTCATAGGCAAGCACTTGGCCTTGGCTCATGCACGACCAGAAGACGGGGTTAATAAATTAGGGATTAGTGTGTTGACCCTAGCTCAACCAATTGTTTTTGGCCATGAGGAAAATGACCCAGTTAAAATAATCTTCTGCTTAGCGGCAGTCGATAGCTACTCACATTTAAATATTATGAAGAACTTGGTGTCCTTAATTCACGACGAAGATAAAATCCAACGGTTGACGGAAGCACGTAATAAAAATGAGTTTCAGACTATTCTTTACCAGACTTAAAAAAGGTCTTGAAGTGGGGGTGACGCATAAGTAACAGGAATTGAAATTGAAAGAAAAGAGGGCAAGAAGATGGAGAAACTGACAATTTTATTTGTATGTGGTGCAGGATTAGGCAGTAGTTTTGCGGCCCAGATGTCAACGGAGGATGTGTTAACCACATTGGGGGTAGAGGCTAAATTGGATCATACCGATATTTCATCGGCGGTGTCAATGAAGGCCGATTTGATTATTACAGCAGAAAATTTCCGTTCACAATTTGAAAAATACGCCATTGATGAAAAGAAAACAACTATTATGTACTTAAAAAATATCGTGTCGAAAGGGGAGATTGAAGAGAAGATTACACCGATTTTTAAAGAGATGGGCATCATATAAAATAGATAAAGGAGTATGAACATGGGGATTGTAAACTTTATTATTGATAATATCTTAACAGAAGCCTCGATTACCATCAGTTTAATTGCGTTGTTGGGATTGTCTTTACAAAAAAAATCATTTGGACAAATTATTTCAGGAACCTTCAAAACCTTACTTGGGTTTCAAGTACTAAGTGCTGGTTCTGGGATTATTGTGGGGAGTTTAACTTATTTTGGGCAAATTTTTACGGAAGGATTTGCGATGCAAGGGATTATTCCTTCGATTGAGGCGATAAATGGTCAAGCCATGAATGAGCTGGGATTAGGAAGCGATATTGCCTTAACCTTTTTGGCGATTTTTATTTTTAATATCGTTATTGCTCGCTTTACTAAGTGGAAATATATTTTCTTAACGGGGCAAGCTATTTTATGGATGGCGACGATGACGACTATTTTTGGTTATTTCGCAGGTTTGCGCGGTGTAGTATTGATCATTGTCGGTGGTTTAGTTGGCGGAATATTTGCGGTGGCGATGCCGGCACTTGCCCAACCGATTATCAGGAAGATAACCGGTTCTAATGACATCGCCTTAGGTCATTTTTGTACCATTGGTTACCTGTTTGAAGCGGGTGTTGCATACGTCTTTGGAGAAAAAGGCGACAATAAAAAATCCATTGAAGACATTAAGTTACCCAAAGCTTTTGAATTTTTACAAGATACCTATCTGTCTTTGATGGTTGTAATGGTTCCTTTGTTTGTCATTACAGCAGCTTTCGCTGGGGCAGAATTTGGAACAACGTTATCTGGTTCTCAAAATTATTTGATGTTTGCCTTTATTCAATCAATTCAATTTGTAGTCGGGGTTTATGTGTTACTCTCTGGTGTTCGTCTATTATTAGGTGAGATCGTACCAGCCTTTAGAGGGATTGCCATGAAGATTGTGCCGAATGCCATTCCTGCCTTAGACTGCCCCGTATTTTTTCCTTACAGTCCTAATGCCGTCATTTTAGGATTTATTACCACAACGATAGGCTCGGTGATTGCCATGTTTGTCTTACCAACCTTTGGCTTGGCAATGATTTTGCCAGGCATGTTGACCAACTTTTTTGCCGGTGGGACAGCGGGAATTTTTGGTAATCAGGTTGGTGGCCGACGAGGGGCCATTATTGGTGGGATTGCCCACGGCTTCTTTATTACCTTATTGCCAGCTTTACTAGTGACTATTTTCAATAGCATGGGCTTTATCAATGCAACAGCCACAGATGTTGACACGGTGATGGCAGCCTTATTATATGCTTGGATTCTCAGTCCAATTCTAAAAGCCATTTAAGAATGAGAGGTGTAGACAAATGTTTGACTTCATTAAAAAGAAACCTAAGAGAGAAAAAAGAGTGCCGGAGAAAAAAGACTTAAGTCTGGTTGAAAAAAAGGAACGACACGAGCTGATTTTTGTTAAAGAGCAGGAATGCCGTCAGTTAGAAGGGCAGGGACAAAAGCCAGAAATACTAGCGAAGGCTTATGAGTCGTTAGGTGTCTTACAAGCAGCAGTCGACCAAGAAGTGGCTCTTGAGACCTTGGAAAAAAGCTTCTCCTACCAACTATCGATTGGTGAGGGCTATAAGACCCTAATGTCTCTTTATAATCAGAAACGCTCAGAGGCAGCCCACAGAGGAGATGGGGATGAGATAGATAAGTGGATGGGGAAAATGGATGAATTAAGGCAAATTGCTAGAAATAATACGATTTAACTTAATGAGGGCTTAGTGATTAAATAAATAGATTTAGAAGGAGTTTATTATGTATACAACATTAAAAGAAGTAACAGATCAGGCAGAAAAATTGAATATGACCGTAGGAGCTTTTAATGCTCATAATCTGGAAATGCTCCCAGAAATGATTCGAGGGGCCAAAGAGGTGGGAGCGCCAATTATTATCCAAACCAGTGTGGATACGGCTAAGTACATTGGCATGAGCCTGTTAGTAGCAGTGGTTAAGGAAATAGCCGAGAGTGAAATGGTAGATGCGGTTTTACATTTAGATCATGCCAGAGAGTTTAATGATATAAAAGAAGCCATTGACAGTGGCTATACCTCTGTAATGTATGACGGTTCTTATTTACCCTTTAAAGAGAACATCATTAAAACCCAAGCCGTGGTGGCCTATGCGCATAAACGGGGTGTCAGTGTGGAAGGGGAATTGGGAACAATTGGTGGCACTGAAGAGGGGATTCACGTAGAGGAAGACGATAAAGTTTACACTCACCCAGCTGATGCCGTTGCATTTGTTAAGGCGACTGGAGTCGATGCTTTGGCCATTGCCATCGGCACAAATCATGGCCAATTTAAAAGTAAAACAGAGGTTAATATTCCCTTGTTAAAAGAGATTGATGAGGTTGTTGAGGTGCCTTTAGTGATTCATGGTGGCACGGGTGTTAAAGAAGAAGACTACCCAGAACTAATCAATAATGGCATTCGGAAATTTAATGTAGGAACAGAGCTATTAGTGAATTGGACCCAAACGGCTAAAGACTCGTTTGAGGAAACGGCCGTCAATAAATCTTTACGCCACAATGTAATGCCGGCTAATCAAAAAGTAAAGGACATCGTAAAACATAAAATTAACCTTTTTATGAATGTCGAGAGTTCAACGAATTTAGGTGAATAAAGATGAAACGGACACTGATTTTATTGGCTGGACCGCCAGCAACGGGGAAATCCTATTTAATTGGGAAAATGAGACAGGTCATCCCTGATTTCTTTTTGATTACCCCAGATGAGGTGAAAGAAATGTATGCCGACAAACTAGGTTTTCGAACTCTTCAAGAGAAACAAAAACTAGAGGTTGAAGTTTGGCAATTTTATTATGGGGTGCTGACAGACTACATGGCAGCTGGTAAAAAGGTCATTGTGTCGGAATACCCCTTTAGTGATAAACAGAAAAGCAAGTTGGCCGAACTGTCAAAAGAACATGGGTACCAGGTCATAACCATTCGTTTAGTCGGGAAGTTTGAGGCCTTATGGCGGAGAAGACAGTTGCGAGATTTGGAAGGTGATCGTCATTTAAGTCATGTGATGACTCATTATCAGCCAGGGGATGTCCTACTTGACCGCAGCCAAGCAGATAACCATATCTCTAAAGAGGGATTTGAGACAATCATCGCTGAGAGGAGGTACAACGAGTTTCGTTTAGGTCGACTGTTTCAGATTGATGTCAGTGATTTTGCTCAGGTGAATTACGATCAGTTATTAAAGGAAGTAGTCAACAACATATAAGATAAAGAAAGCTGCCCGTATAAAGAAGGCTGCTGAAAAACTCATAAAATAACAAAATAAAAAATATATAATTTTAGTTCCCAAAATAGTTAAAAAAAAGAGTTCTCAATGGGATGAACCTTCATATTTTATTATCATTTACTATATTAGTGGGGAAAAATAAAAAGTCCGAATTTTCGGTTAAGAAACTTCGGACTTTCTCAGCAGCCATGTATAAAGAGTCTGCTTTTTTGCTTTGAATAGGAAATAACCCTTTATTAGCTAGTTATCAAATTATTTTTACCGTAGATAAAGGTTAAGGTGAAACTAATAACAAATGTCACCAAACCGCAAATCATAAATTTAACTATTGAATGTGAGGCGATTGAAATAAAACCGATGACACTGGCCGGACCCATGGCAACGGCTAAGACATGAAACAGGCCAATTAAAGCAGAACCAATAGCAGCAGCAATCATGCCACAAATGAAGGGGAACTTCAGCTTTAAGTTAACTCCAAAAATGGCTGGTTCGGTAATGCCAAGTAAGGCTGAGATGCTAGCGGAAGAAGCCAGGCTTTTTTGTTTATTATTTTTGGTGATAAAGAAAACAGCTAAACAGGCAGCTCCTTGAGCGATATTAGCCATAGAAGCTACAGGGAAAATAAAGGAACCGCCTGTTTTGGCCACATCGGCTAACAGAGTGGTTTCAATAGCAGGGAAACTTTGATGGAGCCCCGTAATAACGATAGGTGAATAAAAGAAACCAAAAATACCTGTTCCAATAAAGCCGGTCGTGTCATAAAGCCAAACTAAGCCACTAGTCAAGCCGTCGCTGACCATTCGCATAATCGGACCCACAATGATAAAAGTTAAAAATCCGGTTATAATAATTGCCAACATCGGCGTGAAGGTGTAATCAAAAGCTTTCGCGATTTTTTTGTGAAAGAATTTTTCCAAGTTTGCTAGGATAAAAGAGACGGCTAAAACGGGCAGAACCGAACCTTGATAACCACCTTGAGCCACATTTAAACCCAAAATATTCCAATAGGGCATGGAACCGTCAGCGATGGCATTGGCAACACCATAGCCATTAATCAAATTAGGCGAGACCATAACCATTGCCATAGCTGCCCCTAAGTAGGGATTCCCACCAAAACGTTTTGTGGCGGAAAAACCAATTAGAATCGGTAAAAAAGCAAAGGGAGCAGAAGCCATTAAGTTGATAATCCCGGCCACATCGTTGATTGCTGGAAATAACTGAACCAGTGATTGTGAGCCAAATAAATGTTCGGCAGTCAGAACATTATTAAGTGCCATTAGCAAACCACCAGCCACTAAAGCAGGCACGATGGGAACAAAAATATCGGATAATAGCTTGATAAAGGACATCAAAGGATTGGTTGGTTTCTCGTTTGCGACCGCTTTAATATCATCGGTGGAAGCTTCTTTAATACCGGTTAAAGCAGTTAATTCCTTGTAAACCTCATTCACGTCCCCAGGGCCGATGATTAATTGGAACTGACCGTTGGCTTCAAACATCCCTTTAATATCGGGATGATCTTCAAGTGCGACCCTATCAACTAGGCTGCTGTCTTTTAATACCAAACGCAGACGCGTGGCGCAGTGAGCAGCTGCTTGAATATTTGTTTCCCCTAAGGCGTTTAAAATGTCTTGAGCAACTTGTTTGTGGTTCATGTATACTTCCTCCTACGTAAAGATTTTTTTTGAAATCGTTTTATGTATCTAAAATACCTTAAAAAACACAATGTGTCAAACGTTTATCATAAAATATTTATTTTTAAATTTAACCTCTATTTTTTAAGGGTTATTACATGTTATTCGTTTGACATGTCGGTGGCAGGGAGGTATCATAAAGAGAAGACTCGTACCATCGGGTGAGGAAAGGGTGACAGCATGAACTATCCAGTTGAGCAATGGACGACTGAACTGCGGTATAAAAAGTATCAAGAGTGGCCAGCCTCTTATGTTGCGGCATTAAAGGAGGATGTGGAGACCGCGCCTTGGCGCCTCAATTATCATATTCAACCTGAAACAGGCTTGCTAAACGATCCTAATGGCTTTTCTTATTTTAATGGGAAGTGGCATTTGTTTTATCAGGCGTATCCCTTTGGACCAGTCCATGGCGTGAAATCTTGGGCTCATCTAACATCGACAGACCTGATTCACTGGCAAAAAGATGAGGTCAGCTTACTACCAGATAGCTCTTTAGATAGCCACGGGGTTTATTCTGGTTCGGCCTTGACCGTAGGTGATGAGTTGTTTATTATGTACACGGGAAATGTGCGAGATAAAAGGTGGCAGAGGCAGTCAATTCAAGCGGGTGCCTGGTTAACCAAGGAAAATGAGTTGAAAAAAATACCGCAAGCTCTGATTAGCCAACCACCAGCAGGATATACTGCGGAGTTTAGAGATCCACAAGTGTTTGCCTATGGGGAAGGTTACCTGATGTTGATTGGCGCTCAAGATACTCGTTTGCAAGGACAGGTAGTCGTCTATGAGTCCAGTGATCTCTTGACATGGCACTACCGAGGGGCTCTCCATTATACGGAGGAACAGATGGGCTTTATGGTAGAATGCCCAAATTTAGTTGAGGTAGATGGCCAGCCAGTGATGTTGTTTTGTCCACAGGGATTAGATAAAAAAATCTTAGAGTATGAGACTATTTACCCTAATACTTATGTGATTGGCGCTGCTCTAAACATGGACACAATCCGTCTTGAGCAGCCAACGCCCTTACAAAATCTAGATGATGGTTTTGACGTCTATGCCACCCAAGCTCTGAAGGCCCCAGATGGACGTGCCTTAGCAGTTAGTTGGGTGGGACTTCCTGAGATTGACTATCCTAGTTTTACTGACGGTTGGGCACATTGTCTAAGTCTCGTAAAAGAATTGCGAATTAAAGAGGGACATCTCTATCAATATCCAGTAGTTGAAACGAAGGAATTGCGGCATAACGAACGTCATTTTAAGGGAAAGCTAGCTAATCAGACAAAGTTAATAAGTAAGACTTCGCAAAGTTTTGAGTTAGAGTTGAACATATCACGACAGCAGCGAGGAAAGTTAAGGCTGTTAGCTGATCCTGCTAAAGAGAGCTATTTAGAGATATCTTTTAATACATTTTCTGGTAAAATAGAAATAGATCGAACCAATGCAGGCCAACCCTTTGCTGAGGACTATGGCACAGTTCGTCAAAGCCTTATACCGGAAAATGAGGATCTGACTTTTAATATTTTTGTGGATCAATCGATTTGCGAGATTTTTATTAATAAAGGGTTGAAAGTGTGTACCCTTCGTTTTTTTCCGGCAGAGGACCAGAAAAATTTATTGATTCTAAGTGAAGAAGGACTAACATATGAAGGCAAACTTTGGGACTTAAATACCTTGCCTTCAGAGTAGGAAGGACACGATATGACGATTAAACTAACAGATGTTGCAAAATTGGCAGGTGTTTCGCCAACAACCGTTTCACGGGTCATTAATAATTATGGTTATTTGAGCCAAAAAACCATTGATAAAGTAAATAGGGCCATGGAAGAACTTAATTACCAACCGAATACTTTAGCCCGCTCCTTACAAGGAAAAGGCACAAAACTGATCGGCCTAATTTTTCCATCTGTTGCTAACCCCTTTTATGGAGAGCTGATTGAAACAATGGAAAATTATTTGTTTGAAAAAGGGTATAAAGTCATTCTTTGCAGCAGTGCGGACAATAAGGAAAAGGAACGAGAGTATTTGCGTATGTTGGCGGCTAATAAGGTCGATGGCATCATTGCGGGAGCTCACAACCTGGGAATTGCGGAGTATGAGAAGGTTGGCTTACCGATTGTGGCCTTTGACCGTTTTTTATCCGATTCCATTCCTATTGTGAGCAGTGACAACTTTGCCGGTGGTAAGCTAGCAACGGAAATGCTGTACCAAAGTGGTGCCAGAAAAATCGCCATACTAACAGGGACTAATCAGTCTAATTCACCAACCAATAGCCGATTGGAAGGGTATTTGGAGACTGTAAAGGCTTATGAACTAGAAGCCCTTGTGTTTGATTTTCCGTCTGAGATGTCTAAAAATTTAAAAGCCTTAAGAATTCAGAAGTTACTGAAAAACGAAGAAGTCGATGGTATTTTTTGTACGGATGATTTGACGGCTGTTCTGGTGATGAATGAAGCCGAACATTTAGGCATATCCGTACCAGATCAACTGAAATTGATTGGTTATGATGGTACCCGTTTTATTCAAGATTATTTTCCACAATTATCAACTATTAGGCAACCAATTACTGATTGTGCTATGCTGCTAGTTAATTTACTGATTCAACGAATTGAAACGAAAGAAGCGGTGTTAGAAAAGAGCTACACATTACCGATTAAATATGTTAAAGGTGAAAGTACTTAGAACGAAATAGAGATGGAGCTGACGGGAGATTTCTTGTCAGCTCCCTTTTTTTTTGCGCCTGACTCCGACAATTCAGATACAAGTGAAGGCTGATTAAAGAATGACATGTTGTGGCAGTTTAATTGATTTAGGGAGAGTTACTGATTATTTATCCAACATTTGCTATAATTGAAGGAGTTAAAAGCAGAGAGGGAGTACTAAATGGAACCTCAAGAATTTAAACAAAAGAGTTTTTTGCAGAGCTTTGGTTGGGTTGGCACCTTACTAATTGTAATGGGGTTAGTATTTATCAGTGTGGGAGTGATCATGCAAGTCGTCAGAATCGCTCCTGAAAATTTTAATAGTTATGTCAATGGGGTTCGTCAGCCATATAGGGAAGAGGCTCTTCAGCAGTTTCGTCTGATTTTTCTATTGGCATTTGGTGGTTTAGGGGGAATTCCTGTTGTTATCGGGTGTGTCCTCCTAGGCAAAAGTCACCATCAAAAAAAGGTGAATCACCGATTGAGGGATGAGGGCGTTAAGATTGTGGCGGAGGTTGTGGAATATAGCTCATCTATTGTGGAAATCAATCGACGTTCCTTGATGCGACTGATTTGTTCTTACACGTCAAATGGCCAACACTACCTTTTTAAAAGTGGCTTGTTACGACGTGATCCGTCGCCGTATTTGAAAGATGGGCAGGTGACGATTTATTATGATCGTGATAATATGAAACGTTATTTCGTGGATATTGATGGCAGTGTCGGCAAGGTTTATGAATTATAAATAAGAGGTAGCAAAGCTCAGGTTATTTGTTATAATGGTCATAATGAGATAAGTTCGAAAAGAAGGAGAATCAGTAATGAAAGATGAGTTTCAGTGTAAACAGTGCTTTAGCATGTTAAAAAAAGTTTATGGAGAACCACTCCCTAAACCAAAGCGGGTGGCTTATTATTGCCCGGCTTGTTCCAAGCAGCTGTATACCGAACGGACGGCAGAGACGGTTACCATTAAATTAAATGAAAAATAGTCTTTAGCTACTAAAGAGATGGATTATTGAGCCATACATAAAACCACAAGACCTTCGACTCCTTTACCTTGAGAGTTGAAGGTCTTTATTTAAGTTAGAGGTTATAGTAGTTAATGGGATTAAATGACACTTTATGAATAAAGGCTATTGCCATTCTCCTCTCTATCCTTTATAATTATTAATTAAGTTAATAAAGTTTATTTAAAAAGAGAGGGCCGTCAATGAAAGCGAGTAAGCCACAAACAGTCAGACATGATAATCTGGCATTTCTGAGGAAAGTCATTAAAGAAGAAGGCCCCCTATCTCAGCGAGAAATTGCTGAATTTACTGGATTAAGTGTGGTGACCATCAATAAAATAATACCAGAATTGTTAGAAAAAGACATGATCCAAGAAGGGGCACAGTCAGTAGTAACAGGTGGACGTCGAGCAGTTGCTTATACGTATAATGCCAGTCATCAATTGTTACTTACGATTCAGTTGATTGAAGAAAATCAACATTTTTTTATTAATTTTTATGTCTGTGACTTATACGGAAAGATTTTGTCTCAAGAGAAAGAACTGGGGAGTTCTCTTTCTTGGATTGGCATTAAAGAGATTATTCGCCAACTAATCGTTCAACAGCCAAAAATTGCGGCAATTATCATGGGGATTCCCGGTGTTGAAAAAAATGGTGTTTCTTCAATGGTTGATTACCCGCCTCTTTTAAATGTTAATTTAGGGGCAGAACTAGGTAGTGAGTTTGGTTTGCCTGTTACGATTGAAAATGACATCAATGCAGCGGTTTTTGGTTGTGCCACTTATGCTGGAGCCTCCGCTGAGACGTTGATTGGTCTATACTACCCCAGTGAGTTTCCGCCAGGAGCCGGAATTTATCTAAATGGACAGATGGTTAAAGGGCGAAATGGTTTTGCAGGTGAGGTGAAGTATTTACCTTTGCCAGCTTATGAGCAGTGGAATCAAGTGCCGGTTAAAACCATTGACGTTCAATCCAATTTGTCGGAAGTGATGCAATCAATGCTCTGTCTTTACGATCCAGACGAGATTGTAATTTACACGAATAATGGGACAATTACGCCGGCTGTTTTAAACGAGATAATGGCTCGCTTAGCGCTTAGTTTTCCCCAACTAGATTTACCTAAGTGTCAGTTATCCACAGATTTTGATCGGGATTATTTGCGTGGGTTAATTGCTCAGGGGTTGGCATTAATCGAGGAGGCTAGTCAATGAGAACAGAGAAGGAAAAGATGTTAGCCCAAGACCTCTATCAAGCCAGTGATCCGGCTCTCCTTAAAGAGGTCAAAGAGTCTCGCCGATTAACTCGTCTGTTTAATCAAACCACAGAGGAGGAAATGGCGGAACGAGAGGATTTAGTGCGAAAACTTTTCAAAAAAACAGGAGATATTTTTTATATTGAGCCTCCTTTCCGCTGTGATTATGGATCGAATATCACGGTGGGAAATCATTTTTTTGCTAATTTTGATTGTGTCATATTAGATGTGGCCAATGTGAAAATTGGGGATCATGTGATGTTTGGACCAAAAGTTAATCTGTTTACGGCAGGACATCCTGTGGATTCAGGTGTTAGAAATTCTGGCTTGGAATTTGGCCGGGAGATTACAGTTGGGGATAACGTGTGGATTGGGGGTAATACAACGGTTAATCCAGGCGTCTCTATTGGGGATAACACGGTGATTGGTTCCGGATCTGTCGTGACTAAAGAAATACCTGCAAATGTTATTGCGGCGGGTAATCCTTGCCGCGTCATTCGGCAACTAAATGAAGCTGATACGATTTTTTGGAAACAGCGCCAAACCGATTACTGGGCAGAGGCGATAAGGATAAATCAAAATGGAATGGAGCAAATGAATGATTAAAATGGTAGCAGTAGACATGGACGGAACATTTTTAAAAGGAACGAATGAGTATAATCGAAAACGCTTTGCAGACATTTATCAAAAAATGTTAAAAGACGAAGTAAAATTTGTTGTCGCAAGTGGCAATCAGTATTACCAATTAAAGTCTTTTTTTCCTGAAATTGAAAGTCAGATTTCGTTTGTAGCAGAAAATGGTGCTTTGGTCATTAGCGAAGGAGAGGAGTTGTTTTGTGGCGAAATGAGCTTACAGCTTGTCCATGAGATTCTTGAATTTTTAAAAACCATCCCAGAGGTTCATACGATTTTGTGTGGACGCCAGAGTGCCTATGTTGAAGAAGTGGAAACAGCTGAATTTGTGGCACATGGTCGAATTTATTACCATCGCTTAAAAATAGTGCCTAGTTTATTGGAACTCAATCAAGACAAATTTTTCAAGTTTGCCTTGAATGTACCAGATGAGATGACCGAAGAAATACTGGCTCTTTTAAATCAACAATTCGCTGGTCAAATTGCCGCTGTTTCAAGTGGTCATGGAGATATTGATTTGATTATTCCTGGATTACATAAGGCAAATGGACTAAGAATTCTTCAAGAAAAATGGGGGATTCATGAGGATCATCTGGCAAGCTTTGGGGATGGTGGTAATGATTTAGAGATGCTGCGCCATGCCGGTTATAGCTATGCCATGGAAAATGGCAGTCCAGCAGCTAAAGAAGCGGCTGAAAATCTAGCGCCTAGTAATAATGAAGAAGGTGTTCTGGTGATTTTAGAAGAATTATTGCAGATGAAGGATAGATTGGCTGATGACTAAACGACCGATTGAAGAAGAGAAAGCGTTAAGTGGCCAAGCTTTTAATCCAGGGGATCCAGAGTTAGTGACCATCAAAAAAAAATCCCATGAGCTAAGCGCTGAGTACAGTTCTCTAGCAGAAGATAATCCTCGCCGTTCAGCTATTTTGAAAGAGCTGTTGGGGCAATGGGATACTGGTTTTATGCAAGGGCCAATTTTTTTCCATTATGGGATTCATACTCGTATTGGAAAAAATTTCTTTGCGAACTACGATTTAACGATTCAAGATGATGGAGCAGTGACAATCGGTGATAATGTGATGTTTGGGCCGAAAACAACCATTGTGACTCCTAATCATCCCTTAGTAGCTAGTGAACGTAATGGCGTGAAAGATGCTCGAGGAAATCAATTTAAACCCTGCTTTGCCAACCCAGTGACAATTAAAGATAATGTATGGTTAGGAGCTTCGGTCACGATTTGTCCAGGGGTAACAATCGGAGAGAATTCTGTGATTGGGGCGGGGAGTGTGGTTACTAAATCTATTCCAGAAAATGTAGTAGCTGCCGGTAATCCTTGTCGGGTAATTCGAACCATCACAGAAGCCGATCGATTATTTCAGTAAGTAGAAACTGAGTAATGTGTAAGGAAACCGCCGAATGATAGAGGCGGTTTCTTTTTGATTCGATAAAGGATTCGTAGTATCAATCTTTTAGAGAGTATATATCTGTTAGGTTATTAAATTAAGATCAACTAAAAAAACAGTAGTGTCAGGGCACAGCAGACACTTTAAAGCCTTGTTTTTGTTATTTTTGAATAACCATAAAGCCAATAACAATGGGCTTGTGGCAATTGGAAATTAAGGATGAGAGGTTGTTTCAACCAATCTTTTACAACTTGACAGGGAATTGAGTTGATTGAACGTTTTTGTTAGGTAAAGATTTTGTCAGTTTTATGATAGGGTTGCTTAGAATCGGCATCTGTCAGGTGGAAACGAGACTTTTGGCAGAGATACAATCAATGCTGATATTAAGGGAAACTGGTTTTTGTCTGGAAGGTTAATCAGATGATTCTTAGTAACCTTTCCTAATAAGACATGTCAATGAAATTCAGCTCTATTTTATTTAGTTATTATGAAAGTTTGATTTGAAAATTTCATGATGATAAGCAAACATCTTGCAAGATAAAAGTGAGTCTGATATTCTAAATAAGAATTAAATAAATCCCTTTTAGGGGAGTAACCAGCAAGCTTTTGATGTTGCGACGGTGTCAACAGTAAGTTAATCATGAAAATGATTTTCTGGTGCCGTATGAAATGGTGAGACCTAAAACAAGAAACTTTCTTGTTTTAGGTCTCATTTTTTTATTTTTGGAGGTGGAACATGTAAGCGCAAGGTCAATCATCGTAAACAAAAAAAACTATTTTAGGAGAATGACGTTTGAAAAAAGAAGTTTATCAACAATCGATTGACACATTATTTAGCGAAACAAGTAGTCAGCCACAAGGATTAGCGAAAGAAGTAGTCGAACAAAAGTTAGCCCAAGATGGCTTTAATCAATTGAAAGAAGCACCAAAAAAATCAAGTATTGCCTTGTTTTTAGAAACCTTTAAAGATGCCATGGTGATTGTCTTATTGGTAGTGGCAGTGATTCAAATGGTCATGGGGGCTCACGTTGAATCAGTAGTTATCTTTGCCGTGCTGTTGCTGAATTCCGTTGTCAGTGTTGTGCAAACTAAAAAAGCAGAGGGGTCCTTAGAAGCGCTAAAAAATCTATCAGCACCAGATGCAAAAGTAGTACGTCAAGGTCAGGAGCAAACCGTGCCGGCTAAAGAGTTAGTCGTCGGTGATATCGTAATTCTGGAAGCTGGGGATTACGTGCCAGCTGATGGTCGTTTGTTAGAAGAGGTTTCGTTAAAAGTCGATGAAGGCATGTTGACGGGAGAATCGGTTCCGGCTGAAAAATCAGTGAGTCAACTGGACAAAAAAGTGCCGATTGGTGATCGGCTGAATATGGTCTTTAGTGGAACGATTACCACTTATGGGCGAGGGAAATTTTTAGTGACTGCTACTGGAAGCCAAACCGAGATTGGACAAGTGGCAGAAATGTTGGAAAGTACAGTGGCCCATAAAACACCATTACAAAAAGGACTGGACAGCTTTAGTAAGAAATTAAGCCTAGCAATTTTAGGTTTATCACTGGTGATACTAGGCGTCCAATTAGCCCGCATTTTCTTTGGAGATAGTTCTGGTAACTTAACAGAAGAGATTGTCAACGCCTTTATGTTTGCTGTAGCTGTGGCCGTAGCGGCAATTCCCGAAGCTCTGCAGTCAATTGTGACAATTGTCTTGTCGATTGGCACGAAGAAGATGGCGAAACGGCACGCGATTATCCGTAAGCTAGCAGCAGTTGAAACCTTAGGATCAACCAGCATTATTTGTACCGATAAAACGGGGACCTTAACACAAAATAAGATGACCGTTGTTGACCATTATTTACCAGGTCAGGCAGAGGCTTATCAGCAAGAAGCCGGTAATTGGTCGATGGATGAGCAGCGATTATTAGAGATTAGTACCTTATCCAATGACGCATTGATTGCTGAAGATGGTTCAAAACTAGGCGATCCGACAGAGATTGCTCTAATTGATTTTAGTGAGAAACAACAGAAATCTTATAAAGCACTTCGCCAGGAATTCCCCAGAATAGGTGAACTACCATTTGATTCCGATCGTAAACTGATGTCGACCCTTCATCAGGTTGATGGCCAACGCCTTATGATGACAAAAGGTGGTCCTGATATTGTATTTGCCAGAAGTCAATCGATGCTGTTAAATGGAAAAGTGGCGCCTCTGACAGAGGAACGTCGTCAATTACTTCAGGCGAAAAATGAAGAATTTGCGGAACGAGCGCTGCGGGTGTTGGCGTTTGCCTATAAACCGATTGCTCATCAAGATGAATTGAGTTTAGAGGATGAATCTGATTTAGTTTTTGTTGGCTTGTTGGCAATGATTGATCCGCCACGAGAAGAGGTTTTTCAAGCAGTTAAAGATGGGCAGTCAGCCGGGATTAAGACGGTGATGATTACAGGCGATCACAAAACAACAGCTGTTGCGATTGCAAAAGAAATTGGGATTTTTTCAAAAGGTGATCTGGCCTTAACGGGTGCCGAACTGGATGAACTAACCGATGAAGAATTATCAGCCTCCTTAGAGAAGGTCACTGTTTATGCCCGGGTATCCCCTGAAAATAAAATTAGAATTGTTCGTTCATGGCAAGATAAAGGGCAAATCGCAGCGATGACAGGTGATGGTGTCAACGATGCGCCAGCCCTTAAACAAGCTGATATTGGGATTGCAATGGGAACGGGAACCGATGTGGCAAAAGATGCAGCGGCCATGGTCTTAACTGACGATAATTTTGCTTCGATTATTAGTGCAGTTGAAGTTGGGCGGAATGTGTTTGACAATATTAAGAAAGCAGTCTCGTATTTATTCGCAGGCAATTTAGGGGCGATTATTGCGATCATCTTTGCTTTAATCATGGGATGGGATAACCCCTTTACAGCATTGCAGTTGCTGTTTATTAACTTAGTAAACGACTCTTTACCAGCAATTGCCTTAGGGATGGAAAAAGCTGAACCGACGATTATGAAACGGGCACCAAGAGATCCAAGTAGAGGGATTTTTTCTGGAAAGACCTTGATTGCTGTAACATACCGAGGGATCTTGATTTCATTAATGGTAATTGTTGCACAATGGCTAGGCATGCAGTATTCCGCTGAAGTAGGTGTTGCGATGGCTTTCTCTACGTTGATTTGGAGTCGAACACTACAGACTTTGCCTGCTCGTTCTAATACAGAGACAGCATGGCAAGCCGGATTCTTTTCAAATCCAATGGTTATTCTGGCAATTGCCATATGTGGTGGTTTATATGGGGTGACATTGATTCCTGGTTTAAGAGAAGTCTTTGCGATTCCAGCCGATTTTTCAGTGTCCCACATTGCTATGAGCATGGGCTTGTCTATTATTGCAGTGACTTTAATGGAACTGACCAAGTTAGGTCTAATGTGGTATCAAAGCCATGTTAAAAAAAGTGAAGTAGCTCGAGATACATTGTAAGTTTGTAGCCCCCTAACTGGAGGGGGCTTTTTGAGGTTTTTTGGGTAGTTTACAGAAGATTAAGCTAAAATCAACAGGTCGGTTGTAGAAAAGTCAAATGAAACAAAAAGCTTGCATTGAAACTCGTTTCATCCGCTATACTAAAGTTAAATAAAATGAAATGAGGGATTGAGAATGAATACGTATGTGAAGATTGGCGAAACTTATTTCCATGTTTTTGTTCATATTGAAGATGGCGTGATGTCTTTGAGAAGTATCCAAGGGTTTCGTAAGGCAGTACAGAGGGAGATTCGGTTAGGAAGCATTCAAGATTTATTTGTGATTGAATTATGGGGAAGCAGACAAATTACCTTTACCTATGAAGGCGAAGACTATCGTATTTTTAATCAAGGCTTAGCTATGGTAGACTATTTAGAAAGGAACTTATGTGAAAAAGTGAGGGGTTAAAGATGACGACCATTAGAGACATTGCCAAGCTGACAGGTTATTCGGTTTCAATGATTTCACGGGTAATTAATGATTATCCCTATGTTGATGAGGAAAAGCGTCAAAAAATCTTAGGGGTAATGAATGAATTAAACTATGTGCCAAATCGGATGGCTCAAAATTTGAGTTATGGTAAGACTAGGAATGTAGGCATTATTATTCCATTTGTTAATTACCCATACTTCGATCAATTGTTAAGTGGCATGACTCAAGCGGCTTTTGCTCATTCTTACAAGATTACCCTGTTACCAACGAATTTTGATCAGGAATTAGAGCTTGCCTATCTCAATGAATTTGCCACCAAAGAGTTTGATGGCTTATTGGTCGCTACACGAGCAAATCCGATTGAAACGTTTATCCCCTATTTTAAATACGGTCCCATCATCTTTTGTGAAGAAACGCCGGATATAGAGGTGGGGAGTGTCTATATTGATTTAGCTGGATCTTTACGAGAAGCCTTGACCTCATTGAAGGTAGCCGGTGTAAAAAAACTAGGTATTACCCTTGGTAGAAGCAAGGGGGTGAGTCGAAATTCTCGCCTGACAATTCAGTTATGTCAGGAAATTTTTCCCAATTTTACTGATGACCATATTTTTTGGGACTGTTTGACAGTTGCAGATGGGGTAGAAGCGGCAGCACATTTTAAAGAGCGTGATATTGATGGGATTCTGGCTAATGGTGATGAAGTAGCCGCCTCAATCCTTAGAAACTATCAGCAAGAAACAGAGCCGCTCATTATAGGTCGGGAGAATTTATTAGTCAGTGATATTATGGCGTTTTCAACGATTGATCATCACGTTATTCAATGTGGAGAAAAAGCTTTTCAGTTGTTTTTTGACAAAAGATTGGACAAGGTGAAGATGCCTTATACCTTTATCAAACGAAATCGTCACGGACAGGTTGAGTGATGCCTGTCTTTTTTTGCTGTGAGCCTGTTTTATTGAGGCTGAAGGGGGTTAATCTACTTATGCTAGTTACTTAATGGTCAGATTGCTTTTCTGTGGTGTTAAAAGTAAAGAATTTATTAAATAGGGAGATTATTTTGAATTTGTCTATTTTTATTGTAACGCATGTGTTACGATTGTTACATAAAGATTACAAAGGAGTGATGGAAATGAAACAGAAATTAGGTAAGGCAATTATGATGGTAGTATTATTAATGGGAATGAGCCAAACTGCATGGGCGGAAGACACAATTGTGCCAGCAGAGAAAACGGTGGCGACAACTGAAACAAGCAGCAGTGAAGCTGTTCAGGAATCAACAGAATCATCTAGTACCAACCAAACAGAGAGTGTGCCTGAATCGTCGATTTCGAAAGAGGACGTTCAAACGATTGAGAACGAGGTGGAAGCCCTGATTAGAGATCAACTGGGAGAGAAAACTGGAGAAGAGGTACCATTAGATAGTGATTATCCAGCAAGTTACATTCGTCAAGCGCTACTAGAAAATTCAGAATATGGTATTAGTCAAGAGGCACTAGCCAAGTATACTGATTCACAACTTGAGGATACGATGACATTATTTCAACGATACGGTTTCGATATTTCAGGAATGGATTTTAGTTCTTATGTTAGATTATTAAATACACTCTATGTCGATAAGACGGTGTCTATCGATAAAGCTTTGGCACAACTGTCGTTTAATCCTAGTAATTTTAATAGTTTTGCTGAAATGATTCCCCAAGTAGCTAAGTTGCAACAGTATTTAAGTGCACTTTATCCTAGCAACAGTAGCTTTATGGCTGGCAAAGAGATGAGTGATGACGTGTTAATCGCAACATTAACTCATTTAGATGGTTTTGAGCGACAAATTAAAGAAGACGGCCAAACTTTAGGGGCTGGCAGAATGGCCTATATTCTCAATGCAGAAGCCTACGGAATGACAACCAATACAACACCCTCTACATCAGATACTAAAAAGGCTGATGTTCCAGTAGCCTCATCAGATACTAAAAAAGCTGATGAAAAAGGCGGTCTTTTAAAATTGCCACAAACCGGTGAAGAAAAAGCCAAATGGGCAGTGTCAATTCTTGGCGTTGTCTTGATAATTCTAGTAGTTATCTATCTTGTAAGACGTAATAAAACCAATAAAAGTAAATAATGACTTTTTTGGAAAGATGAAAATGTACCTATAAAAACAGCTCTGGATGATTCACCAGAGCTGTTTTTTTATTCTTCCAAGTATGCTGTTTTGTAATCTAAACTAGGCCCTGTTGTATGATAAACAACGCCTTTAAATTGGGGATTTCTTAAGAAAGCACTACTTTGGAAATAAATTGGCGTGACGCCAGCCTCTTTCAAAATGATTCTTTGAGCGTCTTGTAGATTAGTCCAGCGGGCTTCAGAGTTATTGGCATTGGTACTACTTGCGTCCAACAGTTGTTTGTCGTATTCAGGGTTATTATATTTACCCCAATTACTAGCTGAATCAGACTGGAACAAACTAAGAAGACTTGAAGCATCGGCATAATCCGCTCCCCATGTCGGCATGTAGATATCAAAATCCTGCTTGGTGGCTTGCTCGATAAAAACGCCTACGGGGCTGATGTTGACATCGACTTTAGCACCTGCTAAATTTTCTTCAATGGCACCTTGAATATAAGTGCCTAAGCTCTTCATTCGATCAGAATCAAAGGAAATCAGTCGGATCGTTAAGTCTTCGATATTGAGTTCTCTTTTTGCTTCAGCCCATAGTTTTTTAGCTTCAGTAACATCGGTTTTCAACAAATTCCCAGCATCTTCGGTGAAGTCTTTTCCTGTGTTTAGGTTAATTTGTAACTTTGGTGGCACAATTCCAGTAGCAACGGCGGAACCATCCCCTAAGATATTTGTCACTAAGGCTTCGCGATCGATGACTAAAGAAATAGCCTGACGGATTTTTTCATTTTGATAAATCTTATTCGTATGGTTGTAGCCGAAAAAGGCAATGGTCGGTGCATTTTCCGAAATAAAACCTGGATCTAAAGCTTCATTTTTCACGTACTCACCAGAAATAGCAACTTGATCGATTTTTCCTGTCTTATATAAATCGATGCCTGAGTTTGTTTCTTTGATTACTTGAACGTCGATTTTATCGAGTTTAACCTGTTCTTTATCCCAGTATTTCTCGTTTTTATAATAAGTCCAGCTACCGCCGATTCCTGGACCTGCAAAATCTCCCAAAGTGAAAGGTCCGTTGTAAATGGCGTGATCGCTATCTATTGAAAATTTATCTCCCTGACTTTCAGTATAAGCTTTATTTAACGGAAAAAAGGGGGGATTCGCTAATAAGGAAGAAAAATAGCTGCTTGCTGTATGCAAGGTGATTTCAACGGTAAAGTCGTCTATTTTTTTTACGCCTAATTCAGAGGCCTCTTGATCGCCGGCAATAATCTCTTTTGCCTGTTTAATGCTGGTGAAATATGGTAAGTTTTCGGCGGCACTCTCAGAGGTAATAGCACGATTCCAAGCGTAAAGATAATCATCGGCCGTTACCTTTGTTCCGTCAGACCATGTGGCTTTATCGTTTAACTTAATCGTGTAAGTCAAGCCGTCATCACTGATTTCCGGTAGTTCCGCTGCGCCAGCAGGAACAGGTTGATTCGATTCATCTAGCCGGTATAAGCCTTCGTAAATATTGTTAATCACGATGCGGCTATTAGAGTCAATGGCATTTGATGGATCAATCGTGTTTAGTTCCTGAGCATTAGCTAAGGTCACTTCTTGTTTTGATGGTTCAGATTTGTTAGTAGAACTAGTTGTATTGGAATTAGTTGAGCAACCAACCAAAAAAACCCCCAGAACGATGAGACCGCTGTATAACCCTGTTTTCTTTTTCATTATCCCACTCCTTTTACTATAATGTTCCTTGGTACGTAGGTCTTATTGTACTAAAAAAAGCCGTTGACTTATATTGGGAATAAGTGAATACATATGTTAGGCAACAGCGAATGCTAAAAAGCTCAGCAACAGTCTTAACCGTTGCTGAGCTTAAGAAAAATTAAACTAATAAATCTGTATCGTACTCAAAGCCGTTTTGATCACTAAGTTCCTTATAAAATTCACCACTCTTTTTAATGGTTCGCTTTTGTGTGGCCAGATCAAGTGAGACAAGTCCATATCGATTTTTATAGGAATTAATCCATGACCAACAATCAATAAAGGTCCAAAGGTGATAGCCTTTGATGTTACAGCCTTGATCGATGGCTTTCCATAAGTAAGCTAAGTGATCTTTGATGTAATCAATCCGATAGTTATCGTTGACTTGGCCTTTTTCATCCATAAAACGTTCTTCATCTGCAACACCCATGCCATTCTCAGAAATAAAGGCTTCTATGTTACCATAATTATGTTTGATATCCAAGCATAAATCCAAAATCCCTTTTTCGTAAATTTCCCACCCACGATACTCGTTCATTCGTCTTCCAGGCATGATGTGAAGATCAAAGAACCAGTCAGGTAAAAATGGACCGTCAGGATTAATCCCCGTCAGGCGTGCTTTAACACGTCGTGGTTCATAATAGTTTAAGCCTAAAATTTGTGAAGTATTCTCAGCGATACAACTTAAATCAGCTTCGTTTGTGTCAAGTGGCAGTTGATCATATTCCCCTAATAAATCCACTAAAGCAGTCGGGAAAACGCCTTTAACCATGGGATCCAGAAAGCTTCTTGTGTAGAATAAATCGGCAATTTCAGCAGCTTTAACATCAGCTGGATGCTGGCTGCGCGGAAAGGTGGGACTTAAATTTAAAATAACCCCAATTTTACTTGTTAAGTGATGTTTTTTGAAGGCTTCAATTGCTTTGGCATGTGCCAACACTGTAAAGTAAGCTGCTTGGGCACCACGTTTGAAGTCAATGATATTAGGATAATGGAAGTCTTCCAAATATGAACCAAGGATAGGACCTAGAGGCTCATTAAAGGTAAACCAGTGATAGACCAGATCACCAAATTCTTGAAAGCAAGTATCAGCAAACTTAACATAAGCAGCCACTACTTCACGGGATTCCCAACCCCCTTGATCTTGGAGTGCAGCTGGCATATCAAAATGATAAAGGTTGGCGAAAACTTTCACGCCGTTTTGCGTCATTTCAGTAAAAAGGTCACGATAAAAAGCGATAGCCTTGGGGTTAACTTCGCCAACACCATCATTTGGAAACATTCTTGCCCAAGAAATAGACACTCGAAAGGAATTATGACCCGTTTGTTTCATCAATTGAACGTCTTCTTGATAACGATGAATATGATCCGTGGTTACGGCTGAACTAATCCCTTTATAAAAACGATAAGGTTGCTCCTTATACCAGCGTTCCCAAACAGTCTCTGCTTTACCAGTCTCGCCTCTGCCTTCGGCTTGTTCAGCCGACCAAGCGGACCCCCACCAAAAATCTTTTGGAAATGTTAACTGTTGCTTATTCATCCTATATCCTCCTCATTAAAAAACTAATAAATCTGTTAGTTGTCTCAACCATAATATCATGCTTAATAACAAAAAGAAATGTTTATTATTAAAAATATATACTTTATTGTGATTAGGTGATGTTTTAAGTGGAAATGACGACCATTTTTATGTTAAAGTATAGTAGCAGGTATATCTATAGGATAGAATGGATGAAAAAAATGAAAAAAATACCAAGATACATGGAAGTTTATCTCGATACAAAAGAAAAAATCACTAATGGTTATTATAAAATCGGCGATAAGTTGCCAACAGGAGATGAACTAGCAGAAAACTTTAAAACCAGTAAGCTGACGGTGAAAAAAGGATTGGATATGTTAGTAACAGAAGGAATTATTCGAAGTCGAAGCGGGTTTGGGACAGAGGTTTTAAGAACGCCAATTGATAATTCAAAGGTTTTTGGTCCTAACGAAGGATTGTTCAGTGTAGTGGGAGAAGAGCATGTGGACTCAGAAATTCATACCTTTTCAATTGAACTACCATCGGAAAAAGTAGCTGAAATGCTAAAAATCAGTGCCAAAGATTATGTGTATAACATTATTCGAAGTCGTTTTATCGATCATCAACCTTATTCCATTGAACAAACTTTTATGCCGCTGTCGGTTATTCCGGGATTGGAGCCGAAGCATTTAAAGAAATCAGTTTATTCTTACATTGGTAATGAGCTGAACTTGGAAATAAAGTCCTCTCACATCTGGATAAAGGGTGATTTAGCGACTGAATTTGACGCTCGTTTATTGAGTATTGAAGCTGGCGATTTTATGATAGAAGTGGATAAGGTGGTCTCGCTAGCGTCAGGCACGCCTTTTGAGTACTCTTTATCCCGACATATTTATAAGGATTTTATTTTTGAAGCTGTTTTTGTTGAAAATTGATAGGATTAGAAGTCTAATAAATTAAGAATATCAGAGAAATCATGGACTAGGCATTGGACTATTCCATGATTTTTTTTATTTCATATTAAAATATATATCTTTTTAAAAAGAGGTTTACTTTTATAATTAAATGATGTATTATTTTGTTGTAGACAGAGGAACCGTTTGCAGAAAATGAAGAGGAGAACTGTTATGGAGAAGACGAAGAAAGACATTATATTTGAAAAATTTGGAATCGTCGCCACGAAAATCGGCAATCAAATACATTTAAGAACCTTGCGTGATGCATTTGCTACCTTTATGCCGTTTATGATGTTGGCAGGTTTTGTTACATTAATTAATTATGTTATTTTGGAACCAACGGGCTTTATGGGAAAGATTATCAACCCTGATACCTTGATTAAAGTTCAAGAAATCGGCACGTCAATTGCCAACGGCACCTTAAGCATAACTACTTTATTAGTGGTTGCCGCTGTATCATATCACATGTGTATCAGTCGAAATTACACCAACCATATTGCAGCGGTTTTAGTGGCAATTTCCACATTTGTTGTACTAACCCCCATGAAGACCATGTTTATGCCTGAAACTGCCAGTAAAGCGATTGAAGTGACTGGGGTTATTCCGGTTTCACATACAGGGGCGTCAGGTATGTTTGTGGGGATTTTTGTTGGTTTGTTAACGACCGAGTTATTTATTAAATTATCGACTAATGAAAAATTACAAATTAAACTATCGGGGAATATTCCGCCGGCAGTCTTGAAATCATTTAATGTTCTGATTCCGATTATGATTACTATTACATCCTTTGCTATCTTGTCTTTTATTATCAACCAATTATTTAATATGGATGTGAATGGGTTGATTACCAAACTTATTACAGGTCCATTAAGTAAGGTGACAACTGGATTACCGGGCTTTTTACTGATAACGTCTGTGGCTAATTTGTTTTTTGGTTTTGGGATTCATCAAGCGGTTATCTCAGGATCGTTGCTGGACCCGTTCCTGATTCAAAACATGCAGGAAAATATGGCAGCTTATGCTAATAAGACCGAAATTCCACATATTATTAACATGGCTTTTAAAGATACCTTTGCCGTGATGGGGGGGTCTGGAAATACGATTGCGTTGCTAATCGCTATTTTTATTTTTAGTCGTCGGAAAGATTATAAGGACTTTGCGAAACTGTCAGTGGCACCTGCGGTATTTAATATTAGTGAACCAATTATCTTTGGCTTACCAATCGTTTTTAATATCAGTTTGATTATTCCTTTTGTCTTGGCACCCATTTTTTCATTGACAGTCGCTTATTTTGCTACCGCGGCTGGTTTAATTAATCATGTGGTAGTCCAAATTCCTTGGACAACACCACCAGTTATTTCTGGCTTTTTAGCGACAGGAGGAGATTGGCGGGCAGCTGTATTACAAATCGCCATTATCGTCGCCAGCGTCTTTATCTACTTGCCGTTCTTGCGTGTAGATGAGAAAGTGACTGCGAGTATGGCTTTAAAAGAAACTAGCAACTAAAGGACTGGGGAAAAAAAGTCGAGTAGGTATGACCTCATTGCTGAATGAATTTAAAATAACGATTGTTTGCAGGCAATCTATGAAATAAACGGAGCTAGTTGGGTGTATAATAAGAATATAAAATAACAGTTAAATAACGTATCGCTAGGATTCCAGAGAGTAGGAGTGATTGAGATGTGGCCATTTCTTTCAGTATTTTTTACCCAAGTGATGATTGTTGCAGTGTTGTTTACTTTTATTCGGTGGCTCAATTGGTACAGAAGACGATTATAAGAATAGCGAATCAATGCCAGTGATCTTGGCAATTGATTCGCTTTTTTTAATTAAGATAAATCAGACAATTCATGACAGATATTCTTAGTAGCCGGATAGACCTGTTGATAGACCTGATAAAGTCGTTGATAATCTGCTACGTTTTCTGGAATAGGCGTGTAATGATCGCTATAGTGAACTAAGGCCTTGCTGCATTCACTTATATCTTTATACCAACCGGCACCGACAGCAGCAATCATGGCTGCACCAAGGGCAGGACCTTGCTCGCTAGTTAAAGTTGTAACGGTTGTGTCAAAGATATCAGCTTGGAGTTGGAGCCAATGCTTATTTTTTGATCCTCCGCCTACAGAAATGATCGTTTCAATTGCTTTTTTAGCGTGTTGGGTCATTATGTATTGTGACTCTTTTAAGGAAAAGGTAATGCCCTCAATAACAGAGCGCGTAAAATGATCAAGAGTGTGACGGGCATCCATCCCAATGAAACTTCCTCTAATTTGACTGTCAGCGTAAGGGGTTCTCTCTCCCATAATATAAGGACTAAATAACAACCCATCTGCACCAATTGGCATATCCCCAAGGTTGTGCAAGAGCTCCTCATAAGTTTTATCGGCAGCAAATGTGTCCTTAAACCAATTCAAGCTATAACCGGCGGAAAGGGTGACCCCCATTGAATAATAGGCATTTTCCGCGGCGTGGTTGAAGTAGTGAAGATCACCGTGATAGTCGGCCTGACTACCTTTTTCATAAGACAGAAAGACACCGGAAGTGCCAATACTAGCCAAAGCCATTCCTTCTCGAGTTATTCCAGCACCCAAGGCAGCACAGGCGTTATCGGCACCACCGGCATAAACCATGACGTCTGCGGTAAAGCCTAAGTGTTTTGCCAGTTCAGGTTTCACCAGACCGATAGCCGCGGAAGAGTTCACCAATTTCGGGAAAATGTTTAGTGGCAACTCAAATAGAGTCGCAATGGTCTCACTCCAAGTGCGTTTTCCCACGTCTAGGAGCAAGGTACCTGCCGCATCAGAATAGTCCATTTGTTGATTGCCAGTCAAATAAAAGCCGGCATAATCTTTGGGTAAAAGAAAGCTGGTTGTTTGTTGCCAAACCTCAGGTTCGTGCTCCTTGACCCACAAAATTTTTGGCAAGGTAAAGCCTTCCAAGGCACGATTTTTAGTAATGCTAATGACTTCTTGACCAGCTCTCTCCATGATGTTCCGACATTGAGGGGTGGTTCGTACATCATTCCATAAAATGGCTGGACGTAAAGGTCGTCCTTCTTGGCCAAGTAGAACCAAACTATGCATTTGACCTGAAAAACTAATTCCTTCAGTCCGCTCAGCGGCATCAGGTATTTCTTGAATAATTTGCTGAATCACTTGCTCTAAAGCATCTGTCCAAACATCTGGATCTTGTTCACTATAACCTGTTTGAGGGGTGATAAGCTCATACTCTTCTTGTTTAATGGTGACGATTTCGCCTGCTCTATTAAGTAGAATTCCTTTTAAAGAGCTAGTGCCTAAATCAATTCCAATCAAATAACTCATGTTGAACCTCCTGTTTTAAGTGATGTAACTTGTTAAAAGCTAAGGCAGACTAGTTTAAGTTTGCCTTAGCTGTCAGATGACTAAACTAAGTAGTCATTTAATTTTGATTTCAATAACTCGATATGGGTTGATTCGTTTGTGATTTGATCATTCTCTAAGGCATAAGCTGCTAGAGAACTTAGAGTTTCGTTACCAGCGACAATCGACTCACCAATACCTGTTTGATAACTGGCGTAACGACGCTCGATTTCTTTATCAAAGAAGCGGTCTTCTTTTAGTTTAGCAGCAGCTTTTAGACCACGGGCAAAGGTATCCATACCGGCGATGTGAGCAAGGAATAAGTCTTCCATGGCAAAAGAGGAACGGCGTACTTTGGCATCGAAGTTAATGCCACCTGGGGCAATGCCACCATTTTCCAAGACTTGGTACATAGCTAAGGTCGTATCGTAAATATTTGTCGGAAACTCATCTGTATCCCAACCTAATAAAACATCTCCTTGGTTCGCATCTAATGAACCAAGTGCATCATAACATCTGGCAACATAAATTTCATGTTCGAAGGTATGACCAGCTAAGGTCGCGTGATTTGCTTCTAAGTTTAATTTGAATGAATCTTGTAAATTGTATTTTTGTAAGAATGCCATGGCAGTCGCTGCATCGTAATCATATTGGTGTTTCGATGGCTCCATTGGTTTTGGTTCAATTAAAAATTGTACCTCGTGTCCGATGTCTTTGGCATAATCAACGGCCATTTGAAACAGTCGGGCAATATTGTCTTGCTCCAACATCATATCAGTGTTTAGTAAAGTTTCATAACCTTCTCGCCCCCCCCAAAACACGTAGTTTTGACCGCCCAGTTTTTTGCTCAATTCTAACCCTTTTTTGACTTGTGCAGCCGAATAAGCGAAGACATCTGCATTGGAAGAACTGGCAGCCCCATGAACAAAGCGTGGGTTAGTAAACATATTAGCCGTATTCCAAAGTAATTTAATACCAGTTTCGGTCATTTTTTCTTTGATTAAATCGGTAACAATATCTAAGTTGTCTAAAAATTCTTGCAACGTTTCTCCTTCAGGTGCAATGTCGACATCATGAAAACAAAAATATTCCATGTTTAATTTTTGCAGAATTTCAAAACCGGCTGTTACACGATTTTTCGCTGTTTCCATTGGATCGTCAGTAAGCCATGTACGCTGGTTAACGGGTGCACCAAAAGGATCAGATCCATCTTGAGTTAGGGTATGCCACCAAGCCATTCCAAAACGTAAATGTTCTTTCATGCTTTTGCCAAGAATAATTTCTTCAGGGTTGTAATGTCTAAATGCAAAAGCGTTTTCAGTTTGAGTGCCTTCATACTTGATTGTGCTGATTGTTGGGAAAAATTCCATTGTAATACCTCCAAGTTTTTTGAGTAAGTTTATCGTACTAACTATATGATAATGAATTGAAAGTTAATTGTCAATCATTATCTCAGGAGAGAGAATGGAGGCGCCGAGGGAGTAAGGATTGTTATGAAGGGGCAATATGATATAATACTTTCAAAGGGATTATCAAGCATGTCAGTCTCAGTATAATGAGAAAATTGCCAGTCTAATGGCGATACGTTAGCATGATGAACTAACAACTCAGTTATCTAGATAATTGTTAACTAAAATAAAATAGGAAGTAGTGAAAGCAATGCTTGTAGATAAATACATGATTAGGAAACAAAATGAATCCATGGTATTAGAGCAAATTATTAAACACCAAAGGATTTCTCGAGCAGAAGTAGCCAAAAAAACGCACTTGAATAAGGCGACTGTGTCGGAAATTACTGCTAGTTTAATCGATAAAGAACTAGTTGAGGAACTAGGTGAGGGGAATAGTGCCAAGAAAGGTGGGCGTAAACCGGTGTTAATGGGTTTTAATAAGCAAGCCGGCTATACCTTAAATTTTGATTTAGGATATAACTACGTCTCAAGTTCTCTAACTTATCTAGATGGTAGTTTTGTTGATACTAGAAAAATCAAAAATTTTAGTGTTAATCGAGGCAATGTCTTGAAGATTCTAACAGAAATAATCAATGATCATCTGACTAAATGTCAGGATAGTTCGACGTATGGCATAGTGGGCATTACAATTGCCATACACGGAATTGTTGAAGAAAATCGGATTAGTTTTACACCCTATTACGATTTGGATCAAATCGACTTGGCAGGGGAATTAGGTAAGCTTTTTAACGTACCAATCATGTTGGAAAATGAAGCTAATTTAACGGCGATAGCAGAAGCAACCTTCTCCAGTCGTGATTTTGAAATTGTTAGTTTGAGTATTTATAGTGGAATTGGGGCAGGGATTATTATGAACAATCAACTCCACAAGGGGAAGGCGGGCAAGTCAGGAGAAGTTGGTCATTCCACCTTATTTCCTAAAGGGCGGACTTGTCCTTGTGGCAATCAAGGGTGTTTGGAGCAGTATTGTTCTGAAAAAGCCGTACTTGAGGAGTTTTCAAATAAAACGGGCTTAGAAGCGGATTTGGATGTTTTTATGACGGAGTACCAAAACCAACAGCCCATTGCTTTAGCAATAATCGCAGAAATGGCGTTTCATTTGTCAATCGGTGTCAATAATCTAATTTGTCACTTTTCACCGGAGACCATTTTTTTAAACAGTGCCATTATTCGTAAAATACCTGATATGCTGCCGCTCATAGCCTCTCATCTAACAAGTTCCTTTAATCAGGATGTGGAGTTAGTCAATTCTGCGTTAGGGGCAAATGCCACTCTTTATGGTGCGGCTGCCTTAAGTATTCGCCAGTTTTTAGAAATTAAGTCTTTGGATTTAACAGAGGCGTTGTAAGGTACGGAATCAAATTATCAGGGGGAGTGGCTTAACCTTTTTAAGTTACTAACCGGAAAGTAGTGAAACAAAATGAAGTCAATTTGTGATTTATTAGGTATTCGTTACCCTCTTTTTCAAGGAGCGATGGCAGAGGTTGCGCGATATGAATTAGTCAGTGCCGTTTCCAATGCAGGGGGGCTTGGGATATTAGCCTCAGGTGGACTCTCCGCCGATCAACTGCGAGAACAAATTAGAGCATGTAAAGAACGGACGACCAGCCCTTTTGCTGTTAATCTAATGCTCATGATGCCTAATCTTGTTGAATTGATCGCTGTGGTGATTGAAGAAGACATCAAGGTGGTGACGACGGGAGCTGGTACACCTAAGCCTTATATGAGTCTATTGAAAGAGGCTGGGATTAAGGTGATACCGGTAGTGCCCTCAGTTAAGATTGCCAAAAAGATGGAAGGGCTAGGTGTGGCTGCGATTATAGCAGAAGGTACAGAGTCAGGTGGCCATGTAGGAGAGACCACGACTATGGCCCTAGTCCCTCAAGTTGCACAAGCCGTCAGTCTTCCGGTTATTGCAGCAGGTGGAATTGCTGATGGACATGGGGTCGCCGCCGCTTTTGCATTAGGGGCTCAAGGGGTTCAGTTGGGAACTCTTTTTTTGACAGCCTTGGAGTGTCCCGTTCCACTCAGTGTCAAACAAGTGATTTTGGCAGCCGACGATACGTCGACAATCGTCACTGGGCGTAATCGTGGGGTTCCTGTTAGAAGCATAAAAAACAAGATGATTCAAGAGTATCAAGCCTTGGAGGTTGCCAATGGGTCTCGTGATGAATTGGAAGCGTTGGCCCTAGGATCGCTGCGCAAAGCGATGATTCAAGGAGATGTGGAAAATGGCTCAGTGATGGCTGGGCAAATTGCAGGGATGATCAGGGGGATTCGCCCTGTACAGGTAATCATTGAAGGGCTTTTTGTTGAAGCCAATCAGGTGATTGCATCGTTGAAGTCAATCAATTAGTGTCAGATACTAAAAGACCAAGTTGGGACTAGTCCCAACTTGGTTTTTTTACCCGTGTAAAATTTTTTTTTGAAACAATTCTTTATTAGGGTGTTCGTTATAATATTTTTTGGCGTAAGTGCAAAGATAGTCGCATAACAATTTACTGTTAATGCTAATATGTTCGATTGGTGGCTGATCTTTGGTGATTGGTGAAACTGTTCGGGGTTCTTCACCAGAATGAATATTAAAGTAAAGATTGTCGTATTTAATTTCACCTGTCATCGCTGAATCCCCTTGGTGAAGTAATAAACAACGTAGCTTGTAGCAAGCATAACCATTAAACTTATGAAGCATTTCTTCCATCTCGTGAATGGCATTGAGCTTGTCATAACTGTTCAGTGTGTTAAGGGTGCAATGGAAATCTTCATGCTTATGCACGTGGTTATTGTACCAATTGCGATAACGATAACCGACATTTTTTTCATTTGGGTATTCAATTTGGCTGCAAATATCAGGCAAGGTTAAGGCCAAAGCTAGGGCAGGTAAGGGACAGTTCTTGGCATTGGCATCTTGAATGACTTCAATTATTTTTAGCATGAGCAGTTCCTTTCTCAGTCTATTTATACAATAAATAATGTTATATTTTATTTAATTATACAGGAGAAAGGTCTTATTTGATAGTTCCTAGAAAGAAAAAAGTAAAACGTTTGCATTATTATCCGGAAAATAGTACCATCAACTTATATTAGTTGGTACTAATATTCCGGATAGGTTTTTGGCCAAAACCATGCACGTTTAAAATCGCAACTGGAGGTAAAACCATGAATAAACTAAGTGAAGTGTTAGAAAAAAGATTAGGACCAATCGCATTGAAGATCGGCAATCAACGACATTAATTAGCTATTAGAAATGGAATTACGTTAGGCATGCCACTAATTATCATAGGATCAATATTTCTAATTTTGGGAAATTTACCAATTAGCGGCTATGAGGATTGGCTAGCGGCCAATGGAGACTTAGGAGCTTGGTTTGCTAAGGTGGTGGATGGTTCTTTTGGTTTGATGGGGATTATTGCCGCCTTTGGAATCGCCTATAACTATGCTAAAGGGTATAATGTTGACCCAGCATCAGCAGGAATTATTTCATTGTCATCCTTCGTGATTGTGACGCCAAAAATGTTTGATGCAGATGGTGGGGCAGGGATTTCTTATGGATTTATGGGTAGTAAAGGGCTGTTTGTGGCTATTATTGTTTCATTAGTAAGTGCTGATATATTCCGCCGTTTTATTCAAAAAAATATTACCATCAAAATGCCGGATACGGTGCCTCCAGAGGTTAGCTGATCTTTTTCAGCCTTAATACCAGCAGCTGTAATTATTACTCTCTGGGCCCTTTTAATAAAATTCCTGGAATTACTAGGAATAGGGAATATTCATGATATAGTAATGTTAGTATTAGGTCGCCCTTTGGGAGTTCTAGGTGGAAGCTTAATTGGAACGGTTATAGGGATTATGTTAAATTCACTTTTTTGGTTTACGGGGATTCACGGTGGAAATATTGTGGGATCGGTCTTAAATCCTATTTATTTAATCAATACCGACGCCAATCGTCTGGCCTTACAAGCCGGAAAAGAGTTACCAAATATTATTACTTCGCCCTTTATGGATAATTTTGTTTATATTGGTGGTGGCGGTGCAACATTGGCACTGGTGATTATTTTAGTAGGTTTCGCTAAGAGCAAGCAATTAAAAACAATGGGGAATTTATCCTTGGCATCGGGTGTTTTTAATATCAATGAGCCGATTATGTTTGGAGTCCCTGTGGTGATGAATCCGACATTAATCATTCCTTTTGCCTTGGCACCGATGGCCAATGCTATTATCACTTATTTTGCCATGAGTGGGGGAATCGTGTCTAAAACAGTCGGAGTTGCAGTCCCCTGGACGATGCCACCAGTGATATCCGGATTTTTAGCGACTGGTGGCGATGTAAAAGCATCGGTTTTACAGATTATCTTAATTCTTATTGATTTTGTGATTTATTTCGGGTTTGTTAAGACATTGGATAAACAATTGTTTGCTGAAGAGCATGGGCAATTGAGTTATAAATAGAAAAAAGGATAGGTGAAAAAAATGGTAAAACGATTATTAAGTTGTTCAACAAGTGATATTGAGAAGATGAGCGGCTCAGAGTTAAAACAATCTATTTTAGCATCAGAAGGACGGATTATTTGTACCGAGACAGTTGTTATGGCGGCACCTGTGGCAAATGATATTACCAATGCGGAAGTTGCTAGAGCCTATGGTGCCGATTTGATTTTGCTTAATGGCTTTGATTGCTTGAATCCAGTGGTTATGGGATTACCGGGAATGACCACATTTGAGGACATCATCAAGGTGATGGAATCAGGTGCCGCAGGTAACCCAATCGCTGAATTGAAGCGCTTAGTTGGCAAACCGATTGGGGCTAATTTGGAACCCGTGGATTTAGAGGCAGATATGGCAGAGGACTTACTGGTAATCCCAGAAGGACGGATGTGCTCTGAAAAAACCTTGAAAGCAGCTGAAAAATTAGGTTTAGACTTTGTATGTTTAACTGGGAACCCAGGGACAGGCGTTACTAACAAAGAGATCGGCAAAGCGATTGTTCTCGCTAAAAAACATTTCTCAGGTCTAATTATTGCTGGTAAAATGCATGGTGCAGGTGTGGCTGAACCTGTGGCATCTTTGGAAGCAGTCAAAGCGTTTGTGGCAGCCGGAGCTGATGTTATTCTCTTCCCTGCTGTCGGAACGGTTCCTGGTTTTACTGACAGTGAATTAATTGAAGCGGTGAAATTGGCCAAGAGTCAAGGATCCTTAACAATGTCTGCCATTGGCACAAGTCAAGAAAGTGCCGATCAAGAGACGGTTAAACAAATTGCTTTACGCAATAAAATTTGTGGGGTGGATATTCAACACATTGGCGATGCTGGATATGGTGGCATGGCACCTGCGGAAAATATTTATGCGATGTCACTTGCTATTAGAGGGATGCGTCACACCTTAAATCGGGTTTCTCGCTCAATTAATCGCTAATTACAGGTTATAAAGATAAAGAACTAATGGGGGGCGTATTGGTGGCTAAATATCATGACATTGCGGCAGTGCTGGCAAAGAAAATTGTGGAAGGTGACTACCGAAAGGTCAAAAAACTACCAACCGAAAAAGAGCTGATGGAACAATTTCAGGCCAGCCGTAATACCATTAGAAGTGCTATTTCCTTGCTGTCTGATCAAGGTTATACGTATCAAGTCAGAGGAAGTGGCATCTATATTAAAGAAATAAATTTTGATAACAGTGTCAACTTAAACGTGGTTAAAGGAATGACCAGTGAATTTCGAGAAAAAGTTAACCAGTCCAAGTTGCTGGAGTTAAAATCGATTGAGGCGGATCAGGAACTTGCTGAGTTGTTTGGTATTTCCAAAGGGGATCTCTTGTATTACGTTAAGCGAATTCGCTATCTAGATAAAGAACCAATTCGCGTTGAGATGACTTATTATCGTCAGGATATCATTCCTTATTTAGGAAAGGATATTGTGGAACATTCGATTTATGATTATCTGACAGAGAATCTGGGACTGCAGATTGGTTTTGCTGATCGTCAAATTTCAGCGGATTATTTATCGGAAGAACATGCTGGCTATTTGAAGTTAGGGACTCAGGATCCTTGCTTAAGAATTAAAGAAAAAACTTATCTTACCAATGGGCAGTTATTTGCTGTAGCAACAGGGATTCTGCATTTTCAAAAGATTACCTTGTTTGCCAGTGGCAAAGTCTTTGAATAACAGTGGAAAAGGGAAGTCAGTGATGACTTCCCTTTTTCCTGTTTGAAACTAGCTTCCTTATTAGTTTTTTTTCTCAAAATCTGATAGAGTGAAGGTATATAGTTCTTGTTAACTGATTAAGTGACAGGATATTATATCCTTATAAAATAGAACAAGGAGCGATGTCTTAATGAAATCTAAAGCAGCCGTAGCATTTGGTCCAGGTGAACCATTAAAAATTGTAGAAATCGACGTAGCAGCACCGAAAAAAGGGGAAGTTATGGTTAAGATTTTATATACCTCTGTTTGTCACACAGACGCGTTTACTTTGTCAGGTGATGATCCGGAAGGTGTTTTTCCTGCGGTCTTAGGTCATGAAGGTGGCGGAGTAGTCGTGGAAATAGGTGAAGGCGTCACTTCTGTTGCTGTTGGTGATCACGTTATTCCCCTTTATACAGCGGAATGTGGAGAATGTGAATTTTGTTTATCTGGCAAGACTAATTTGTGTAGTGCCGTCAGAGAAACTCAAGGAAAAGGCTTAATGCCTGATGGCACCACTCGTTTCAGCTACCAAGGTGAGCCAATCTACCATTATATGGGAACCAGTACGTTTAGTGAATACACGGTATTACCGGAAATTTCCTTGGCTAAGATCAACCCAGAAGCACCATTGGATAAGATGTGTTTACTCGGTTGCGGTGTAACTACGGGGATTGGTGCCGTTCACAATACAGCAAAAGTCGAAGAAGGGTCAACGGTAGCGGTCTTTGGTTTAGGCGCCATCGGGTTAGCTGTCATTCAAGGAGCGGTTCAGGCTAAAGCCAAACAAATCATCGCCATTGATCTAAACGAAGATAAATTCCGATTGGCCAAAGAAATGGGGGCGACGGATTTTGTTAACCCAAGCCAGCATCAAGAACCGATTCAAGAGGTGATTGTGGCCATGACTAATGGTGGCGTTGATTATAGTTTTGAATGTATTGGCAATGTGGATGTGATGCGTTCAGCTTTAGAATGTTGTCATAAAGGCTGGGGCGAAAGCATTATTATTGGTGTGGCAGGGGCAGGGAAAGAAATCTCTACCCGTCCTTTTCAATTAGTGACCGGTCGTGTCTGGCGTGGGTCGGCTTTTGGTGGTGTTAAAGGACGCTCACAATTACCAGATATGGTCGAGGATGCCATGAGTGGCAAAATCGACATCGACCCATTTATCACTCAGACCTTACCATTTGATGATATTAATGAGGCTTTTGAGTTATTACATGCAGGGCAAGCAATTCGAACTGTTTTATCCTATGGAGGTTAATATGACACTAACAGTGGAGTTAATTAAATGCAACAAAGTCTTTGATGGGGAACAACGAAAGTATCGTCATTATTCTGATACACTGAAATCAGAAATGACCTTTAGTCTGTATTTACCTGCTAGCGAGGAGCCACTGCCGCTGGTTTGGTGGTTATCTGGTTTAACCTGTAACGACGATAATTTCTCTCAAAAAGGGAGTTTTCAAAAGTATGCGGCTGATCTTGGACTAGCTGTTGTTATGCCAGATACATCCCCACGAGGTGAGTCAGTTGCCGATAGTGAGGATTGGGATTTAGGCAAGGGTGCTGGTTTTTATCTAGATGCAACCGAAGAGCCCTGGCGGGAAAATTATCAAATGGCGAGTTACATCTTAGGTGAACTTTCGGAAATAGTGAAAAGTTTAATTCCTGATTTTTCTGGTAAAGAGGCGGTGATGGGCCATTCAATGGGAGGTCATGGTGCCCTTGTTCTGGGGTTAAAAGAAGAGGAACGCTTTACTTCGATTTCGGCTTTTGCGCCAATTCTAACCCCTTCAGATGTGCCATGGGGGCAAAAGGCATTTCGCCATTATTTAGGCCACGATGAAAAAAAATGGCAGGAGTGGGATGCAACTGCCTTACTCAGCCAGACTGAAAAAGTACCAGCGATTTTAGTGTCACAAGGTGATCAAGATGAATTTTTAAAAGAACAATTAGTCTCCACAAAATTCTTAACGGTCTCTGAGAATAAGCCTGAGGTTCACTATGAACTAAAATCAGGGTATGACCATAGTTATTACTTCATTGCCACATTTATCGAAGAGCATCTAAAGTTTCACTATCAGTATTTAACTAAATAGACAAAAGTGCCATTCCATTCAATTTGTGGAATGGCGTTTTTTTTCGAATATCCTACTTAATGAAAAAAATCACGAGAAACGATTGTAAATAATCTGAAACTCATCTATAATTCTAAATGAGATTGATTCTCATTATCAATTAAAGATAGAATGATATCTATAAGAAGTGGAGATGAGTAAAAATGAAAAAAAAGTTAGCCATATTTTTAAGTATTGTTGGAGTCGGCAGTTTATTAGCCGCCTGTGGAAGTAACAAAGAGGCAACAGAAAAAAACAATCAAAGCAAGATTGTCAAGACTGAAATGGGGGATGTGGAAGTCCCTGTGAAGCCTAAAAAAGTTCTAGTTAATTGGTATTTAGGTGATGTGGCAAGTTTAGGTGTGACACCTGTTGGTTATTCAGGCTGGGCACAGGAAGCGATGCCGTTTTATGAGACGATTAAAGAGGTACCAGCCATTGAGAAATGGGAAAAAGAAGAACTATTGTCGTATGAGCCTGATTTGATTATTACCTACAGTAAAGAGGATTTTGAGAAATTTTCAAAAATAGCACCAGTAGTTGTGGTGTCGGAAGCAACGAGTTCAGAGGATCGCCTGACCTTTTTAGGTGAAGTTCTTGGCAAGGAAAAGGAAGCCAAAGAGCTGAACCAAACTTTTGAAACAAAGCTAGCTGGGGCCAAAGAAATGTTTGCAGGAGATGAATTTAAGGACAAGACCTTTAGTTTGTTTGAAGACTGGGGAAGCGGGTCTTACGGAGTTTATTATGAGACAGGTTCTCGTGGTGGCAAGCTGTTGTATGACTATATTGGATTGAAGAAGCCTGCCAAGTTAGAAGAATTGGTGAAAAGTTCTGGTGAAGGTCGTGGCTCACTATCTTATGAAGTTGCCGCTGATTATTTCGGTGATTATATCTTGTGGTTTTTACAGCCGGATAAAGAGTCTGAATTTGAACAAACGGCGATTTGGAAAACCATTCCAGCTGTGGAAAAAGGCAATGTCACCAAAATACCTGGGAACCTCAACGGGTTGTTTTATTACTCAGATGTGGCTAGTTTAACGGGTCAATTGGATTATTTTGTTGAGCATTTAAAGGTTAGCGCAAAGTAATATAAAAGCTTCCCAAACATATTTTTGGGAAGCTTTTAACCTACTATCGAATGAATCATAAAATGGAGTGAAGATATGCAACAATCAATCAAAAGGGGGCAGCGAAAAGGATCTTGGAATTTCACCTTTTACATCGCTTTGGGCCTCCTGTTACTCGTTATGGTTGCTATGGCATCGATTGCTTTTGGTGCGGCTGACATGAGTCTCGCAACTGCCTGGGGGGCTTTATTTGACTTCGATCCTAGGGTGACAGAACATCAAATCATTCGAACGCTGCGATTGCCACGAACGGTTGCTGACATGATTGTAGGGTGTAGTTTAGCGGTTTGTGGGGCAATCATGCAGGGAACAACAAAAAATCCACTGGCTGATTCAGGTTTGATGGGGATAAGTTCTGGGGCGACCTTTGCGATTGCGTTGTGTTTGGCTTTTTTGCCTAATCGAACCTATAGCATGGTCATGTTTTATGCGTGTATAGGCGCAGCCCTTACGACGGGATTGACGTATTTTGTCGCCTCAACAGGTCGACGAGGTATGACACCTCAACGTTTGGTATTGGCAGGGATGTCCATCTCCATGCTTTTCGGTGCCTTAAGTTCCTACCTATCCATTAAATTTCGTTTAGGTCATGCCTTAATGTACTGGTCTGCTGGTGGGACAGCAGGGGCAAAATGGAGTGAATTGACGTTGATTTTTCCTTTCTTTATATTGGCTGTATTGGGGTCCATCGCTCTATCACCATCCATTACCATGTTGAGTTTAGGAGATGAAGTGGCTGTCGGCTTGGGGCTTAACACAAAAGCGGTTAAAGGGGTCTCCACGCTGATCGTTCTGGTTTTAACTGGGTTATCTGTAGTCGTTGTGGGACCTGTAGGTTTTGTGGGATTAATTGTTCCTCACATGATGCGTTATTTAGTGGGGGTTGATTATCGTTATATTATTCCAGCCAGTGCTCTTTATGGTGCCTTGTTAACAGTGGTTGCCGATATTATCGGACGGCTGATCAACCGGCCTTTTGAAACGCCTATGGGGATTATTTTTTCCGTGATCGGTGTGCCCTTCTTTTTATATTTAGTGAAAAAACAACGGAGGGAATTTGAATGAAGACAACGGCTTATAGCTTGAAGCGAAATATAGGGATGATTGTTGGCTTGATTATTCTCACCTTTGTGATTGGAATTATTAGTATTAATTCTGGGAAAATGAACCTGTCACCTAGTGAAGTTTTGGCTGTTATCATGGGAGAGGGGACGGCTCAGCAGGCTCTAATCGTCTATGAATTTCGGCTACCACGAATTATTTTGGCCATTTTAGTAGGGATCGGCATGGGGGTCTCGGGGACGATTATGCAGAGCTTGTTACGAAATGATATGGCTAGTCCAGGAACCTTGGGAATCAGTTCTGGTTCTGGTTTGTTTGTCTTAATTTATATCGGAGTATTTTCGACGAAAGGTTTTTCTTCCGCTTTCGGGCTACCGATTGTGGCGTTTATTGGCGGGCTCCTATCTGCTCTGATTATTTTTCTGTTGTCATACAATCGTGGTCGGGAGATTTCACCAACAGGGTTAATATTAACGGGTGTTGCCGTCAGTAGTGGCTATAGTGCTTTAACCACTCTGATTAGTCTGAAGCTAGATGAGCGCCAAATGGATTTTATTCAACGGTGGCAAGCGGGAAATTTGTGGGGAGATGACTGGCGTTATTTAGCTATTTTAGCACCCTGGGTCATCATTTTATTGACTTATACGATCTACAAATCTCGTGTGTTAAATGCCATTAACCTCGGCAATGAAACGGCTACGGGCTTAGGTGTTGCGGTTAAACCGGAATTTTTAGGTTTATCCTTGGCGTCAATTGCCTTGGCTTCTGGTAGTGTGGCATTAGGTGGTAATTTCTTTTTCGTGGGCATGATAGCCCCCCATATGGCTCGCAAATTGGTGGGGGCCAACCATAAATTCTTTTTACCCGTTGCTGGTTTATTAGGGGCGATTATCATTTTATTTGCAGATACCCTGACCCGTTCGATTAGTTTTGGCAGCGATGTGCCAACGGGGATTGTCATTACGGTACTAAGCACCCCTTACTTTTTATATTTACTGTCAAAAGCTGATTAGGAGGTTACTATGAATCGAATAGAGACACAATCATTAGATATTTCATATGATGACGTATTGATTGTTGAAGAGTTAAATTTAGGAATTCCAGCGGGGAAAATAACATCGATTATCGGACCAAATGGGTGCGGTAAATCAACTATCTTGAAAGCGATTGGACGTATTCTGAAAAAAAAAGCTGGCGTTGTTTACTTGAATGGTCAAGATATCAGCCAGTTATCCACCAGAGAAGTGGCTCAAAAAATGGCGATTTTACCCCAAACACCAACGGCCCCAAGTGGCTTAACCGTTGGGGAATTGATTGCCTATGGTCGTTTTCCTCATCAAAAGGGGTTTGGTAAATTGACGGAAGAAGATAAGCAAATTGTGGCTTGGGCTTTGAGTGTTACCAAGCTCAGCGAATTTGAGTTGCGAGAGGTTGATAGTTTATCAGGCGGTCAGCGTCAGCGGGTATGGATTGCCATGGCTCTGGCCCAACAAACAGAACTGATCTTACTGGATGAACCAACGACATACCTGGATCTGGCTCACCAATTGGAAGTCCTTGAGCTATTGCAAGAATTGAACCATAGTCAAGGCTGTACCATCGCCATGGTTCTTCACGATTTGAATTTAGCTGCTCGTTTTTCTGATTATATGGTGGCTATCAGTAGGGGGAAAGTGATTTGTCATGGTGCCCCGGAAGAGGTCTTCCTACCTGAGGTCTTGAGGGAAGCCTTTCATATTGATGCAGAGATTATTATCGAACCACGGACACAACGGCCGATTTGTTTAACTTATGAATTGATTAAGGAGGAGTTAGATGAAAACGGTACTTAGAGTATTAAAAGATTCCCAGGCCTATCATCGCTACATCTGGCTGGGAATTGGGGCGATTGCCTGTTCCACTCTTGCTAGTCTATACGCACCTTGGGCCATGCAACAATTGACCGTCTTAATCACCAGTGGGGACGCTGATATTGCCAGCAAATCATTAAAGATGGGGCTGATCTTACTGTTGGTTTATCTGTTACAGGCGATCTTTAATTACATCAAAGGGTATTATACTCATTTAGGGGCCTATCATTATGTGGCTGAACTACGCCTGGCTGTCTATGATAAGATGCAACACCTCTCTTTGCGGTTTTATAGCGATAAGCAAACAGGGCAATTAATGAGCTATGTTATGGCTGATGCCGGGGGAGCGGAGCGTCTCTTTGCTCATGTGTTCCCTGATTTAGTCGTCCATGGGCTAACTTTGCTAGCTGTGGGGTTTATGTTGTTTACCATCAATGTTCCCTTAGCTCTAGTTAGTTTAGTTAGTGTCCCATTGATCATTTTTGCTAATTATGTCTATTCAAAACGCGCGCTACCACTCTGGAGAAAAAATGCGAAGGTAATGGCGGAGATGAGTGGCACGTTACAGGATAATTTATCAGGCATGAAAGAAATTCAGGCCTTTAACCAGCAACAAAGTGAAAAAGAACGAATGAAAGCCGTCATTCACAAAGAGCGTGATGCGATTTTAGAAGCCGTGAAGACCGATGAATTTGTACGGCCTCTGATTAGCTTTTTTAGTTCTGTCGGCTTGGTAGGGGTGATTATTTATGGAGGCTATTTAACCTCAGTTGGTCAAATGGAAGTGGCTGAATTAGTCGGTTTTACCTTGTATCTAAACCTGTTTTACGGACCGATTAGTGCCTTGTCATCTTTAAATGAAAGTGCTAATACGGCGATTGCTAGCTGCCAGCGAGTATTTGATTTACTGGATCAAGAGTCAGAGGTTAAAGAGTTAAGCGATGCCCGGAGCGTTTCTCACTTAGTAGGGAAGATTGAGCTACGACAACTGGATTTTCATTATCATGAAGGGCAACCGGTTCTCAAAGAGATTGATTTAATCATTAAGCCAGGGCAAACGATTGCTTTAGTTGGCTCGACAGGTGTAGGGAAAACGACGATTAGTAACCTATTGAATCGTTTTTATGATCCAGTAGCTGGTCAGATTCTATTTGACGATCTGGATTTAAAAACCATGACCTTAGGAAGCATTCGCAACAACATCAGCATGGTATTGCAAGATACCTTTCTCTTTAACGGCACAGTCTATGAGAACATTGTGTATGGGTTGAAAAATGCCACTAAGGAGCAAACCATTGCTGCGGCAAAAGCGGCTAATGCCCATAGCTTTATTACAGCTTTAGAAAATGGTTACGAAACCTTGATTGGAGAGCGAGGATTGCGGTTGTCAGGGGGACAAAAGCAGCGGTTATCGATTGCCAGAGCGATTTTACGAGACACGCCGATTTTGATTATGGACGAAGCGACGTCGGCCTTGGATACTGAGACGGAAAGAGAGATTCAACAAGCATTGGATACTATTTCTAAAGGTCGGACGACAGTTGTAATTGCTCATCGATTATCAACGATTCGTCATGCTGACCTAATCGTCGTGTTGGATCAGGCCCAAATTGCCGAGCTTGGTACTCACGAAGAACTGATTCAGGGTGGCGGTGTCTATGCTCGCTTGTGTCAAAACCAACATATTTAATGAGCACGTGAAAATCGTTAGTCAAAGAGGGGTGTAGGAAAAGGCAGTTGATTTGACTACCAGAGGAAGAGATTGATTTTAGGTGAAAGGCTAAAGTCAATTTGTTTCTCTTTTTTTTAGTCCCTTTTTTAGTTATAATAAGGGAATGATTCAAGTCAAAATGGAGGGCTAAGGATGAGACGAAAAGAGCGAGCAATTGAAGATCTAAAGGAGATTAAAAAATTGGTAGCGGACTGCCAGGTTGTGAGAGTCGCTGTAAACGATGCTGAATACCCTTATATCGTGCCGGTTAATTTCGGGTATGAGTGGCAGGGTGAGGATTTATCACTTTATATCCACGGCGCCAGGCAAGGAAAAAAAGTGAGTTTAATCCAACAAAATAATAAAGTGGCTGTTGAGATGGACACCGATCATGAACTTATCTCAGGTGGTTCGCGGCCAGATAAGTATTCTTATGGCTATCGCAGCTTGATTGGTTATGGTGAAGCAGTCGTTCTGACTGACCTTGAGGAAAAGCGTCAGGCACTTCAAGTTTTGTTGGATCATACAGTTAAAGAAACGAATCTAGATTCAATGCCAGACCGAATGGTTGCGGGGACTGCCATCATAAAAATTAAGTTACTGACTTACACTGCTAAACAAAATAAGCCGATGGTGTAAATAAATTCGTTTATTGGCGACCTAGTCTTTTGTTAGACAGTTTTTAGTAAATAGTGGTATAATCAAAAGAGAGGAGGCGCTTACAATGAGTGGTAGGTATAAACATATTCTAGTCGCTGTTGATGGGTCCAAACAGTCGGAAAAAGCATTTAGAGAAGCCTTGGAACTTGCGAAGGAAAGCCGTGCCAATTTATATGTGGCGTGCATTATCAATGAGGTGGAAATCGCATACAGTGCCTATGCTTACAGCAAGATACTAGCTGAGGAAAAAGCTAATGTGGAGATGGAGATGTTGAAGAAGGTCCACGATGCAAAGGAATTTGGTTTGAAGCACATTACAGCTATTGTTGAGTTGGGAAATCACAAGGAGTATTTAACCAAAATTATTCCTGAGACCTACCCAATTGATTTAATTGTAATTGGCGCAACTGGCAAAGGCGCAATCCAGAAATTTACCGTTGGTTCGACAACGGATTATGTGGTAAATCATGCTCCCTGTAATGTGATTGTGGTCAAGTGAAATTAGAAAAAAACTTAGTGAGTCACATGAATGATGGGGCCTTGGAATTTTTAAGTGGTTTCGTAAGTAGATTACCTGATGGCAGCAAGATACTAAAGAGTCCTCCCAAAAGGCCATGGCCTTTTGGGAGGACTCTTTATGTTAACGATCTTGCGCAAATCAATAACCATTTTTTAGGATAGAGTAGATAGGAATATGGTCAATGTAAATAAAAGGCGATCTATACACTAATGTATAAACCGTCTATTACCAAAAGCCTTATGTCCAGACCAATGAGCTAATCCAGCGATGGCTTCGGATGAATTACCTGGTCTTCCAATTTTTTTTTGATCGTTGCTGTGCCATTTCTATGAGGAATAAATTCAATTCGATCACCTGGCTTTATATTGAGACAAGCGAGAATCTCTGGTGGCAGCGTTACGATTTTACTACCGCCGCTCGTACTTACTACTCGATGCCGCAAATCATCAGCCCCTTTCTCGTTGTTGTTTCTATGGTAAAGCTTTCCTTTTCTTAATACAAGCAATAAGGTAAAAAAATGAAATTTCTGATAGGTGATTAGTCATATCCATAATGATTGATGGTGTCTGAGGTTTCCTAGAAGAGACGGTCCTCTAATTGGTATAAGTCAGTTGTTTGGCCCACAGATAGTTCTTGAATATACCTGTAATATTGTTTTTTCCTCAAAGAAATAGTTTGACTGTTACCGTCATAACCTATGAATCCGTGATAATGCCGAAATAGCTATGTAGATTGCTATTTTAGCCCCAAAACGATTGTATGTAAAGGCTTTTTTGTTTAAACTAGAAAGGTAATAGTGTGACAGATGAAGGAGGATTATCATGTATTTAGCAAAAGAAGAGCGTTATCAGGAAATGACCTATCGCCGAGTGGGCGATTCAGGCTTGAAGTTACCAGCGATTTCTTTGGGATTATGGCATAATTTTGGAGATGTGGACCCCCTGAGCAACCAACGGGAAATTCTTCACGGTGCATTTGATATGGGCATTACTCATTTTGATTTGGCAAATAACTATGGCCCACCAGCTGGTTCGGCAGAGGAAAACTTTGGACGAATATTGCGGGAAGACTTTAAAGGATATCGTGATGAGATGATTATTTCATCAAAAGCGGGTTATTACATGTGGCCAGGCCCTTATGGTGAATGGGGCTCAAAGAAAAATATTATCGCCAGTTGTGACCAAAGTTTAACACGTATGGGACTTGATTATGTGGATATTTTTTATCATCACCGACCTGACTACGATACACCCTTAAGAGAAACGGCTCATGCTTTAGATTTGTTGGTGCGCCAAGGAAAAGCATTGTATGTCGGCGTTTCAAACTATGATGCCCCAAGAACAAAGGAAATGTCGCAGATTTTTAAAGAGTTAGGCACACCTTTTATCATTCATCAGCCGAACTATAATATGTTTGATCGTTGGATTGAAGAGGGGCTCCTAGAAGTTTTGGAAGAAGAAAAACTAGGGGCAATTGTCTTTAGTCCACTAGCACAAGGCATGTTAACGAATCGTTATCTTAATGGGATTCCTGTTGATTCAAGAGCTCATCGCTCAGATAGTCCCTTTCTATCAGAGGACAAGGTTGAATCCACTTTAAAAATAGTCAGAGAGTTAAATAAAGTGGCTGAGAGCCGCAATCAAACCTTAGCAGAGATGGCGTTAGCTTGGAATTTGCGTCAACCAGCGATTGCCAGTGTTTTAGTGGGGGCTAGCCGTTTGAGTCAGCTAAAAGACAATGTCAAGTCTTTGGAGAAGCTGTCCTTTGAAGCAACTGAATTAAAAAATATAGAGGGCATTTTACACCAATAATAGTAATGAAAATTAAAGGCAGTCAGATGGAGGCAGCTGAAAAAGTCTGAAGTTTCTTAACTGAAAATTCGGACTTTTTTTCCACTAGGATAGTAAAGACTAATAAAATAGGAAGACGTATCCCTGTAGAAAAGGCGTCATTCGCTCTATTTTGGCAACTAAATTCTATCTCTTTCCTGTCTTGTTATTTTATGATTTTTTCAGTAGCTTCGTCAGATGAGCCTGTATTTTTTTTTTAGCAAAGAACGCTTGCCTTGAAGTTGACTCCAAGGTGTATGGTTAAACCAGAAACAATCTGTTGAGGGCAGATAAAAAATGGTAGAGGAGTTAATCTTGTGAAAAAACGTGAACTAGGTAAGAGTGGGTTAGAGGTTTCAGAAATAGGTTTAGGTTGTATGGGCATGAGTTATGCCTACGGTACTCCCGAAAAAAAGGAAATGATCAAATTGATACAGGAAGGGATAGAGTTAGGGGTGACCTTTTTTGATACGGCAGAAGTCTATGGCCCCTTTGTTAATGAAGCTTTAGTGGGTGAGGCTCTGGCATCTTATCACAATCAGGTGACAATCGCGTCTAAAGTGGGGATTAAAATCATAGATGGCAAACAAGTGGTGGATGGTCGCCCACAAGGCATTAAAGAGTCGATTGAAGGTTCCTTAACACGCTTGAAGTTAGACGCTCTAGATTTATATTACTTGCATCGGGTTGACCCTAATGTCCCAATTGAAGACATCGCCTTAACAATGCAAGGGTTAAAAAAAGAAGGCAAGATAAAACACTGGGGATTATCAGAAGCAGGAGTTCAAACAATTCGTCGCGCCCATGCAGTGGAACCTTTAGCGGCAGTTGAAAGTGAATATTCTTTGTGGACAAGAGAGCCTGAGGACGAGTTATTACCGACCTTAAAAGAGTTAGGGATTGGTTTTGTTCCGTTTAGTCCATTGGGAAAAGGTTTCTTAACGGGCTCTATCAACGCGGATACAAAGTTTAAAGAGGGGGATGGACGCAACAGCTTGCCACGCTTTACCCAAGAGGCTATGGCGGCTAATCAGGTTTTGGTGGAATTGATTAAGCAAAAAGCTGAAGAAAAAGTAGCCACACCGGCTCAAATTGCCTTAGGCTGGATTTTAGCTCAGCAACCTTGGATTGTGCCAATCCCTGGGACGACTAAACGGCACCGTTTAAAAGAAAATAGTGGGGCGGGGAAGCTCCACTTTACTTCGGAGGAATTGGCAGCTTTCGATCGTGCCACAAAAGACATTGAAATTGTCGGACATCGCTATACGCCAGAGTTGGCAAAGCGAGTAGGATTGTAGTTCACCCATAAAGCCAGATATTATGAGTGTCTTTATTGCGCAAACTTTGCTAAAGTAAGAGTATCAATGAGCGTTTAGGTGGTGGATAGTGATGATAGGGCAACATAATATTAGGAAAGTCATTCAACATGCTGAAAAGCTAAGTGCGATGACTCAAGCTATGGTAAATGAGGATAGGAACATGGCAGGATTACTCTCGGTTATTTTTAATAAGTCCCAAGATATCTATCAGCTAGCTCAGTCAATTGAAAGTCAGCCGATCCAAGGGGCTTTTGATTCTGATTTAGGGCTAAGAGCACGGCAGTTAAACTTGTGCAAACGACTAAAAGCAATCCAACGTAGGCGAGACTCATTAGCCTCATTGCCAGTCCTAGGCGTGTTTTTCAAAAGGCTAGGCAAACAAAAGCAACGAGGTTTAACTAGTCAATTATCAGACGTTGAGACGGAAATTCAGGTTATCGTAACAAAAGAGGTTCAAATCAAGCTACAAATCGCAAGCTTGAATGATCTGGTTTTTGAATTGAGCCAAACTATTTTAGAGTTGAAACAGCGGCGTTTCTTTAAGAGTGAGAAGGCCTTACAAATAGAAAGTGGCTGGTACGACCTCTATCAGGTCTGGCACGGCTTGAATGGGCTGTCTTATTTGAATCAGACAACTTATCGCAGTTTTGTTCACTATTTCTTAAAAGAGGAGCGGCGCTTAAGAAGTGACGGCTGGCAAGGAATGGCGATTTTGATCTACCAGAGCGTATTAGTTGAAAAAAGCCAGCAGACTGAAAATAAGGAAGGCTTACTTCTGTTGCAAAAATCAATTAAACGGAACAGTCGCTTAGTAGGCTCCCCCCTTTATGAGGCGATGTACGCTGCTCTTGAAGGCGCGACGAATGATCAGATAAAATGGAAGGCACAGCTGCCCATTAGCCACTTAGGGGGTTACATCGATCATCATGGCATGTTGCAGTTAAGGGGGGCCTTTCATTTTTCCCCAGACGTATCCCCAGACAGTCATTTTTGGGAAGAATACGCTGAGACGGTAAAAAAAGCCTATCCAAAAGGCTTGTTGCCGGCTGCTTATGGGGTGGATCCACTGATGACCGAGTATCAAATGATTAAAGCCATTCATCAGTTTCGAATGTATGTGGATCGCCAGAATATCTTTTATATACGGGCGAATTATCAGGGAGCAACGGATTATGATAAGCTGAAGGCTTTTGAAAAAGAGGCAGTCGCACGAGTTGGTCTGGGTGGGCGACTTGACTATAGTTCTAACTCGAAGTTTCATAATCGAACGTCACAGCAACTGCCTTTTCACGGGCAGCACAATGATAAGATTAGAAGCCACAACGGGTTATCTGAATTTATCGTGAGAGTAAAGACAGGCTCTTTTGCCACTCAGTGGGATGTTTTGCGGACCGTTGATCAGCGGTCTTTTTTTATAAAAGAAGGAGATCGAGTGATTGGGTTACGCTCGCAACTGGTTAACAGTAACCCAGAGGATTATGACCTCCAAGGGCTTAGCGGCAAAGAAATTGTGGACACAGAGTCCTTTAATTACTCCGCAAGAGACAAGCGAAAACTAGGTGACATTAGTCACAGTTTATTAGATGTGGACCCAGCCAATGGCAGACTGGGCTTGGAGCATGATGTTAAGATTTTAGCGAAAAAAACTTGGAAAACCCAGAGTTTGAAATCATATGGCCGCAATGGTAGAGATTCGTATCAATCACCTTTGCCTGGTTTTAAATAAGGGGAAGCAGTGGATAAAGGTATGAGTTGCTGTAAAATTGCGCTATAATAAGTCTAATCAGATAAACCTAGGAGGTTCCAGATGAAACTAGCAGAAGCATTATTGTTGCGAGGAGAGTACCAAACAAAGGGTGAGAATTTAAAAAGTAGAATTTTACAAAATCTTAGGATTCAAGAAGGGGATAAACCAAGTGAAGATCCCCACTCTTTATTGACAGAAGCCTTTGAATTAAATGAGCAGTTAAATGAGCTGATTAAAGCGATCAATGAACGGAATAATCTAGCCCTGTTACCTGATGGCCGAAGCCTTGCTCAAGCCCTTATTGACCGTGAGAGTATAGTCAAAAAACGCCGTTTGTTAGTTTCGATTACAGAAGCAGGTAGTAATCAGGAATATCGTTATTCACGCTCTGAAATCAAGTTCCAGTTAACGCTAAGCTTGGGGGATATCCATAAGCAAATAGATCAGCTCTCTCGACAGTTTAGAGAGCTTGATACGATTATTCAAGGGTTAAATTGGAGTGTAGACGTATAAATTAGTTTGGTAACTGTTGGTTATGGGATATCAGGTTCGTATCAACCGATGATACACTCCTATGAGGATATGGGGCAGTCCTAACTAACAAGTTAGCCCGAAACCAGTCACATAGGTACCAGTCATATTTAACAAGTCACTACCAGATATCAGTAACGATCAGCGAGGGTGGCGTAGGGGAACTAAAAATAACAATTATTAAACGCGTTTGAAATCGTGTTTAATAATTGTTTTTTATATTTTCGAATTCTGATGGAGTCAAGCTTAGCCTCTTGCCCTATGCTTAAAAGTATGACGATAAACGGTTTCAGCATATCATGAGGTGTTTTTGTTAAAGTGGGGTATAATAAATTTAGAGATGTTTTACAGCAGATTTTTTATCAGGCATAGAAAAGAAGGGTAGGATATTCATGAACGAAAAACAGATGACAAGAATGAGTAGTGGTAAAGGATTTATTGCGGCGTTGGACCAAAGTGGAGGCAGTACCCCTAAGGCTCTTAAGGCATATGGCATTGATGAAAGTAGCTACGACACTGACGAGGCGATGTTTAATTTAGTTCACGAAATGCGCTCCCGAATTATTGAAAGCCCTGAGTTTACTTCGGAGCATATTCTCGGCGCCATTTTATTTGAAGGTACAATGGAACGGGAAATTGAAGGGTTGCCGACAGTTGATTATTTGTGGGAGAAGAAGGGGATATTATCTTTCTTAAAGATAGACAAAGGGTTAGCTGCAGAAGAGAATGGCGTTCAGTTGTTAAAACCTATTCCCGATTTAGCAGAGATTTTGGAAAATGCCAGTGACCATCATATTTTTGGCACAAAAGAGCGTTCACTGATCAAATTGGCGAATCGTGATGGCATTAAGGCAGTTGTCACTCAACAATTTGAATTAGCTAAACAAGTATCTGATGCGGGGCTAGTGCCGATAATTGAACCGGAAGTAGACATTCACAGCCCTGAAAAAGCAGCAGCCGAAGCGATATTAAAAGAAGAATTAGTGGCTCATTTAGCTACATTAGAACCGCATTTTAAAGTGATGTTAAAACTGTCTATTCCCACGATTGATAATTTTTATGAAGAATTGGCAGTAGATCCCCACGTTGTACGTGTAGTAGCTTTATCAGGTGGTTACTCCAGAGATGAGGCAAATGAGCGATTGAGTCGCAACCATCAGTTGATTGCCAGCTTCTCAAGAGCCTTATCTGAAGGGTTGACGTTTCAGCAGACCCCAGAGGAGTTTGATCAAAGATTAAAAGAATCTGTGTTAGCTATCTATCAAGCCTCGATTGCTTAAGCTGATAGATGAGGCATCAAGGAAGGGAGGCGACAGACATGCAAAAAGTTACCGCAATTACAAGTAGTGATTATAGCCTAATCGTTTCAGAACTAGAAGGACTAGTTGAAAAAGGCGGCACCATCGTTAATTTCAGCGTTACCTATGATACAAAAGAAGAAGAATACGCATTATTCGTAGTCTATACGTTATAAGAAAAGCTTCGCGAATCGCTGCCGTCGTTCTTATTGCTTTAGCAATTAGAAATTGATGAGATCGAAGCGAAGCGGAGAGCCTTAACTCTTGCAAGTTTACTTGCCTAGAAGTTTAGGACAACGAAATTTATGTAGTGGTTGATGAGCTAAGCTCGACACCGACTATAATATAGAGGAAGTGATATACGTTCCTATATTATAAGAAAATAAAACCAGTGATTAGTCACTGGTTTTTTTCTATCATTATTTATAGTAAAGGCGCGGCCCAGCTTTTGACATCGGCACGTTTTCCATTGCTTCGTGGCGCATCGGGATCTGGGTATCCAAGGCGATAGTTAGCGATTAACTCATAATTAGCCGGAAAGCCCAAAGACGTGGAAAACTCTTGGTCCATGGTAAAAGCACTAGAGGCCCAAAACCCAACGAGACCTACTTCATGAGCCAGTAGAGAAAAGTTTTGAATTAAGGCAGCTGTCCCTTGAATCGAATCGGAATCCAAGCGCTTGTTATCAGTGATAATCTCTCTGGCAAATAAAATAGTTGCCGGCGCATTTTTTAATAGGCGAGTCATTTTTGTTTCGAATTTTGTGCGGCTTTCATTGTCATGAATCATGCCCGTTTCCTCATAACGCGCAATGACTTTGTCATAGAGGAATTCTTTCTCGGCAACAGTCGTCACAATTTTGGCTTGCCACGGTTCTCTTTTATGGAAAGGGGCGTAGCGGGCTTTTTCAAGCAGTTCATAAATCAGTTCAAGGCTGACATCGTCGGATAAACTTCTTTTTGATGTTCGTCTTTGAACAATGGCTTCGTTGACAGTATTTGGCATAGGTAAAGTCTCCTTTTTAGTTATATCAGTCTCACACTTAAGTATTAATTGATAATCATTCTCAATTAAAATAAGTTTACCGTTTATCCATCAGAAAAACAACTTATATGCGTCGAGACTGATCGAAGCATATAAACTGTTCAAGTGATCAAAAATAACGTAAAATAGGTGGCGTATATAAAATAGTAAACGGAGTGGAACCAGTGAAAAAAGGAAAAATAATGAAACGAGTGTTGATTGGTATCGGCATTCTCTTTGTATTGATCGTTGCAGGTGGCTTAACGACGGTTAAGATGAAGACCTATCAACCGGAAAAGTTAGCGACAGACGCACTAAAATCGGAAGCTAATGTGAAGATAGAAGAAAAAAAAGAGCTGACCATTTTCACACCTAAGGAGCTCGATCAGACCGTACCTGCGATTATTTTTTACCAAGGGGCTTTAGTTAAGGCGGAAAGTTATAGTTACTTGGCAAAAGAATTAGCGACCCAAGGTTACCCCGTCTACCTCTTGCACCATCTCTTAAATTTACCAATTTTAGAGATGAAGGCAGGCGATAAAGTGGTAGAGGAGTATGATTTAGACCAGTTTGTAGTTGGTGGTCATTCATTGGGTGGTGTAGTAGCTAGTCGTTTTGCCAAGCGGGAATTGACGAAGGAAGGATTAAAAGGTGTCTTCTTTTTAGCAAGTTATCCTGATGAAAAAGGTGATTTACGTTCATTTGAGGGTGGTGTCCTTTCTCTGACAGGGACGAATGACAAGGTCTTAAATTGGTCAAGTTATGAAGATAGCCAAAAATTCTTACCAAAACAAACGGTTTACCAGTCAATTGAAGGTGGGAATCATGGCGGATTTGGCGCATACGGTCAACAAAAAGGCGATGGTCAGCCAGAGATATCGACAAAAGAACAGCAAGACCAAATAGTCAGTTATTTAGTAACATGGCTCAAAGACATTGAGTAATTGCCTGAAAAAAGTTCGTTTAAGTGGACAAGGAAAACCTCAAATGGTATTATTACTTATATTTTAATAAGAGGTAGCAATGCAAATGAGTAAAACCCTGGAGAAGGCATTTGAAGAGGGGGTTTGAAAGGTAATCATTGCCGAACGGTATTAATTGGCAAATTAATGACGTGGGGATATAGGAAAAACTTATATCACTCCTACTTTTTCAGGTAGAGGCGCAAGAATAAGTTGATTGATATCAAGTGCCTATTTAAGCGAATAGGCACTTTTTTTATGTTTTTCTTGTGAATCGCAAGGCAAACCCTGTTAATTTAGATATTGTGAAGGAGTTAGTGCTGAAAGGGGCTTGGAAATGAAGGTAAGAAAATATAATGGTTGTGGCAATGACTTTGTGATTATAGACGACAGGGCGGGCTTGGATTATAACACTCTGGCTCAGGAACTTTGTCAGGATTCTCAATTTGATACGGACGGCTTAATCGGTGTTAAACAGGAACCTCTCGAGATGATTTTTTATAATCGGGACGGTAGCCGAGCGCCTATGTGTGGCAATGGGATTCGTTGTTTTGCAAAGTATGTCTATGAAGCGGGGATTGTCACGGAAAAAGAATTCCCTGTTGAGACATTAGCAGGAACTCTGACAGTGAGGATTACACAAGAAGAGCCTTTCGAATGTCGTGTCCAAATGGGGCAAGCTTATTATGATAACCAGTTAATAGGCGCCAGCGATCAAGAGAGTTTTCAGCAGCGGACTATTGAACTGTCGACGGGAATGGTGGAGATAACCAGCCTTTTTGTGGGAACTATTCACACCGTTGTGTTTGTAGAAGATGCCGTGGCTGAAATTGAATTAAGCCGTGGTTCGGAGATTTGCCATCATCCATTGTTTAAAGAACAAACAAATGTCAATTTTGTTCAAGTGCTCAATGAACAAGAGTTACTTGTCAGAACCTTTGAACGTGGTGTAGGCTGGACCTTAGCTTGCGGAACGGGTTGTTGTGCGGCTTATGTGGTTGCTCGGGATTTGGGAAAAGTCACAAGTCAACCGGTGATAGTTCACTTGGAACAAGGTCAACTGGAAATTTCTGGCGATGCTGAGATTATCATGGCAGGACCTGCAGTTTTTGAAAAAGAAGTGACAGTTTAAATTAAACAATTGGGGGAACAGATATGAACGCACATGAGATTATAAAATTTATTCAAACAGCAGAAAAGAAAACACCTGTGAAGGTCTATATTAATTTATTAGAGCCAGTGGCATTTCCAGGATGCCAGACTTTTGGCTGCAAACGTAGTAAAACGGTCTTTGGTGATTACAAAGTGGTGTCGGAGATTTTAGCGGCCAATGAAGATAAAATTAAAGATTTTGTCATCGAAAATGATGGGCGCAACAGTGCCATCCCGTTACTGGATACGAAAAACGTTAATGCCCGGATTGAGCCTGGTGCGATTATTCGTGATCAGGTGACCATTGGCGATCAAGCAGTGATTATGATGGGGGCTATTATTAATATTGGAGCCGAAATTGGCGAAGCCAGCATGATTGATATGGGAGCGGTGCTTGGTGGTCGGGCTACCGTCGGGAAACGTTGTCATATTGGAGCAGGGGCCGTCTTAGCTGGCGTGATTGAGCCGCCTTCAGCAGATCCTGTGGTAATTGAAGATGATGTCTTAATTGGGGCTAACGCTGTGATTGTTGAAGGGGTGCGGGTCGGAAAAGGCAGTGTCGTAGCTGCTGGGGCGATCGTGTTAGAAGATGTTCCAGAAAATGTTGTAGTTGGTGGCGTACCAGCACGTATTTTAAAAGTGAAAGATCAACAAACCATTGATAATACAGAAATGTTAGATGCTTTAAGAGAACTGTAGAAGTAATCGATAGAATCAAATAGAAATTATATAGTGAAGTAGGTGACTCATGACATTAATCAAAAATCGGATGGCCTTGCATCGAATTCCTGAGCTTGGCTTTCAAGAATTTAAAACCAAGGCCTATCTGCTTAATGAAGTAGTCGATTATGACTGTCGCATTCATCATGTGGGAGAGACGGGTCTGGTCTTGTATTTTGATAATCGACAGCCAGACACAATTGCCTTCCGTACGGATATTGACGCCTTACCAATTAAGGAAGACACAGAACTGAGTTTCCAGTCTCAGCATCCAGGTTACATGCATGCTTGTGGACATGACGGCCACATGGCCATGGTGTTGGAGCTAGCGGCCTATCTCAACCAGCATAAACACCAGTTGCCTCATAATGTGGTTCTGATATTTCAACCATCTGAAGAGATATCTGGTGGCGCTCAAAGTATTGTTGATTCCGGTTTATTAGAGACTTATGATGTGCAAGCCATCTTTGGTTTTCACCTTTGGCCAGGTTTAGCCTCTGGAGACGTTTTTTCTCGAAAAGGTGGGATGATGGCTCAAAGCAGTGAGACAGATATTATTGTAAAAGGAAAATCTGCTCATATTGCCTCTCATGAGCAAGGGATTGACGCTTTAGAAATTGGGGTACGCTTGATGACGGATATTTATGACTTTGATCAAACCGTCCCAGCTGAAGAGTATCATCTGCTGAAATTTGGTGAGATTCATGGTGGGACGATTCGCAATGTCTTAGGGGAGATGGTGACCATCTCAGGGAGTATTCGCTCCTATAGTGATGCCACGCAGACGTATTTTAAAGACACCTTGAACCAATTGGCTGAACCCTACCGGAAAACGAGAGGGTGCCAGATTGAGTTTAAGTATAACGATGGTTACCCAGCAGTTATTAATGATGAGGCGTTGTTTAATCAAGTGAGAAAGGTATTGCCCAACTTAAATGAATTGAGCTTACCAGTCTTGCAAGCCGAAGACTTTGGTGTTTATACCCAACACTATCCCTGTGTTTTTTTCTTTTTAGGTGTCGGAGAAGTACCGCCACTCCATAATCCTAAATTTGATTTCGACATGTCCTTATTGACAGTTGGCGTTGAAACATACCGTCAGTTATTAGACATAAAATTAAAATAACGAGGTGTGGCAATCAGCCACACCTCGTTATTTTGGGTACTTATAATTGGTTTTGCTGCTTCATTAAACGCAGTAGAACACTGGCAATCGCCGATGTAGCAATTCCGGCGACAATCGCTTCAGGCACGCCATTGATCAAAATAACCGTTAGGACAGCTTTATAAACGGCGCCACCTAAGGCAATTTCACGAGCTTCAGCATAACTGTCACGGAAGAGGAAATAAATTAAATTCATGACAAGTAAGGTGTTAACCAGAGAGCCAGTAGCCCCAACTAAAAATAGCACAAAAGGTTGACTCTCTGGTTTTTTGGCCATCAGTTTCTTTAAGCTATGGAAGACGTAAAAAGGAACAATCCCAACTAAGATTCGGGGGAGAAAGGTGATGACCAGTGCCCAAAGGCTACCGTCTTGAGTACCTATGACAGGGATGAAAGGTGAAAAGGCAAAGGATAAAATTGACGGTGTCATCGTATTAATCAGTAAACTTGTCAGGCCAAAGGCACCACCTAGAAGAGCGCCAATACGTGGTCCTAAGATGATGGACGCGATAATAACCGGAACGTGAACGATGGTTGCTTTAATAAAACCTAAATTGATAAAACCGATTGGCGTGAAAGCCAATAGAAAAATAATGGCGAGAAAAATGGCGGTTAAGGTAAACTTGCGTGTTTTATTCATAGATGTGTCCCTTTCGACAGACTGCTCATGCAGAAGATAATTACTTCTATAATACTAACAGTGTCCTTAAAGGGAGTCTAGTTATTTAGCCTAAATTTAATAGTTTATAAATGATAGACAAAAAAACACCCATAAAGGGGCATAATAATGAATCTAAGTAAGTGGACGGTAGGATTCGAACCTACACCTCGAGCTTTGAGAACAAACAACGGTTAATTCCCACGGAGTGACAACACCACGTTCATCCACGAATGAAGTTATTGTTAACTTGAACTAAGTATAGCGGGAAAAGGTAAAGAATTAACCAAAAAGATACGAAAAAAGTAAGAATAGTTGTGCGTAAATTATGACCTTTAATTTGTTATTACAGTAAGCGAATAGGGAAAGTTAGAATTGTGTCTAATGCGCATAAAATAAGAACAGTTCTAATATCAATAAAAAATAACTAGAAAAACGCGTTATCATTTAGTTGTTGATGGAGGTATACGTAGTGTCATAATGCTAAGAGAAGTTATTTAATCTCTCATTAGTTTCAAATAAATAACCGTAATTATGAGGAAAACTTTACAAGTTGTTAATAAATAGATTATAATTTAGTAATACGGAAAAAAACCGTAAAAAGACGTCAGGTCTTTTTTTAGTTTAGAACAGTAAATAAAAGGGGGATAAAACGTGATTGAATTTCAAAATGTTGAAAAATATTATGGTGACTTTCATGCGTTAAAAAACATTAATTTGCGGATTACGAAAGGCGAAGTTGTTGTGGTGATAGGTCCTTCTGGTTCAGGGAAGAGCACAATGCTACGTTGTATTAATGCACTTGAGGAAATTACAACAGGTGTCTTGATGGTCAATGATGTTGATTTACATAGCTCAAGTACCAATTTGAATGATGTTCGGAAAAATTTAGGAATGGTGTTCCAACACTTTAACCTGTATCCGCACAAGACAGTCTTAAATAACATTACACTAGCACCGATGAAAGTGTTGAAAAAGAGCAAAGAAGAAGCCGTGGCGAAAGCAGAGGAATTGCTGGCAAAAGTTGGTATGTTGGACAAGAAAGATGCGTTTCCGTCACAACTATCTGGTGGCCAGCAGCAACGAATCGCAATTGCCCGTAGTTTAGCCATGGAACCAGATGTGATGCTCTTTGATGAGCCAACATCCGCTCTTGATCCAGAGATGGTTGGCGAGGTGCTAGAGGTTATGAAAGGCCTTGCTCGAGAAGAAGGCATGACGATGATTGTTGTGACCCATGAAATGGGCTTTGCTCGAGAAGTGGCAGATAGAGTGATCTTTATGGCAGATGGTCAAATATTAGAAGATGCCGAAGCAGAAACATTTTATGAGAACCCTCAGGAAATTCGTGCTCAACAGTTTTTAAGTAAGATTATTGATCACTAAGGAGGAGAAAGATGAAACATTCTAAATTAAAATTTTGTTATTTAATAATCCTTGTTTTGCTCCTGACAGTCTTGGCTGGATGCAGTAAAACGAGTTTAGCAGAACAAGATATTTTGGAACGAACCCAAACCAGTAATAAAATTATTTGGGGTGTGAAGAACGATACCCGCTTATTTGGTTTGATGAATATCGAAACACGGAAAGTGGAAGGTTTTGATATTGACATCGCCAAAGCCTTAACAGAAGAAATGTTAGGGGCAGAGGCTGAAGCTGAATTTATTGAAGTCACTTCCAAAACACGGATTCCTCTTTTGAAAAATGGAAACATCGATGCCATTATTGCGACGATGACCATCAGTGAGGAGCGGCAAAAGGTTGTTGATTTTTCCGATGTTTATTTTGCTGCGGGACAATCTCTCTTAGTGAAAAAAGGGAGTTCGATTAAAGGCATTGAAAGCTTAGATGAAACAACGACGGTCTTAGCTGTTAAGGGCTCTACATCGGCGGTTAATATTCGTGAAAAAGCGCCTAAAGCCCATATTTTAGAACTGGAAAACTATGCCGAAGCCTTTACTGCTTTACAGTCGGGTCAAGGGGATGCTATGACAACTGATAATAGTATCTTATTGGGAATGGCAGAAGAGAATCCTGATTTTGTTTTGGCTGGGGAAATCTTTACCGATGAACCTTATGGCATTGCGATCAACAAAGGCCAGGAAAGTTTTGTTGAAGCTATGAATAAAGCTTTGGCAACCATTCAAGAAAACGGCGTCTATGATGAGATTTTTGCTAAATGGTTTCCGAATGTAGAGAAGTAAGGAGAGGGGGAGACAAATGATTGCACTATTTACAGATAACAGCGACTTGATTTTTGAAGGATTGCGAACCACTTTATTGGCTAGTTTTATCGCTTTAGTTGCCAGTTTAATCATTGGAACGATCATGGCGGTATTACAAGTCTCGCCTTTGAGAATTTTAGGAAAAGTCGCAACTGCTTACGTGGAATTTTTCCGAAATATTCCATTACTCATTATTGTGATGTTCTTTTTTGTAGTAGCACCGATTTATGGGTTCAAATTTGATGGCTTTGCGTCTGGCACGATTGGCTTAACTTTATATACCTCTGCTTTTATTGCGGATACGGTTCGCGCGGGGATTGAAGGTATTCCAAAAGGTCAGATGGAAGCGGGGTTGTCAACAGGTTTAAGTTATGCCGAAGCCATGTGGTACATTGTGTTGCCACAGGCTTTTAAAATCGTCATCCCCCCATTGGGCAATCAATTTATCAATCTTGTTAAGAATTCATCGATTTTAGCGATGGTCACTGGGGTTGATTTGATGTATCAAGGTGATTTAATTGCCAGTACAACCTTTAACACGATTGGCACGTATACAATGATCGGTTGTTTCTACCTATTGATGACCTTGCCAGTCTCATATTTAATGAAATATATTGAAAATCGCTTAGCGGTTAGTAACTAGGAGGGGGAGTTTGAATGGACTTTTTTAATGCTTTTTCATGGATCAACATCCGCTTTTTACTGGACGGGTTAATGGTAACCTTGCAAGTGGCGATTGTCTCGATTATATTCAGTTTCATTATTGGCGGAATCCTAGGTGTCATTCGTTACATGAAGATTCCTTACTTTTCTAAGATTGTTGGCTTAATTGTCGACATTATTCGAAACTTACCGTTATTGTTGATCATCTTTTTCACTTATTTTGCCTTACCACAAATTGGTATTCAATTTAGTATTTTCTGGTCAGCTGTTGCGGCTATGACGATCTTTGAATCGGCCATGCTGTCAGAGATTATTCGGGCAGGTCTGATTGCTGTACCAAAAGGGCAAATGGAAGCAGGACGTTCGACGGGCTTAACTTATATGCAGTCTTTGTATTACATCGTCTTTCCTCAAGGCATTAAGTTGATGATTCCACCGATTGTTAGCCAGTTTATCTCGCTGATTCGGGATACTTCTTTGGCCGTGATCATCTCCTTGCCGGAATTGACTCACCATGCAAAAATTATCTACGCTCAAGATCCATCAGCTGTCTTACCGATGTTTGTGGCTATGACGTTCTGTTATTTTGTGATTTGTTATTCACTATCGGTTTTTGCCAAACGTCTGGAAATACGTTGGTCGGCTTCTTAAATTATGGGAAAGCAGTTGGAACGAGTTGTTCTGACTGTTTTTTTGACTATCTTCAAAGGGCAGATAGTGGTTGTGAAGGTGTTAAATCGGTTGACAGAGGTGAGGTAATATCCTATGCTTGGACAGTTGGCATGACTCTCTGAAAAGAGGGGGTGTTAATCTTGTTGTCGGCTGGATTTGCAGCCTATGAGTTAAGTTGTGCTCTTGAAGGAGCGGAGGAAATGACCCTTCCAATTGAATTCATTTAATCGGTAAAAGCCCACTTACTTATAAAAGTAAGTGTTTTTTTACACTTCAAAAAGCCAGAAATAGCAATAATAGTGTAATCAGTGTGAAATCGTGTTAAGATATGATGGCAGAAAAAATTCGCACCTAAGGGATTAACTAAGGTGAACAGTAGAGGAATAAGGACATGACAGAAAATAAATTTGAAGAATTACACTTAAGTGAGGAAATTAGACGAGCGCTGGACGTCTTGGGTTATGATCAACCGACTCAGGTTCAACAGGAAGCCATTCCTTTTATGATGCATGGGCGGGACATGATTGTTAAATCACAGACTGGGAGTGGTAAAACAGCAGCTTTTGCGATTCCGATTTGCGAACGGGTTAAATGGGAAAAACGCGAACCTCAGGCTTTAATTTTAACGCCTACACGGGAATTGGCTCTTCAAATACAAGAAGAGGTGTTTCATATTGGTCGTTTCAAACGTTTGAAGGTTGAGGCGGTATTTGGTCGTAGCTCTTTTGAGATTCAAGAACGGAATCTTAAACAGCGGACACATGTTGTAGTGGCAACACCAGGTCGATTATTAGATCATCTTGAGCGTGGCACAATTGATTTAAGTCAGATCAAGACCGTTGTGATTGATGAAGCAGATGAAATGCTGGCGATGGGGTTTATCGATCAAATTGAACGAGTTCTGGAAGAAGTGCCAACAGACGTCGTAAAAGCTTTGTTTTCAGCAACGATGCCGACACAAATTCAAAAATTAGCAGATTATTATTTAACAGAACCTCAGTTTATTCAAGTTGAAACGGAAAATAAAGTGGAAGACCGAATTTTGCAACAGTATTATGACGTGGACAATGAGGATAAAATAAGCCTTTTGCGAGATGTCTTAGTTGTAGATAACCCCGACAGCAGCATTATCTTTTGTAATACCCGGGCAGCAGTTGAAGAAGTTGCCAATGCTTTGGCAGATCTGGGCGTTCAAGTGGAAATGTTGCATGGTGGAATGGAACAACGTGACCGAACAAAAGTCATCAATGACTTTAAGCATGGTTATTTCCGTTATTTAGTCGCAACAGACGTAGCAGCTCGAGGATTGGATATTGCCGATATTGTTTTAGTGGTGAATTATGATTTACCAGATAATCCTGAAACTTACGTTCATCGGATTGGTAGAACAGCTCGCTTTGAAAAACATGGCAAAGCAGTTGCTTTTGTCAACCAATTTGATGATCGCCGTTTTGGGGATATTAAAGAGAAACAAGGGGAAATCCAAGCCTTACGGGCACCTAGCTATTCACTGGTCAACGATCGTATGACTTCTTTTGAGGCTAAACAACAACGAAAACCTAAAGTTCGCCAAACTAAAGGTCATGAGTTTAAATCAGAAATTATGAAGTTACATATCAATGCTGGGAAGAAAACTAAGATGCGTGCAGGGGACGTAGTAGGTGCTTTGTGTAATATCGAAGGAATGACGGCTGATGATATAGGGGTTATTAGTTTGCTGGATGTGTCTACCTTTGTGGAAATTCTTAATGGCAAGGGGCCGGCAGTATTAAAGGCTTTGCAGACGATGCCAGTTAAAGGACGGGTTCGTCGTGTTAGCAAAGCCAATGAAACAACTTACGAAAGAGAAGTTCGTGAAAACAGCTAAGGCTATTCTTCACTAACCTTCTGTTATGGGGTATAATAAACTCAAATAACAGGAAAGATGGTGGCCTAAGATGGTTGAATCTTTTGATGTGGATAAAACAATTGAGTATGCAGTGGCTTATTTGAAGATTGAAAAGAAACAATTGGAAAAGTTAATTGGAGAGACGCTGACCTCGGCTAATACCGACCTTATCCAAGCGTCTCGAGAACGTCTGGCGGCTGTTGATGAGGACTTATTAACTTATCGCCGACTTTTAAATGACACGATTCAGTTTCAAACAAAAGCAATACTCAAATAGAGAAAAAACCGATTAGTTTTCCTAATCGGTTTTTTTGTATGACTCCGTCATTAGTGCCAATTGTGCAGTGAGACGTTCGTTAATTTTAGCCACAAAGTGATTGGGACTGGTTACTTTGATAAAGGGCCCAAACGATAGTAAACGGATTAAGAGTTCTGTCTCATCGCTGGTGTCGTAATGGATAGTCAGTTCATAATGGTCTCCATTGGCTAGTCGTTTGGTTGTTTTTTGATAGTCAGCAAAGTGAAGCATGCTGCGGTTTAAGGCATCCCGTTTATCAATTAGCTGACAGGTAACCTGCTCAACTCGTCGTCGCGAAGTGATGGCTTTGTCCTCAATATTTTGGTGAGTGGGTGTTGCTTGAATCGTCACCATCCGATTAAGGTTTAACGTCACTTCAAAGCGACTTTTTCGTAATACTCGCCAGGCTTTCAGACGAAAGAGGTGGTTCTTTTCCGAGTATTCCAGACTAATTGGCCAAAAAATGCCGGTTTTGACTGTTGCTTGTTCATGCCGCTGATACTCAATTTTTAGGAATTCTTGTTGTTTAATAGCCAGAAGTAGCCGTTTAAAATGGTTCCGTTGTTGACTCTGCTGGACAAGGTTTTCTTGTTGTTTAAATTGGTCAAAATGAATAATATCTGTCATTTTGAACAAAGGTGAGACGGCATTTAATTGCTTATCCCAGTCCTCAATTTCGTACTGATTCATAAAATTAAGCAAGCGTGGGTCGCTGATGATGCCTTTGAGCCACTGACGCTCCAGGTCGGTTTGAAACGGGGGAGTTGGTTGTTGGGTCAGTGGCATCCACTTTTGGTCCTTGCCTTCTTTTAAGAGATGCCAAGGATTTTTTTGATTTAAAAGTGAGGGCATTAATTGAAGATGGGACTCATCAAATCCTTTAGAACGGACAATTATATCCAATTCTTTTAGGCTTAATGATTGTTGGCTGTTTAAAATAGTTGTGACAATTGAAAAGTAAATACCGTAAACTTCATGAAATAAGGGATTAGTTGTCATGATCGGCCTCCTTGGATAAATAAAGGGTGATTAATTGATCTAAATCGTCATTGAATTGTTCCAGCCATGTCAAGTCACTGCTCTCGATGGTGATAATTTTACCAATAAACGTTCGGAGGAAGGGATTGATGGCATAAAGATCAGTTAATTCAATCTCAAAGGAAACCGTTTGACGATCTAAGCGCCTACTATGGCCCATCCGTTGTTCACGGGTGAGGCGAGTCATTAAATAATCCTCTTTACCTTCTTCAATTCGCAGTAAGATTTTCAGTGATTTTAACCGTTGCTGATTAAAGCTACCATTCCAAGCTCGATGCTTTTTTTGCTCAAAGGCATCTCGATAAGTTTGATAATCCTTGACGACACTGCCCAGGGAGAGCTCTTTGATCCCATCAATTCGAATAGAGCTGAGGATGTTTGGCCGCATAAGCTGGCCAATCAGATACTGTCTGCCTGTTTCCGTACTGACATAGAGAGACATGGGAACCATAGTTGATTCTTTGCCATTAAAATGAGTGAGATGGAGCAATCGCCGTTGATTCAAACCTGCTAAGACATTCAGCACCACTTGTTCGTCTAAGCTGTGAACGATAAAGCGATGTTTAAAGGTAAAAGGACTGGCCGCTGGTACGAGTTGGTTTAAGAGGAACTGACCAATGACACCGGCTGGGGCAACTTCTTTAAAGAAGTGAAGAATGTCAACAACGTTATCAGGTAATGGCACCAGTGGTTTTAGCTGATAAATAATGCGTTTGTCCTTTTCAATTTCTTCTAAGATACCTAATTGGCAATATTCTTTGACCTTATTGCGAATGGTGATATCCGTCAAGGAGAGGGGCTCTGAAAATTGGTTTAAATAATTATTGTGAACCATCTTGGTGAGCTGAGGCAGTGATTGAACACCGCCGACAGCTAAACAATCAAGTAAAACAAAATGCAGGAAAATGTCATTTTTAGTGAAACTTTTTGTCTGCCACAAGCGAAAGAAAGGATGCTCCTGTTCTTGCGTAACTTCAAGGCGTAGGCTTTTACCTTGAGCTGTTTGCTCCCATTCGATATAGTCACGGAGGTAACTTTCAATGCGTCGTCGTTCATTGTCGTAGCTACGTAAACTTTTTTCTTGAAAGTCCTCCCGTTGCTTGTATCCATTAATATAGAAATCACGAGCATAGGAACGGATAGAGTTAAAATCTTTTACAAGTTCGTTAAATTGTCTGGCCATAGAGATATCCTCACTGTTAAATTTTAGTTGTTACCCCATTATAGCAAATTAAGAATGACATCTTCTTTAAATGACCCAAAAATGTTAGTAAGTTTAAAATTACCGATGCCTCATTAACGGTTCGTTTAATGATAGATGGCAGATTAACTTAACAAAATAGAGGAAAACAAGAGGTCGCAACATTTTTTTAAAGCAAGTGTTAACGAAATGATTTAGACTGAGAGTAGGAATCAGAACAGGAGTGAAAAAAATGTACGTGTCTTACGATAAAACAAAACAGATGGTACCGATTAAGATTTGGTTGGAAAACGATATAGAGGAGAACGTGTTGACACAAGCCACAGAGTTAGCCCAGCTACCATTTGTTTTCAAATGGGTATCGTTAATGCCAGATTGCCATTACGGGTATGGTATGCCAATCGGAGGGGTGATGGCAGCTAAAGACGTCATTGTGCCCAATGCGGTTGGGATGGATATTGGTTGTGGAATGTCTTATGTCCAAACGGATATTAAATTTTCCGAGTTACAACAAATTGAACACGATCGTCAACCTTTGATGAAATTGATCATCAACCAAGTGATGCGTGATGTCCCTGTTGGCTTTAATTTACACAAGAAAAAACAGCCCTCGCAGGTAATTGATCAAGGGCTGATTGACATGTGTGATGAAAGCTTGCCGAATGGTCAGGAATTACTTAAAAATGCTTACTATCAAATCGGTACACTTGGTGGTGGAAATCATTTCATTGAGTTTCAGCAGGACGAAGAGGGGTATTTGGGAATCATGCTTCATTCTGGTAGCCGCAATCTAGGGGCTAAGATCTGCAGCCACTTTAATGGAGTGGCTAAAGACCTTAACAGCTTGTGGCATAGCTGTGTTCCCGAAAAAAATCAGCTGCCTTTTTTACCAACTGCAACAAAAGAAGGTCAGGATTATCTTAAATGGATGAATCTGGCTCTGGATTACGCGTATGAAAATCGTGAGCAAATGCTGGATAAGAGCATGGGGATTTTGTCTCACTATGTTGATAAGTTTTTAGCTAAAGAGGTCAACTATAGCATGCGTGTCAACTGTCACCATAATTACGCCGCCCTGGAACACCATTACGGTCATGATGTCTGGGTTCACCGTAAAGGGGCGACTCGTGCTCGCGAAGGGGAATTGGGGATTATACCAGGAGCTATGGGATCCTATAGCTACATCGTGTCTGGTTTAGGTAATCCGGAAAGTTTTCATTCGTCGTCACACGGAGCTGGTCGCGTTTACTCCCGAAAAAAAGCCAGAGAAGCCATTTCTGTTGAGTCGGTTATTGTTGATTTAAAGGAACAAGAGGTGATTCTCGGCAAAGTCAAAAAAGATGATGTGGCAGAAGAAAGTCGCTTTGCCTATAAAAACATTGATGAGGTCATGTCAAATCAACAGGATTTAGTGATCCCAATAAAAAAATTGAAAACAGTAGGTGTTATTAAAGGATAATAGGTGCGCTTCACCTTGAAAATGCTATAATAGATTTAAGTAAGGAGAGGATGAAGATAAAATGACTTACGCAGAACTATTGCTGTTAACCAAGCATTACCATGAAGAGAAGGAATATTTGGAAAACGGGTATTTTCGCATAAGGCAAAAAGATCCCCAACATTATGAATTAGCATTTTTGAAAGTAGATGGATGCGGTACAACATCTGTTAGCCCTCAGATAACAGTGGAAGTCATAGATGAACAAGTCAGAGCCATCGGGCTGATGGACATGTACGCAGCACCCATTAGAACAATTGTCCAGTCTGAAGAGACGGCCGATTTACTTGAGCAGGAATTAAGCCAGTTAGTCACTAAATTTAAGTTGGCAAAAAAGATTTAACAGAAACTAGCAAGTTAGACAAAACGGAAGCCAATGACAGGCTTTCGTTTTTTTGATGGCAAGTTAATGAGAAAGAGCCCAATAGTGCTAATAAGAATTGCTTTGTAGTAAAAAATAGTTTACAGTTAAACTGATGGAGAAACCCCTTCCATTTTTTCGTCATCCCTTCAGTAAGTAAAAAAAGTGTGAATAGACGAATAAAATAGCAATTCCCATCGTATTCCTAAACTAAAACACACTAATCACTAGCGTCTTTTCGCTTAGGAATAGCTACTAGACCGACCTATTTTTGATCGGCCTTATTTTCGATGCCCAAGAATTAGAAGTCCAGAGCCTAGTCGGACTCATAATTAAAAGGAGGACAAAGAATGCGTAGATTAACCAAAGAAGAATTTGATTTAATGGAACAACAATTGGAAACATATGTTGACTTGAACAACCGAGTCTATGATGATGCGTTTCATCACCCCGAAAACTATCACTTTTATGGTGAAGTTTATGAAGAGGGGTATGAAAGCATGAGGATGATGATTAAGGAAGCCTTGACTGTAACGAATCAGCCGGAATGTTATTTGATTTCCGGAAAATTTGTGTACCCTCAAACTTTTTTGTACTTGTTTCGTGAAGAAGCCGATGTGGAAGAACGAACCGATATTGCGATTGAACTGGCAGATGTCAGTCAGGGCTTGTCTCACTTTCTTAAAGTGCTTCATGATATCTCTCATAAAGATGTAATCTTAGAATCAGAAATGATCTATTTGTTTATACCAGGTGGTGAGGTTATCTTAATCGGCGATCACGGCCTTAATTTAATGCTAGTAGGGATCCATAAAAGAATGGACTTGCCAATCACTAAGGATTACTTTCAGTCTTTTGAAGGCATTAACCGTTATGAAACTGGTGAATTTTTAACCAAATTAGACACAGCTTTAGTAAAGAGAGTCAAACAAAAGTACATGTGAGGGTATTTGAATAATACTTAAACGGCGCTTATTTAAGAGCTTACTGGCGATATTAAATTGACACACAACTGTTAACAAATTTACTTACTGATGTGATACTTCCTTGCTACACTTAAGGAAGTATTTTTATTTTAGGAGAAAAAAATGATTAAATTAGAAAATGTGACGCATCATTATCAGTCTAAGCCAACCCTACAAAATCTGTCTGTGACTATTTTGCAAGGTGAATTTGTTTATGTGGTTGGTCCCAGTGGTGCAGGGAAATCAACCTTCATCAAATTGATCTACAATGAAGAAGTGGTCAGCAGCGGCGACATTAGTGTGGCCGGCTGTGATCTTACTCATTTGACAACAGAAGAGCAAGCCAATTTTCGTCAACAGGTAGGTATTATTTTTCAGGATTTCAAATTGTTAGAGCGGTATACGGTATGGGAAAATCTAGCCTATCCTTTGGAAGTAGTGGGGATTTCAGAAGAGCTCATAGCCCAGCAGGTGCCGACTATCTTGGATTTTGTTGGTTTATCAGGTAAAGGCCTTAATTTTCCAGAAGAATTATCAGGCGGTGAGCAGCAACGGGTGGCAATTGCTCGTGCTCTAATCCGCCAGCCTGCTGTCTTGATTGCTGATGAGCCAACAGGCAATTTGGACCCTAATAATTCTCGAATGATTCTTAAGTTGCTGGAAAAAATCAGTGCCACAGGAACTACCGTTTTAATGGTGACTCACGATCATTCACTAGCTGAACAGTTTCCTCAAAGGTTACTGACGATCAAAAATGGACAGTTAGTGGCAGATTCAAAAGGCTCAGACGGGAAGGGTGACTAAATGGCAAAGAGGTTGCTTACAGAGCAAGTCAGGAATTATCAATGGAAGAATGGGTTAAAAATGATTAAGCGTAACCGAAAGCAGGTTTTTTTCAGTTTATTGGGTAGTTTCAGCTATTTTTTATGTTTAGGCTTGGGACTCTCTTTGCGCAGGGTTTTGCGAGAGTATATTAGGATTGAAGAAGCGCCTTTGTACGAGGGTGAATTGGTCGACAGTACCTTGGGCCAATTAATGGATTTGCTATCGGGAGTGGAAATTGGGATTGTTATGATGTTGATTGGCCTGCTTATTTTTGGTTACTTCTTTTTTTATACTGGGCTAAGACGTCAGCTCATTTTGCATCAGGAAGAAATAGCCATTAAACGGTTATTGGGAAGTAGTTTAAGCCATGTGACTCGTGAATTCTATTTAGAGTATGTTCTGCCAATAGTAGTGGCTGGCTTGGCTGGTTTATTGAGTGGCGTCGTTATTTTGGGCGTCATCTATTTGATTGTCACAATAGGGTATCTGCAAAATTGGCCAACGCCCTGGTATCACCCCTTTAAAGTGAATGGCTTGATTATCATAGTCGTTGCTTTAATCATAAAAATCCATTACCGGACAACCCTCAAATTAATTACTAAGGAAAAGAGCCAGTAAAAGTGGCTAGGAGCTTAGTCCCAGCTACTTTTATTTGCGAAGACTTGTGCCATCTTTTTTTACAAGACAAAGTGTAAGAAGCTGATGACATAAAGCTCACGGATTTTTTTAGCAGACTGATAGTTGGGAGAGTTGATTTGATGTTGGTAAACAGTCAGAGCATAACTAACAATCAAGGGCAAAGGCTCCTCAAAAGACCAGAATGTCAACTGATCATTGATTGTTTCCTCTGTGGTTAAGACGGAAGATAGTTCAATCGTTTGAGGCAGCAACCAATCTTCGGGGAAAATGCTGAAACAACTTCCTGATAATCGGGCGTATGAGCCAGGATGCTGACGACCTTAAGTTCCAAGATATCTGACAGGAATGCAATAATAATTTGTTCGTTTTCGGGACGAGAGGAACAAAAGATTTCAATGTGCAAATGGTAGTTTATCATGACTTAGCAGAACAAATTCACTATAAGTATCCCACGTAAAATGAAAACGGTTTTCAATGGCTTTTTTTTGAAAGCCAGACATCAAACTGATATGTCTGTCATCAAATTGAGACCCAACTTTGGAGCAATAATAATTGCTAGGACAGATTGCCAGATGGTAAACTGTGAGAGATAAGCGTAGGATGAAAAAAGGTAAAAGGGGGAGAAGAAGTTGAAGGTGAAAATATGGGGAGCACTGTTTGTTTGTATGTTGGGAATTACTTTTGGAAATGGGCGGACAGAAGCAGCCACAACTGCGGAATTAAAAAAAGCGTATCAACAGGATAGTCGACGGAACCAAATGACCTTTGAGGACTATCTGGGATTTAATACAGGATTAGAAAAGTCGGCAAGGATTGCCCCGCGAGCCGTTGCCACGACTAATCAACGCCAAGCCATTGTGAATGAAGCGCTCAAACACTTGGGAAAAGCTTATACACAAGATCCGAAGAAGCGGATGGGGCCAACGGCTTTTGATTGCTCTGGTTTAGCTTATTATGTTTTTCAGCAAGTGACAGGCAAAAACATTGGCACTTGGACAGTCCCTCAAGAAAAGTCGGGAACCAGAATCGCAGTCAATGGGGCGCAACCTGGTGATTTATATTTCTGGGGAGATCAGGGTAGTACTTACCACGTGGCGATTGCTATTGGGAATAATCAATATGTTCACTCGCCTACCTTCAACGAGCAGGTAAAAGTGGAAAGGATCAATCCTTATTTCGCCCCAAGTTTTGCCTTAAGAATGAATTTGACTGGACCATCTAGTGTGAATTTGGCAGATTATCACACCGTCAATCCAGGGAAAATCGCAACAAAAAAAAGTGACAGTCTCTACAGCAGTGTCGAATTCAATGGAAGCACGAAAAAAAAACAGTTGCCAAAAGATAGTCTATTGACAGTTCAGAGTATCGCTTATGCAGCGAACGGGACACCACGCTTTAAAACCTCTGAGGGCTATTATTCAGCGGCCAAGGCAGATGTGATAAAAGTTGTCGGGAATATCGACCCGTTTTATACCATTAATCCGGGCCAAATCGGGGTATTAAAAGACAACTATTATTATTCTAGTATTGAATTTAGTAATGGAACCCGTGGCCAAAAAGTTGTTTCGGGAAGCCTTGTGACCGTTTTAGGTGTCGAATACAGTTCAGGTGGACTGCCCCGTTTGAAGACCTCTAAAGGCTATTTGACAGCTGCTAAGAGTGAGGTGGTAAAGCCGATTAGTAATTTGACCAGCTACTTATCTGTCAACCCACTAAAAGTGGTAACCCTAACAGACGATACGTTTTACACTTCAGTGGAATTTAATGCCAGTACTCGAAAAACAAAAATTAAAGCTGGAACGGTGTTAACCGTTCAAAAAATCGAATTCAACGGGGCGGGGGTCCCTCGGCTAAAAACGAGCAGTGGCTACTACACAGCTGCTAAAGCAAGTGTAATCAAAACAATTAGCCAAATCGACCAGTATTTAACAGTTAATCCGTTAAAAGTCGTGACATTAACAGATGATGCCTTATATACCAGTGTTGATTTTACTACTAAAACTAAAAAAAGATTGCTGAAAAAAGGAACTGTTTTAGCTGTTCAAAAAATTGACTACACAGCAAATGGGACCCCTCGTTTGAATACCAAGGAGGGGTATTTTACAGCTGCAAAGACCAGTGTTAAACAAATAAAGTAAGTTTATGCAAGCAGGGACATAAAGTCGTTTTGTTTCCTCGACAACTCGTCACAGATAAATACATGCTCCGAGCACTACACAGGTTACGATGTCCCTTATCTCTAAGGAATAACGGCAGCAAATAGAGACAAGGGACAGCGAAACGAGCAGACTTTTGGAGCGCGTCTATCGCACAATGTTCGTAAAAGTATCGGAGGGAACTATTGTCCCACCCCCTTTTGATTGAGGTGTAGTTGTTAAAAAAACTTGAATGGCGCTTCCTAAAGGGGTATGATTGACCGTAAATCGAAAGAATACTCATGTTAGGGGATAGGACTTATGGAGCATTTGGGAACAAAGCGGTTAGAAACAAAGCGACTAATATTAAGGCGATTCACATTGGAAGATGCTGCACCGATGTACCGAAATTGGGGATCTGACAGTGAGGTAACAGCCTACTTGACCTGGCCAACCCATTCTAGTCTTGCCATTAGTCAAATGGTGTTAGACCAGTGGATAAAAGACTATAAACATCTTAATCATTATCAGTGGGCAATAGCTTTAAAAGAAGATGAATGGAACCCTATCGGTTCAATAGGAGCTAATTATTGTGATGAGGATACTCGAATGGCTCATTTAGGTTATTGTACAGGGAAAGCGTGGTGGCATAGAGGAATTGTTTCAGAAGCGTTACAATGTGTCATTACTTATTTACTTGATGAGGTGGGCCTGAATCGGGTTGAGGCGAAGCATGATGTAAATAATCCCAATTCAGGAGCGGTTATGAAAAAATGTGGCATGCAGTATGAAGGAACTTTGCGACAAGCGGGTTGTAATAATCAAGGTATTTGCGATATGTCTTATTATGGCGTGCTGGCTTCGGACTGGAACTGAGAATGGGAGCAGATGTCAAAAAAAAGCCTGTCAACTCATGCTTGGAGTTGACAGGCTTTTTTTTTGTGATTTTACTGCTGATTTTCAGAAAAAGAGAACTGCTTTTAAATAGTCGCAAGAAAAAGGAAGTTTCTAACTTGTCTATGCTTAATTTTCTCGGAATAGAAGGTGGTAGCTAGCAAGCTTATTTAACTGATGCCAGTCTAGAGTGATGCCTATTCCTAACCCAGTCGGCACGGTCATCAAACCATCCTTCAAACGAAAAGGGGTGGTGATAATATCTTCATGAAAATAACGCTCCGAGGCAGAGAGGTCTCCTGGGAAAGCTAAGGATGCCTGAGAAGCAAAGTGAAGATTTAGCCCGCGGCCGACGCCAGATTCAAACATTCCACCGAGCCAAACCATCAGCTCATGTTGTTGACAATAGTCGATAATGGCCATGGCTTCTGTTAGTCCACCGACTCGGGAGATTTTCAAATTAATACTGCGACAGCTGCCTAAGTGATGAGCCAGTTGACAATCTTTTAAATTACGAATGTTCTCATCCAAACAGATGGGGGTTTCAAGTTGTTTTTGCAATTGACGATGATCTAGAAAGTCATTGACAGCAAAGGGTTGTTCAATCATTGCCAATTGATAGCTATCCAGTTTTTTTAGTTGAGGAATATCAGCTAATCCGTAAGCCGAGTTAGCATCAACCATTAGAGTGAGCTCAGGAAACAGTTGACGCAGGCGTTTGACTGGTTCAATGTCGTAGCCGGGCTTTATTTTTAATTTAACACGCTGATACCCATTTTTGACAGCTTGTTCAACGGTAGCGATTAGTTTGTTTAAGTCTGTTTCAATCCCTAAACTGATGCCAACAGGAATTTGAGAACGAGTGTTTTTGAAATAATCGCTGATGGATTTTCCCTGAGCCTTGGCGTATAAATCCCAAATCGCTGTTTCAATGCAAGCCTTAGCCATTTCATTTCCTCTAACTGGGGCGAAAAAGGCACTGACATCACGAGGATGCTCGATGAGTCGATCTACCAATAAAGGAACTAGATGATCCCTTAAAATAATGCGGGCGGTAGCGAGGGTTTCTTCCAAATAATCGGGCTGTTCAAAGGGCAAGAGCTCACCATATCCCTGATTTCCTAGCTCATCGGTTACGATTATTAAATCAAAGGCCTTCGTAGTGAGAGTGCCATAGCTAGTTTGAAAGGGTGTCATCAAAGGCAAACGAACATGGTAACTTTCAATTTTAGTGAGTTTCATTTAATGTCTCTCCTTTTAACCACTGCTTCAGGCTGCTGGCGAATAATTGGGGCTGTTCCAAATGAACGGCATGACCGGCCAGCTCAATTGTTTGACTAGTGATGGATGGTTGCAAGGCAACCATCTTTCCCGCAATTTCTTGAAATTTAGGGTCTTCGCTCCCTGTAATAAGTAAGAGGGGCATCTTGTTCAAATCAGACAGCTGGGGCCAATAATTAGGTTGGCTACCAGTTCCCATTCCCCAAAGACTTGTGGCTAAGCCAAAAGCTGATTGATGAAGTCGTTCATTTTTTATTTTTAGCTGTATCGTGTGACCCAAACGTTTTTGGCTGGCGAATAAAGGCAACTGCTCCCAACATTTCACGAATTCTGCTATGGGGGAGTTTAAAAGTTTCTGAGCTAATTTCAAATCACTGTTGCGGCGTTGTTGGCGAGCTACATCAGTGGATAAACCAGGTGAGCCACTTTCTAGTATTAAATGGGTGATGGATTCTGGGTAAGTCAACGCAAAACTTAAAGCAACACGGGCTCCCATTGAATAACCTAAAAGTGCAAAAGAAGTTAAGTTAAGGTGATCCATCAATCCCTTAAGATCTTGAATCAAACTGGTAAGTTGGTAACGATATGGATGGACTAGGCTCTCGGTTTGGCCATGTCCAATTAAATCGATTGCCAAGAGGTTGTATTCGGGAATTTCCTCGGCTATCTGTCTGAAGGTTTCACTGGTTCCTGTGAAGCCATGGAGGCAGAGGAGTGTTGGCCGAGAACTCTGATGATCGTTCAGCCAAGTATAATAATAGGCAACACCGTGACGGTTATATCTCATCGATCTGACCTAATTGCTGGTGAATGGTTGCTTTAATTCGTTCTAATTCTGGAAGGTTCTCCTGACGCTGAGTTTGGATTTCCAAAACACGCAGATGATCCGTTGGCGTCTTAAGTAAGTGTACCAACTGCTGTGGGCTTTCTACTAAGTGATAGCTTCCTTCATAGAGATCGGCAACCAATGAAAAGTCCATGTCCAAAGGCGTACCGAAAAGAGCCTCGAAATCTGGTTCTTCCAGTTGATTCTGTGAAAGAAAGGAAAAAATGCCACCGCCATTATTATTCAATAGAACAATCGTTAAAGGTAGTTGGTATTTTTTACTGAGAAATAGTCCATTCATATCGTGATAAAGAGTTAAATCCCCAACTAGTAAGACGTTTTGTCGATGTGGCGCAGCTGCCGTCATTCCTAAAGCGGTTGAAACAACACCATCGATGCCGTTGATACCCCGATTTCCATAGAGTTGGTAAGGAGTGGCTCGTGGTACCATATAACGATCCAAATAACGAATAGGCATGCTGTTGGCGACAAATAGCTGCCCATCAGCTGTCATATGTTGATGAACCAGCAGACTAGCCTGAGCTTCAGTTAATTGAGGACTATCAGTGACTAAAACCTCTTGAACTAGCTTTTCAGAAACTTTCCATGATGCTAACCAAGCCCGTTCAATCGGCTCTAATGGCAGCGCAAGTAGCTCGCTGAGTAGGCCTTGTTCATTGGCTTGAATCATGACTTGAGCCTGTTTTAATTGTTCTTGCCATTGGCCATTTTGATCAATAAAAAAACGTTCAGTGTCAGTCGCCTCAAGAGTAGCAAGCCAAATCATTAGCTCTTTTGAAATGGGTAAGAGGCCGAATTGCACGATAATTTCAGGCTTCAATTTTTCAGGCAAATCGGCAATCAGTAAGTCGCCGCCGGCAATAATCGAGGGGCTTTGACTGCCACATGTCAGAATGTTTGCCAGCGGATCACTTAAGATTGGCCAGCCAAGAGACTCTGCGAGTTTGATGAATTGCTGAGCCTCCCTGGTCCCTTGACTACCGCCGACAATTAGCAAGCCCCGTTTATTAGACCAATGGGCGGCCAGATAGGTTAAGTCGCTGTTATTTAAATGTTGTTGACCTTGAAAGACTTGTTTAGTAGCAGGTGATGAGCTGGTTAAGTTTAAGTCAGGCAACAAAGGTTCTCTTAAAGGAAAGTTTAAATGAACCGGTCCAGCAGGGATTTGACCAGCTGTCTGGACAGAACGCAACCCTTGCCAATAAGCATAAGTGAGCATGGTTGGTGTAGCCTCAGGTAAGGCCATCTCCACAAACAGTTTGACATGCCCTTGAAACAGATTGAGCTGATCCATGGCTTGAGGAGCGCCGACTTGTCGCAATTCATGAGGTCGATCAGTTGTTAAGACAATTAACGGAATATTGCTTTCCTGAGCTTCGCAAATCGCAGGGTAATAATTTGCCGCTGCTGTTCCAGACGTACAAAGTAAGGCCACAGGCCGATTCTGAGTTTTACTTAACCCTAAAGCGAAAAAACCAGCGGAACGTTCATCGACGGCGATAAAGGTTTGAATGGCTGGCTCTCTGTGCAAGAGTAATGCGAGTGGCGTAGAGCGCGAACCAGGGCTAATGACAGCCGTCTTGACCTGACTGGCAATCAAGCCCTGAATAAATTGTAATAAATAACGTGTCATTATTTCTTGATGGGACATCTTGATTTCCTCCTAATTAAACACATACAGTTTACCTTAACCGATTGCTCGCAACATGGGTTGGAATTTTATCGCCGTTTCCTGTCGTTCAGATTCAGCCACTGAGTCAGCAACGATCCCACAACCGGCATAGAGATAGCCCGTTTGTTTAGTTAAAATCGCCGAGCGGATGCCGACGGCGAATTCACCACAATCATCTTGAAGTGAAACCCAGCCAATGGGGCCTCCGTACAATCCCCGACCTAAAGGTTCATGTTGGGCAATAAACTCTCTAGCTAATCCTTTTGGTTGACCGCCGAGAGCAGGGGTGGGATGTAATTGTTTAACCCCTCCAATCAAGGTTGTGCCATCTTTTCTTTTCCCTCGTAAAGGAATATGTAAATGCTGAATATCACGATTTTTTAAGAGACTTGCTGGTTGAATAAGCAAGTCCTCGGCGATCATCTGTTGAAAATCGCCAGCAATTTGGTCCACGACAATTTGGTGTTCTTGCTGATTTTTCAGATCGTTTAACAGTTCTTGACCCAAACGTTGATCCTCTTCCAGTGTGGCTCCTCTGGCAATCGAACCAGCAATGCAGGCGGTGATGTATTCAGAACTAGTCCCTTGAAGCAACCGTTCTGGACTTGCCCCAATAAAAAGATAATCGTCTTTTTCCAAAGCGTAAATGTAAGTTGCTTGTTGCTGCTCCGTTAAGCGTTTCAGAATTGTAGCAGTTTGCCATGGTCGTTGACTGTTAATGGCTAACTGTCGAGCTAACACGACTTTTTTTAAAGGAGAATGTGCTTTAATCTCTGCCACAGTTTGGTCAACAACTTCTAGCCACTCTTCAACATGGAGCTCTTTTTTTGTCAGTGAAGTCTTTTCTTCAGAGGGCAGAGGCGCCTTGAACCAGGTCAGAAGGTCTTCTTGTCGCTGGTGCCAGGCCTCAGATAATTCTTCCAAGGAAGAGGCAGCGAAGTTGAAGGTACTATAAGCATGACTGTCAATGATGCTAACCATTAAAGCTGGCAAATAAAACAACCCTTGATCGAGAGGTCCCCAAAGCTCTTCTGCGTGATGGGCGTGATTAAAGGGCAGACCACCGAATAAAAGGCTGCCTGTTCCAGGTATGTGTTGATTATGATAGATGTTATCTTGTTTAGCCTTCATTAGATGAGTTAATTCTTGGTCAGTTAGTTCAGTTGGAATAAGCATTTCCTGTTGACCACAGCCGATTAATACTAAATCATGGCTAGGTGTCTGCCAGTAAAAACGCTGACCTTGATAAGCTTGGCTTTTAGCGAAAAGAACTAAAGGATCGATTGCTTGTGATACTTCTACTATCCAGCTAAATTCACGATATCCTTCTTTATATGCTGTGACGAGAGAGTCTGGGAGATTCATGTGTTGCGATACTTCCTTTCTGTAGGCACTTCTGTAACTAAAAAAGTGACAGTTTCAACTCCCAATTATCTTAAGAATTTAGTTGAAAGTCAACTATTTACATTTATTGGACATAGGTGGAGGTTATGTTGTGAAAGCTACCTTGGCTATTAGTTTATATTACGGTCAAACTGTAGTATTATGTAGCTATATCACTTCTATTATAGACGTATTTAAAAGATATCACTTTAAAAAAACTGACTGACGGGAGACTTTATGAAAAATAGAAAGGAAATAGTACTTTCAATTATTTTACTTGCACTATTTGTGGTCTTGATTTTAGGGCTGTTTGTTGATTTGTATCCATTACTTAAGCAGGTGATAAAGGATTCTGGTAATGAAGGCAAAGTTGTGTCCTATATCCATACTTACGGTATCAAAGGTGTGCTAAGTTTAATTGGTCTACAAGCACTTCAGGCGATTTTAGTTGTGGTGCCATCAGCCGTTGTGGAAATACTGGCAGGTCTCTGTTACGGCATATGGTGGGGGACTTTAATTAGTTTGTTTGGTTATGTGCTGGGGAATACGATTATCTTTTTGGGCGTCAGACAATTCAAAAAAACCTTTGGGATGTTTTTTGCCAGCCGTCTTAAGGAGTCCAAGAAAAAGAATAAATTTTTTGATTTTAATAAAATTAAGGAAATGGAAAAACCTGAGTTATTAGTCTTTGCTTCCTATGTTATTCCTGGGGTGCCAAATGGGATACTGCCTTATATGTTTGCCCAAACGGAGATTACTTTGAGCCGTTACTTAATCAGTATGTCTTTGGCAAGTTTACCATCGACGATTATGTGGACGTGGTTAGGTGATTCAGTGTTGAAAAAAAATTATGCTATCATGGGGATAATCGCTGTCGTGGTATTGCTGATACTTGTAATCAGTCTTATTTTTAAACGTCAAATCCAAGAAAAAATGAACCAATTGTCTAAGAAGGGCAAAGTGGTTGAATCAGTTTAGTCTAAAAGCTGACAATTGCTGTTATAAAGGAGCGGGAAAATGCAAAATAAAAAAGTTACTTTGGCGCTGGCTCTAACAGCGGCTGCCACAATTGGGTTGTTTGTCACAAAAGTGATTGCTGAGGAGGCCACCTTATACGGTTTAGCTATCTTGTTATTGTTGTCTTTCATTCCGTCTGTGTCTTCGAAGGAAATTAAGTTTAAAACTGTTTATCTGGTCTTTTTCCCTGTCTTCATTGCTTTGTTATTTTTCATTAATTACGTGTATCGTTAAAAGTCTTTTAAGATAAAAACATCATCGCCTCAGATACTTGAGGCAATGATGTTTTTATTTGTTGTCGTTAATCTGACCGTTTTCTATTTCATTGATTTGCTTTTGTAATTCTTCAAGCAAGGAAAGTTGGATATTTTGCATTTCAACGAGGTGTTGCCATTCGTTGTTAAGCAGGTGATCCATTTTTTGATGGAGCAGGCGAATTTCTATTTCGGCCTTTAGGTTAGTTTGGTAATCGTTATTGGTTTGCATCCGGTCCCGCTCTCCTTGGCGATTCTGACTCATCATAATAACAGGGGCCTGAACTGCCGCCAGGCAAGAAAGAACCAGGTTTAACAAGATGAAAGGATAAGGATCAAAAGGTTTGGCAAAAAGAGCAATTGAATTGATAATAATCCAGACGACTAAGACTCCGATAAAAGTAAAGATAAAAGGCCAGCTACCGCCAAAACGAGCAATGGCATCTGCGGTTTTCTGACCTGCAGTTAACTGATCATTGATACTAGTATTGGTGTTTTCAGAAATTGGTGAACCGGTCTTAATGCTGCTGATGACTGTTTTATTAATTTTGGCCATTTCATCAGAATCGCTTTTTATCTGACTTTTAATATGGGCAAGGCGATAATCCATAACATGAGAAAAACAGATAAGCGAATCATCCTTAAGTTGGGGATAATCTTTCAATAAAAGAGCTTGAATTTCCGGTTCAATGTGTTGAAAAAGAACTGCTGAGGATAAAGAGGTCGAACAAATATCGCATTTTTTTTGTGTCGTCATTGAATATTCCTCCATCTAATTAATAATAATAAAAACACGGATATGAACAAGAGCTAAGACCGCATTATTGATCCCCTCTGCAAGGGCATTTAACCAGGGGTGTCCCTCCAGATTTGACTGGTCAATTATTATTTCGTGTCCCATATGAGTTACGACTTTCTCAAAATCAATCTCCCGGTGAGGGTATAGACTGTAGATATAGTCTGCGATGACTGGATTTTTATAAACTTCTTTGAAAGAAGTAGGAGGGGTGGTGGGAAAAGTCAGAAGCTCCTCAGCGTGAGGGAGGGCAGACAGAGACCTACCACTAAAATCCAATTGAATCATGTTGGAGGTGATGTCGATTTCTTTTGTCTCGATTTCACCAAAAATAACACCAAGCATAAGTGTTTCAAAAAGTTCATTCCATTCTTTGATTTTTTCTAGTTGATCTTGTTGCAATTGATCTGTCATTTTATTACCTCTTTTGATTTTTTTGTGCCTTAATTATAACATAGCTATACTAAAAAAGCGGTTTCTTATCATTTGTGATAAAATCGTGAGAAGGGTGATTTATCCGACCCAAAGAAAGTCTAGCCTGGTTTTATGATAAAATTATGTGATGAGATGAAAGGTGTTGAGAGGGAAAAATGGGAGTAGTAAAGGATCACAACTGGATGAACCCCTTTATTCAGAGAGGCTTGTTTTGCGAAAGCCTTTATACAGAGAACTTAGGGATTGAAAAAGACAATGATTTTTCGATGGTCTGGTTGACAATCAATTAGTGGCAAGATTAAGTTGCTTAGAATGAGAAGGTAAGTGTCGTACATTTAACGAGTTTTGCCGTTGTTTCGCGATACCAGGGACGGGGTTATGGTCTAAGATTAGTCCGCTTTCTGATAGAAGATCTAAGTTTACGAGGCTATGAAAAAATTAGTGTCAATGCTCAGGCAACAGCAAGAGTCTTTTATGAAAAATGTGGGTTTGTGGCAGTTGGTGAGCGACATTATAATAAATAGAATTACGTAGTGTCACTAGTGTTGTGAAGATATAGGGGCGTATTTCTTTAATTAAAGGGAGGGAAAAGACAAAAAAGCCTTTATATTGTTTGGTTGACTTACAAAGACCAATATAAAGGACTATCTCACTGATACGTCTAATTAAAAAAAGAATGAGAATTAATATCAAAATTTTAAAGGTTGATTGAGCCGTCACCTGTTTTATAACAAGCCATTTCATCATCGGTTTGTTCAAACAGAACAAGTAGTCCAGTGAGTGAAACCATGACTCATTTTCAGAATATTAAGAATGCGTAGTTATGAAAAAAGTCCCTCGTTACTAGCTAACTGCCATCTCAGCGATAAACTTCCAAAGGATGGATTGTTATGCTAAAAAATCAAAACGTCAATGGACGAGTGAAGTTATCAGTCGTTTTATAACGAATTATTTTATCGACGTTCTTGATCAAACAGAACAAGCAGTCCAGTGAGTGAAACCATGACTCATTTTCAAAATATTAAGAATGCGTAGTTATGAAAAAAGCCCCTCGTCGCTAGCTAACTGCCATCTCAGCGATAAACTTCCAAAGGATGGATTGTTATGCTAAA